>SVSL01000024.1 GCA_015064315.1 Oscillospiraceae bacterium
GCCGCCCCTCTTTCCCACCGCTCTTTGCATGGCGTTTGAGCTTGCCGCCTACGGTGCCATTGCGGGATGGATGCATAAGCACCTTCCACGCAAAAAGCCCTTTGTTTACTGCTCCTTGCTTACTGCCATGATCGTGGGAAGACTCCTCTGGGGAGCGGCGATGTTCGTCTGCATCGGACTTCGCGGGGGAAGCTTCACCTTTGCGGCGTTTCTTTTCGGCGCAGTCCTCAACGCCGTTCCCGGCATCATCGTGCAGATCCTTCTGATTCCGCTTCTTGTGATGATCTCGGAGCATTTTTCCTTCCTCAAGCAAAAGAATTGAACGGGAGGCTCTATGACCCAACAGGAACGAACCTACAAGAATCTCTTGGCGCATTCCGCGCGCTATCCCGAGCTGCAACCTCGGGATCTGTTCAAATATCTCTACCAAAGTGCCTTTGGATGTGAGCATCTGGTGACCTCCAAGGAGGAGGCGGTTGCATATATCCAATGCGAATACGAGTCCATGGAACGATTGGAAAATACCGCCGTTGAGCCTCTTGACGGTGCCTATTGCCGCGTTCCGCTGGCAATTTTAAGAGAGGGACTTTCTCCCAAAACGCTTGGAGAGCTCTTCTGCCGTTCGGCAAAAAAAGAGCCCCAAGGCAGGGAAGCCCTGCAAGAAAAATTGCAAGTTGCCCGTGAAATGGTTTTGAGTGGCAGATTTTCCTTTTCGAGCTCTGATTTTGATGACGCCCTTTCCGCTTGGCGTGCCAACGGCTTTGAGGCGGTTCGGCACTCGGAGGAATTTCGGCGGGCGTATCATCCTGCTTACCGTGTGATCTCCAAGGCGTTTGTTCCGTTTTTGCCTCTCTTTGCGCGCCTTGATCGGTTGCTTCTGCAAAAGGGAAGTGCCGTTCTTGCCCTGGAGGGAGGGAGTGCAAGCGGAAAGACCACGCTTTCCAAGCTATTGGAAGAGCTCTACGGTTGTACCGTGTTTCATGCCGACGATTTCTTCCTTCGCCCCGAGCAGCGCACCCCCGAACGATTTGCCGAGATCGGTGGCAATCTGGATCGAGAGCGTCTGCTTTCCGAGGTCTTGATCCCTCTGCAAAAGGGGAAGGTGGTCACGTATCAACGCTTCAACTGCTCGGCGCAAGCCCTTGAGGAGCCCATAACCGTAACGCCCAAGGCTTTGACGGTCATTGAGGGCGCCTACTCCATGCACCCCGACCTGTCATCTTATTACGATCTTTCCGCGTTTTTGAAGATCGATTCCGACTATCAAAGGGAACGGATTCTGAGGCGGAACTCCCCCGATCTCGCAAAACGCTTTTTTGAGGAGTGGATTCCCATGGAAAGAATCTATTTTGAAGGCACAGAGATAGAATCGCGTTGCGATTTGGTAATCTCTATTGCAGATGATGATTTTTCATTCGAAAAGAGAGCTTGATATGGAATTTCACGAAAAATTACAGGAACTCAGAAAACGAAAGGGCATGACTCAAGAGGAGCTGGCGGCAACGCTTTACGTGTCCCGTACCGCCGTTTCCAAGTGGGAATCGGGCAGGGGATACCCCAATATCGACTCCCTGCGCGCCATTTCAAGCTTTTTCTCAGTCTCCTTGGACGATCTGCTTTCCACAGACGAGGTGTTGACCCTTGCCGAAAGCGATCAAAAGAAAAAAGAATCGCATCTTTATGATATTCTGTTTGGCTTGTTGGATCTTTCGGTTTTGCTGTTCCTCTTTTTGCCGCTGTTTGCGCAGACGGTGGATGGAGAGCTTCTTGCAGTATCGCTTCTGAATTTGCAAAATGCTTCCTTGTATTTAAGGATTGCGTATTTTGTGATTTCCTTTGGAATGTCGGGGATGGGTGTTCTGACACTGGCATTGCAAAATTTTTGCGGCGTTTTTTGGACGGGGAACAAAAGAAGGCTTTCACTTGCCATTCATGCACTTGGAATCCTTCTCTTGATCTTTGGCAGACAACCTTACGCGGCGGCGTTTCTGTTCGTATTTCTGATGCTCAAGGGATTTATGACGTTAAAAAGAAAATGACACGAATCGTGTCGCAGGTGTGACACGCAGATTCTTGCATTTGATTCTTGAAAATGATATCCTGTATTTCGGCGGTCGCCGAATACAAAAAAGAAAGGTTTATAAAGCATGAAACAGCAAAAGAAAATCAGCCTGTACGCAGGAATCGGACTTATGGCGGCGTTTGTGATATGGACGCTTTTGGTGCGCTTTGTTGACGTGCAAAGCATTGGTCCCGAGGGATCCTCGGTTGGCTTTGCGGCAATCAACGCGTGGGTGCACGAGCTGACAGGGGTTCATTTGGGACTTTATCTCTTCATCGACTACGTAAGCATTCTGCCTTTTCTTGTAATTTTGGGCTTTGGTCTTACGGGACTGATTCAATGGATCAAGCGCAAAAGCTTTTTGAGGGTGGATTACGATATTCGGATTCTCGGCGCTTTTTACGTCGCAGTTCTGGTGTTTTACGTTCTCTTTGAGGTTGTGGTGCTCAATTATCGCCCTGTGCTGATTGAGGGCGTTTTGGAAGCATCTTATCCCTCCTCTACCACCATGCTGGTGCTCTGTGTTATGCTCACCGCGCTGATGCTGCTTTGGAAACGCATTGGAAATCAAACGCTTAAAATTGTGATCGCGGTTGCCATTCTTGCCTTTACCGCTTTTATGGTCATTGGAAGACTGATCTCGGGGGTTCATTGGATCACCGATATCATCGGCGGCGCGCTTATCAGCGCATCCCTGGTCACTCTTTATGCATTCTTCTGCGGATTCAAGAAACTTTGAGCTTTGCTATTGCTTTTTGTAAAAAACTGTGTTATAATGATATTGGTCAACCGACTGTGAGGAGGGATTGATTTTGAATCTGCATCAAAAGAAGATGATCGCGCCCATTATAGTGACGGTCCTCCTCGTGCTTTATTACGTTGTATACTTTAGCGTACTGCTGGTTTTGGTGACCGGAATATGGAGAATTCTTTTAGCTGTTATTCCGTTTGCTTTTTCGGTGGTTATCGTTAAGGTTTGCATAGAAAGAATCCATGAAATTAAGGAGGGTGAAGAAGATGATCTTAGTCAATACTGATTACGTAAGTGGAAAAGAGCTGGAGACGCTGGCTCTTGTCAAGGGAAGCACCATTCAATCCAAGCACTTGGGCAAGGATATTGCGCAGAGCTTTAAGACGCTTGTGGGCGGTGAGCTGAAGGCGTATAACGAAATGATGAACGAAGCCAGAGCACTTGCTACCAAGCGCATGGTGGAGGAGGCAGAAGCGCTTGGCGCCGATGCGGTTGTAAACATCCGTTATGCCTCGGCTGCCGTTATGCAGGGTGCTGCAGAGGTAATCGTTTACGGCACCGCCGTCAAATTCATTAACCAATAAAAAAACATCAAAAAATCGGCAGAAATAATTGTTTTTGCCGATTTTGCGTTATCTTGAGACCGAAATCTTCTATGCTTGGAGAGAATGCTTATGAAAAGAATTTTATCATTCGTCAAGATCGTTGCTCCATGCCTTCTCATCCTTTTTCTGATTTGGTTTCTCAGCGGCGGCGTGGATATTTTGGCAGGACTTTTCATCTTCTTTCCCATTTTGCATATTGTCATGGGTCTGATTGACAAAAGCCTCCCGTTTGAGCTGTTTCCGTCTATGGTTCTTGCCAATCTGGCGTTTTTATTGCCTATCAATCTGCTTTTTAATATGACCGATTGTATTGAATTTGCCGTTGTTTACGATCTCTTGACGCTTCTTTCTTTTTGGATAAAAAAGAAGATCCTGAGCACAATCGACAAAAAATCCCATTGACAGACCGATCAAAAAAGAGTATAATAAGAACAGAAAAGCCTACTTTATTTGCCGAAGGGAGTGTGAAACCGTGAGCTACCGAATTCTTGAATATGATCCAAGCTTGCTGCCTTTTGAAAACGATATCAATTTGCGGATGCAAAACTATGCCCGCAAGATGAAGGAGCTTGTGGGGGAGAATGGCTCTCTTTGCGATTTTTCTAACGGACACGAGTATTTCGGCTTCCATAAGACCAATGACGGCTGGTATTACCGCGAATGGGCGCCTGCGGCATCCGAGATCTTCCTCACGGGGGACATGGTGAATTGGAACCGGTTCGAGTACAAGCTGACGCCTCTTGGAAACGGTGTCTTTGAGATCTTTCTTCCCGGAAAGGACGCTCTTTGGAACGGCTGTCACGTCAAAGCCATCGTGCGCAGTGGCGACAGAGTCATGGAGCGAATCCCTCTTTATATCCGCCGTGTGGAGCAGGATCCCACCACTTACGCTTGGTGCGGTGTCATCGTAGACGAGCCTGTCTACAAGTGGAAAAAGAAGAATTTCACCCCCAAGAAGGATCTGAAGATCTACGAGTGCCACATCGGTATGGCGCAGGAGAAGGAAGGGATTGGCACCTATGGCGAATTTGCCGAGAACGTGCTTCCTCGCATCCGCGATCTGGGCTACAATACCATTCAGATCATGGCGATCATGGAGCATCCTTATTACGGATCCTTTGGCTATCAGGTTTCCTCTTTCTTTGCGGCTTGCTCCAGATACGGCACGCCCAATGAACTCAAGGCTCTCATCGACAAAGCACATTCCATGGGAATTGCCGTGCTTCTTGACGTGGTGCATTCCCACGCGGTGCGAAACACCGAGGAGGGAATCAACTGCTTTGACGGAACCGTCTATCAGTTTTTCCACGAGGGCGTGCGCGGAGAGCATCCCGCATGGGGAACCAAGCTTTTCAATTATGAAAAGAACGAGGTACTGCATTTTCTGCTTTCCAACCTCAAGTTCTGGATGACCGAATTCCATTTTGACGGCTTCCGCTTTGACGGCGTAACCTCCATGATCTACCACGATCACGGCTTGGGAACGGCGTTTACCGATTACGGCAAGTATTTTTCCATCAATACCGATATCGAAGCCATCACTTATCTGCAGCTGGCAAATACCCTGATCCGGGAGGTCAATCCCAAAGCCATTACGGTTGCCGAGGATATGTCGGCAATGCCGGGAATGTGTCTTCCCATAGAGGACGGAGGTATTGGCTTTGATTACCGCCTCGCCATGGGCATCCCCGATCTGTGGATCAAGCTTCTCAAAAAGATTCCCGATGAGGAATGGGATATGTGGCTGCTTTGGTGCGAGCTTACAGGTCGAAGACCCGGAGAAAAATATATCGGATACGTGGAATCCCACGACCAAGCGCTTGTGGGTGACAAGACGGTGATGTTCCGCCTTTGCGACAGCAATATGTATACCTCCATGTCAAAGCTGATCGAAGACCCCGTCATTGATCGCGGTATCGCGCTTCATAAAATGATCCGATTCCTAACGCTTACCCTTGGAGGCGAGGGGTACCTCAACTTTATGGGCAATGAGTTTGGACATCCCGAGTGGATCGATTTTCCGCGCGAGGGCAACAGATGGAGTTATTTCTATTGCCGCAGACAGTGGCATCTTGCCGATGATCCGCTACTCAAATACGGCGATCTGCAGGAATTTGACCGCGCCATGCTGACCTTGGCGACCGATGCAAAGCTCTTTTCCAAGGCACCGCAGTGCATCTTCATCGACGCGCAGAAGCAGGTGTTGATTTACGAACGGAACGGCAGAGTGTTTGCCTTTAATTTCAGCCCCGCCAACAGCTACGAGGGCTATTATATTACCGTGCCCAAGGCAGGGGAGTATCGGGTAGCTCTTTCTACCGACGAAAAGGAATTTGGCGGCTGGGACCGTATTTCCAAGGAATACGTTTACCGCGCGACCAAGCAACCCGACGGCAAATACCGCTTGCAGATCTATCTGCCCGCGAGAACCGCCGTTTGCCTTGAAAAGCAGAAAAGAAGCTGAAAAAGGTATGAGCACTGTCAAAACAGCGAAAGGTTTTGATCAAACTTTTTCAAAAGTTTGCGCGGTGGAGGCTGCGGAAGCCTCCTCGCCCGTCGCAACGGGCGAAATTCCCCGAACGGCGTTTTCTTTGTTAACTTTCTTTTGCGCCTGCGGTGTCAAAAGAAAGTGGCTGACGAGTTTGCGCAATCCAACGATCTGCGACCTTTGGTCTACAACCTGAAAGAAAGAACCGACTCAATCGAGTCGGTTCTTTTTGCTATCAGTTGTTTTGCGTCAGAAGCCAATCCGAAACCAGATCCCGGATCACGGTGGCATTCAGATAGTCGCCTTCTTCTTCCAAAACAAATTTTTCGGCTTTTTCGCGGTCTGCCTCGGTGTACTTGAAGTGATCCATGGCATCCTTTACGAATTGATCAAAGATTTCCTTATATTTTGCATCGTAAGTTTCCTTATCGGCTGCAAGATTTTCATCCTTAAAGATCTTTTGCGCAATGATGTAGGGCATAGCAACGGATGTTTGGCACCACGTCAATAACTCGGCGTCGGTTCTGATTTGGATTTGTTCTCCGTAATTCTTGAGGAATGCATCGTATTCCATGCCCATGGAGAACGCGTAAGAGTGATAGAGATCTCTGTAATACTGATAGAAATAGTTGTAATAGTCAAGGGTGAGATTTTGATAGGTTGATTCCTTATTTAAAAGTTCTTCAAGGACTATGGGGCGATATGCAACTGTGAAATCAGCCATAATCTCTGCATAGGTGGAATATTCATTCTGAGAGAATGCCTTGACCGCCTCGTCCGAGATCGAAAGCTCATAAATGGTGTGGAGCGTCATGGTAAAGACCACAGATTTTCCCGCAAGCTCCGTGCTTCCGTAGTTTTCGGGGAAGGTAACGGGAACGTCAAAGGTCTCGCCCATCTTGCGACCGATGATGCCCTCCGCAAAGCCGGGAATATAACCGCTGTTTTGGGTGATCGATACCTTTTGATTGGTTGCGGAACCGCCGGAGAATTTTTCACCGTTGAGATATCCGGTGTAGTCGATGACCACGCGATCGCCATAGATAGCGGCTCTGTCCTCGGTAATGGCGGCAGGATTCTTATCCTTGTTGGCGTTATAATAGGCATCAAAGATATAAATAGAGGCATACGCCTTGGCATCGGTGGTAAGATCGCGTCCCTTATATTCGCCAAGCGTGATCACCGAGGAGCAATCCAGATTTTCGTAATTGGGGAAGGGGACAACGGGATGCTCGGTGGGAAGCTCGTTTACACGGCTGTAAAGATCACCGTAGGCGGTTGCTACGCTATCCTTGTTCGGATTGTAGATCAATCCAATGGTGTTTTCCGAGTAATCAAAGTGAATGGTAACAAAGGCTCCGTCAACGGTGTAGGTTGCCTTTTCGGTGGTGTTGTAGGCATAGTAGCCGGCTTGAATGAGGTAGATATCCACCGTTCCGTCTTCGTGGAGATCATAAACTCTTTGGGAGGTTTTGTTGTACCAAATGCCCTTGAATTTTTCGGGCTCTGCGTTGCCAAGCTTGGTGGGGAGAATCTCCACACGGGAGAAGCTCAGCTCCAAGCCGTCCACAGCGAGGATGTCCTTTTCTGCATCATAGGCGAGCTGAAGACTGAAATCTTCCTCCAGCGGAACCGTAATATTGTTGTCTGCAAGGGTATACTGACCCGAGAAAATGTCAGACGCATAGGCGTAATCGTCGGTGACCAGATTGTAATAGTCAAAAACGTTTCCTTCCTTCAGCACAAGGACGGTATAGGCGTCGGCGCAGTACCAAAGCCCCAAAAGCGCTGAGGGCTCTACGGGCGCTTGCGTCGCCTGCTCAGTGGACGAGCTCTCTCTTTGAAAGAGATTGGTACAGGAGGAGAGCAGCATGAGAAGTGCTAAAAGGAGAGAAATCCATAAATATCTTTTTTTCATGGGGGGAGTCCTTTCTTTGTTTGTTTACCCTTATATTATAAAGGAATTGAATCCATTTTGCAATAGCATTTTTGAATGTTTACAATTTGAAGAGGCTTTTTTGAGAAATATGTGTCAAAAAAAGGGGAAGGGCATAGAATGATAGCGAAGAGAGTATTCTCTAATTTATCAAAAAGGAGATTTATGAATATGGCGGAAAACAGATTCCCCTGCGCGCCGAGCGGGAATGCCCGTGACACGGTGTGTATTGAAACCAACCGCGTTTTGGATTCCTGCCGCGACCGCGATTGCTTTGAGCAGGTGCGCGTGTATCTTTCGGGATACGGAAACGAAATTTTGGAGCATACGAGCGCGATCCGCACCAAGAGCGCCAAGATCGTTTGGACACAGATCACGCTGGATTCGATCCAGTTCAACCGTGGCTTTTACGCGGTTACCATTCGTTTCTACGTAAAGCTTTGCCTTGAGGCTTGCGTAGGCTGCGGACGCTCTCAGGAGCTGGAGGGGATCGCCGTGCTGGAGAAGCGGGTGATCCTTTACGGCGGTGAGAGCAATGTGAATATCTTCAAGAGCAACGCCGATTGCAATGGCTTTTGCGCAATGCCCACTCCCACCTGCCGTGAGAGAAATATTCCCACCGCGATCGTAGAGGTTGTGGATCCCGTGATCCTTGGCACCCGAATCGTGGAAGAGGTTACCGAATGTAACTGCTGTTGCTGCTGTCAGGAAAGCGAGCTTCCCGAAGCGGTTTGCGCCGGCTTTGATGCACCCTTTGATTTCGGTGACGACCGTGGCAGACGCTATCTGACTGTTTCTCTCGGCATCTTCTCGGTGGTGCGCATCGTACGTCCTGCTCAGTATCTGATTCAGGCAACCGAGTATTGCATCCCCGAAAAGGAATGCACTCCCGTGGAGGAGGACGATCCCTGTCACGTGTTCCGCAAGATGCCGTTCCCCGTAGGTGAATTTTGTGATCATGGCGGTCCGAGTGTGCTGGGATGCGGTAGCGAAAGACCCTCTCGCTGTGGCTGCGGAAGCTAAGCGATTAAGGCTTAGGGAATAAATAAATCGGGATGCTCCGAATGCGGCTTTGCATTCGGAACATCCCGACGGTTGTTTATTTGCGATTATTTCGCAAAATCAGTGAAAATATAGTTTTCCACTGCGTAATGGAGATTGTCGTTCGCTTGGTCATTTTCCTTGAAGAACATCTCTTTGAGCCAACGGTTGGCAACATTTGCGGTGCTGTTTCCGGTGAACTGGTTGGAAACCTCACCCTGAGGCAGAGGCCAGAGCACGTGAACGTCCTTGTTGAAGTTTCCGCTTGCGTCCAATCCTACGGTGTACTTGTAGAACTCGATCTGACCGTTG
The DNA here is from genome assembly GCA_015064315.1 of Oscillospiraceae bacterium. Classification (GTDB taxonomy): domain Bacteria; phylum Bacillota; class Clostridia; order Oscillospirales; family CAG-272; genus UMGS1865. The sequence continues at coordinate 9,196 of SVSL01000024.1, forward strand.
TGGCCGTGATGAGTGGGTTGCAGGAAGTCGGCTTCCAGCAGGGTTCCCGTTATCTTCATGGCATCCAGCTGACCGGGCTCCTCAAGGTCGCCGGCAACCGTAAAGACTTTGCCTGCAAAGGTGATCTTAAAGATCGTGCAAGAATTGTTGAAGGACTTGATGGAGTTGGGGAACATATCCTCATGGGTAAAGAGAATCTCAATATTCATATCGGCAAACTGGAAGGTATAGCCGGTATGCACCGTAAGGTGATTGTTCGCCTTCATCATGCTTTCCATTTTGGGGAACCATTCGGTGTAATAGTCGGGCTGAATATTGTTTCCGGGAACCGAGATCGCATACTCATAATCCGGGAAGTTGAAGAGATAGTTCTCAATCTTTACGTTGTTCTTTCCTTGATACATCTGGTTGAACTTCCAGTTAACGCTGATGTGGTCGGAGTGGTGGTGCGTCGTAAGCCAAGCCGCAATGGTGATCGGGTTGTTCTTGAAGTTGCCGTCACCGTCATAGTCGGCGTGCTCTGCGAGCCAGTCGTAAAGACGTTCTACTGCTTTGCCTTCCTTGTCGCCTGCTGTCCAGTTACCGCCGTCGATGATCACAAAACGACCGTCGGAGAGTCTGTAAACGAAGCACAAGCCAAAGTTTGCGCCTGCGGATCCGGGTACTTCTACGCCACCGATATCCAGCATTGCAAACAGGGGAGTGGTAACCGCAGTGTATGTCTTGCTGTTGGCATTTTTGATGTCTACGTACTTTTGGTACTCGCTGACATCGGAAACAACTGCGCGCATGCTGCCGTCACCCTCGCAGAAGTAGGTGTGAACCATGTAATCTGCATTGGTATAGGTGTAGAAGTAGTTATACATTGTGCCCTTGTTACGGTTGTAGTTCGCGGTATCAAAGCTGCTGTAACGGTATTCGGTCTTTCTTTCTTCCTTCAGGGTAAAGCCTGCCTTAACGAGTTGATCTCTGTAAGCGTCGAACTTTGCCTTGGTGGTGTTGTCCAGAACGTAGGTGCAGGTGTTGGCTTCAAAGTTACCGTTGTAGAGGGTTGCGCCTGCAGGAACGGGGATCTCAGCCTGATCTACGGGAAGCTTGCTCTTGACCGCGTAGACGTCACGGATATGGAAGCTGCTATCCTTGTTTATGCCATCGGCATCGTAGGGAACGCGGAAGGTGATGGTGTGCTTGCCTGCGGTCATGTATCTGCCGTAGCCGGTGAGGTAGGAGTCGTGATTGTCGGCATTGTCGCGCATGGTTTCGTCATAGGATTTGACGGTATAGAAGAACTCGGTCTGGTCGACGTAGGATTCGCCGTCAAACTGTACCAGCATATAGCGTTCCTGCGCCGAGCCGTTGGTGCCGTTGAGACGAACGCGGAAGCAGAACTCATAGTATCCGTCCTCGGCAATCTCAAAGGTCCAGGTGTGGTGAGCGGCGTAGCGCTCCAGCTCCTCGCCGTAGTAGGCGGACTTTTTGTAATTTGCAAGGTCAATGTAATAGTGGTAGGGAACGTTTGCGTTCTTCTTGTAAGCGGTTACGCCGGTTGCGCCCCATCCACAGGTGCAGCTTTCGCCGGTGCACTTACAGGTCTTTTTCAGAATGTACTGATCGTAGCTACCAATCTTTTTGTATTCCTGGCAATCCAGATTGGATGCGGGATCGTAAGCTACGTTTTTGGAGGTCAGAATACCGGTCGTTCCCACAAAAGCGGTGGGAAGATAGGTCCAGAAATCCTGAATCTCAAACTGATGTACATTTTGGGCTGCAAAGGCGTAATCGGCAATGCCGTCGCCGTCCTTGGCTTTTCCGTTAACGCCCTTCATGGTGAAGGGGGTCATGGAGATCAGCTGGTTTTTCAAAACCAACGTATCCTTGCCGTCGCGTTTTTCGATTCTCACCTCGGATGCGGGAATTCCCGAAACGGTGTAGGTTGCAAAATAGTCGGAGGAATAATCAGAGGGGGAATAGTCCTTTTCGGAGGAGGACAGCTTTTCGTAAATAGAGGATACGGTAGTCTTTGCGGAGCTTACCGTTACCGTCTCTCCAAGATTTTTGGCTACAAAATCAAAACCGATGACAGTGTCTTCCTTTTGCAGGTTGTCAATACCGAACACAAAGCGCAGATCGTAGGTGTCGGAGGATGCGTTGTAGCGATACTGGAAGCCGATGGGCTTGAAGATGGTGAGGTCACTCTTAATGGAGAGGTAATCCTCTGCAACCGCGTTGGAATTATAGAACTTGTAGGAGAGGTTGGTGGGGTTGAGAACCGAGGCGGTATCATCAAGGCAACCAAGGGTTACGTTAACGGTGTCATCTGCCTCGCAGTTGAGCTTTGCAAAGGCGAGCTCAATGGAACAATCGGAAACGTTGGCAACCGTTTTGCGCAGAGCACCCAGAATACCGCCTGCAAAAATAGCCTGCTCGGTGGGTTCATTGATCAGCATGGTGCCCGAAACAGTGCAATTCTGAATGGTTGCAGCCGTGCTCGTGGTGTTGGCGTTGATGATACCGATCAGACCGCCAACGTAGTAGTTACCGGTGTGGTTGATGTTAAAGGTCAGGGTAGCTTTTACCGTGCAATCCTCAACGGTGATGCTGTTGATTCTCTGCAAAAAGCCGATCAAGCCGCCCGAGGTACGGTTTGCGGTGATGGCACCGGAGCTGTGACAGTTCTTAACGGTTACGGATTCCAGCTGAGAGGAGCTTCCCGTGCTATGAACGTAGCCCAGAATGCCGCCCAACCATGCGCCACCGGTTTTGCTTCCGTTGTAGGAAACCATACCCTTGTTTTGGCATCCGGTAACAGTCAAGGATCCGCCGGTGGATTCCATACGGCCAAGAATGCCTGCGGCGATACCGCTACTGGAGCTTTCATATACCGTGATCGAGCCGTTGTTGGTACAATCGGTAATGGTGATTTTGATGTTGCCGGTGCAAGCGGAAGCCGCGCCAACCATACCGCCCAAGCAGTCGTATGCGGAAATGGCACCGGTGTTGCTGCAATTTTCAAGAGTCAGAGCGGTTACTCCTCCGGTGACGCCACCCACGATACCTCCGTATTGCTTGGAGGCCTTACCGGTGAGGGCACCGCTATTGGTGCAGCCCTTAACTACGACAGCGCCCGCCCCCTCAATGCGTCCAATAATACCACCCACAAAGGAGTATTCCTTAGAGCCGGAGGAAATGGATACGGTACAGGAGGAGGTTACGTTTTCAACGGTTACGGTTTTGCCGTTTGCGGTTACGATGCGTGCGATCACGCCTGCCGCACCGGTGGTAGCGGCGCTTGCCTTCAAGGTCAGCTTGCCTGCTTCTACCTTCAGATTCTTTACAACCGCGCTTCCGCCAATGAAGCCGAGAAGCGACTGATTGCCGGTGGTGCAGCTGATGGTAAAGCTGCCAATGGAGTGCCCGTCACCGTCAAAGGTTCCCTGGAAATAGTTGCTTGACGCAGGAATCGTCCAAGCCTTGCCACCCAAATGGATGCCGTTTTTCAGCTTTACGGTTTTGCCCGCAAAGGTAACGCCTTGACTGTAAACCAGGTCAACAAAGCCCTTGAGGTCTGCTCCGTCTGCCAGATAAAAGATGGAGGCGGACTTGTCGGCGGTATACCAGGAGGTATCCGAGGACGTGCCGTCCCATTCGGGCTGGGAGGTATAGGATGAAGGATCAACGAATGCTTCATCCTGAGGATAATGATCAAGATCCGGAAGTCCGTTCTTCATTCCGCAGGATGCAAGGGTTGAAGCAAGCATTGCGCAAAGAAGAATGATGGAGATGATTTTTTTCATTTTCTCATTTTCCTTTCATAAATTCATAAAAGAATACATTTTATTATAACAGAAATTTGAAGATTTGTCAATTATCAGGTTTCAAAATGATAAAAATTTCATATAAATTCACAAAAATCCCCCATCCGCATTAGCGGATGGGGGAGGAAACTCGTTTGGGATTATTTTACAAAGTCGGTAAATACCCAGTTTTCAATTGCGTAGTGGATATTATCGTTTGCCTGGTCATTTTCCTTGCGGAACATCTCCTTGAGCCATCTCATGGCAACCGCTCTTGCGGAGGTGCCGTCAAACCAGCTCATGTCTTCGCCCTTGGGAAGCGGCCAGATCACGATGGTATCGGTGTTAAAGTTGCCTGCTGCATCCAAGCCCACAATGTACTTGAAGAACTCCATCTGACCGTTGCAGCCGTGGTGGGTTACCTGCAGGAAGTCTGCTTCCAGAAGGGTACCGGTCATCTTGATGGCGTCGATTTGTCCGGGCTCCTCAAGGTCGCCTGCGACCAGGAAGGTCTTGCCTGCCAGGGTGATCTTGTAGACTGTGTTGGAGTTGTTAAAGGACTTGATGCTGTTGGGGAAGTAGTCCTCGTGGGTGTAGAGGATCTCAATGTGCATATCAGCAAACTGATACTCAAAGCCGGTGTGAGCAACCAGGTTGTTGTTACGCTTCATAAGATCGCCCATCTTGGGGAACCACTCGGTATAGTAGGAAGGATTGATGTTGCTTCCGGGTGTGCCGATGGCATACTCGTAATCCGGGAAGTTGTAGAGATAGTTTTCAACCTCTACGTTGTCCTTGGACTGATACATCTGATTGAACTTCCAGCCAACACTGATATGGTCGGAGTGATGGTGGGTAAAGATCCATGCCGCAATGGTGATCTTGTTGTTCTTGAAGTTGCCGTCCTTATCGTAGTCAGCGTGCTCTGCCAGCCAGTTGTAAAGACGCTCAACGCATTCACCCTCGGTATCGGTTGCATTCCAGTAACCGCCGTCAAAGATGACGAAGCGTCCGTCGGAGAGTCTGTAAGCCAGGCACATACCGTTGGTAACACCGGTTACAGTCTTGCCCGCGTTGGGACCCTTGGTCAGTTTAATGTCCTTACCGCCAATGTCGAGAAGTGCGAACAGGGGAGTGGTAACTTCGGTGTAGGTCTTGTTTTTCTCGTTTACGGCTACGTACTTATCGTATTCTTCAACTTCGGAAACGATCACGCGCATGCCGCCGTCACCCTCGCAGAAGTAAACGTGGATCATATACTCTGCGTTGGTGTAGGTGTAGAAGTAGTTGTGGTAGGTCTTGTTTCCGGTGTAGTTGCCGGTATAGGTGTAATTGCCGCCGGAGGGGGTATTGGTCACGTCAAACTTGCTGAACTGATAATCGGTAACCTTCTCATCCTTCAGGGTAAAGCCTGCCTTGGTCAGCTCGGTTCTGTAATTGTCGAATACGGTCTTGGAGGTTTTATCCAGAACGTAGGTACAGGTGGTCGCATCAAAGTTCCCGTCGTAAAGCGTTGCGCCTGCGGGAACGGGAATGTCAGCCATGTCTACCACGGGGCTGCTCTTGATCATGTAGATGTCTCGGAAGTGGAAGCTGACGTTCTTGTTTACGCCGTTTTCATCATAGGGAAGACGGAAGGTGATGGTGTGCTTGCCCTTGGTCATGTATCTGCCGTAGCCGGTGATATAGGAGTCATGGTTATCGGCGTTGTCGCGGAGGGAACCGTCGCGCGCCTTGAGGTTGTAGTAGAATTCGGTCTGGCTTGCGTAGCCCTCGTCATCAAACTGAACCAAGGCGTAACGGGTCTGCTGGGAGCCGTTGTCACCGTTGAGACGGATGCGGAAGCAGAACTCGTAGTATCCGTCCTCGGCAACGTCAAAGCTCCAGGTGTGATAAGCCTCGTAGCGATCCAGCTCTTCACCAAAGTAGGCAGAGCTCTTATAGGTTGCAAGGTCGATGTAATAGTGGTAGGGAACGTTGGGGTTCTTTTTGTAAGCAACCGCACCGGTGGAGCTCCAGCCGTGCGTGCATTCACCGCCGGTACAGGTGCACTTGTTCTTCAAAACGAACTGATCGTTTACCTTACCAAGCTGCTTGTACTCGGAGCACTCCACGTTGGAGGGGGTCTTAAAGCCAACGTTCTTAGAGCTGATCACGCCGGTAACGCCTTGGAAGGCGGGAGGCAGGAAGGACCAGAAGTCCTGAATCTCAAAGGTATAAGTGTCGGGCTTGACAGCCGAAAAATCAGTAATGCCAATGCCTTTCTTCTGCTCGGCATCCTCTCCGGTCATGGAGAAGGGGGTCAGAGAGATCAGCTTGTTCTTCAAAACGGCAACTTGATTTCCGTTCTTTTCAAAAACCTCGATCTCGGATGCGGGAATTCCCGTGATGGTGTAGGTTGCGAAGTATTCGGAATAATAATCTGCGGGAACGTAGGTCTTTCCGCCCGCCTTCAGATTGGTGTAAACGGGAGTCTCGGTGGTGACCACGGTGTTGGTGGTAACCTCAATATCCAGATTCTTGAGCGCAACCTCAAAGCCCACGATCTTATCTGCCGATTGCAGGTTGTCCAAGCCGAATACAAAACGCAGATCGTAGGTATTCGATGCTTCGTTGTAGCGGCTCTGGAAGCCGAGAGGCTTGAAGATGGTGCTGTTGCTCTGGAGCTTTACGTAGCTTTCGGGGTTGGCGTTGATATTGTAGAAGTTGTAGGTGATATTTGTGGCGTTGACGGTAGCCGCGTTGCCACCCTCCTCGTTGATGCCGAGAACGATGTTGGCAACGTCATCGGCTTCGCAGTTTTCCTTGAGGAATTCAACGTCCACGTGGCAGTCGGTTGCCTCCACGTTGCTCTTACGGAGCGCGCCGAAGATACCGCCCGTATAGGAGGGAAGAGCCTCGGGCTCATTCACCGTCAGCTTGCCCGAAACCGAGCAATTCTTGATCACGGTGGTGTTGCTTGTGTTGTTGGTGTGGATAATACCGATCAGACCGCCAACGTAGTAGTTGTATTCGGTTCTGATGTTGAAGATCATTTCGGCATTGACGGTACAATCCTCAACGGTGAGCTTGTCAATACGCTGGAAGAAGCCTACCAAGCCGCCCGAGGTACGGTTTGCGGTGATCTTGCCGGTGGAGTGACAGTCCTTTACCAGAACCGTGCCGAGCTGCGTGCTGCCCTCGCCGTAGACGTATCCGAGGATACCGCCCAGCCAGCAGCCGCCGGTGGTGTTGCCCTTGTAGCTGATCGCGCCGGAGTTCTTACAGCCGGTCACGGTGAGAGAGCCGTTGGTCATACGGCAACGACCTACGATACCTGCCGCACAGCCCTCGGCAGAGCCACTCTCAATGGTAATGGCACCGGTGTTTTCACAGCCGGTGATCTTAACGGTACAGTCCTTGGGCGCCTCAATGCCACCCACAATACCGCCAACTGCCTCCAAGCCGGTAATGGCACCGGTGTTCTTACAGTTGGTGATGGTCAGGGAAGTAACGGTATTCTTAACGCCACCCACAATACCGCCAACGGTTGCCTTGGAAGAGGTGACCTTGCTGTTGTTTATGCATTCGGTGATCTCCAAAGCGCCGTTACCCTCAACAGCGCCCACGATACCGCCAACGTAGGTGTAGGACTTGCCGCTGGTGTTGTAGGAGATGGTTACGGTTACGGTGACGTTTTCAATCTTTGCGGTCTTTCCCTGTACGGTGACCACGCGACCTACAAGACCTGCTGCACCGGTGGTAGCAGCGGTTGCCTTGAGGGTGATGGTTCCGTCGGAAATCACCGTCAGATTCTTGACAACGGCAGAGCCGCCGATGGAGCCCAGAACGCCCTGATTGCCGTCGGCACAGGTCATTTTGAAGCCTCCAATGGTCTTTCCGTTGCCGTCAAAGGTACCCTGGAAGTAGGAGCTCGATGCGGGGATCGCCCAAGCCTGCTTTCCAAGATTGATGTCTTTTTTCAACTGAACGGTTTTACCGGCAAAGGTAACGTTTTGTTTGTGTACCAGATCGATAAAGCCCTTCAGATCTGCTCCGTCCTCAATGTAGAAGGTGGAGGCGGATTTGTTACTGTCATACCAGGAGGTGTCGGATGCGGATCCGTTCCAGCTCGTTGCCAGATTGTAGTCGGTATTTTCAGCGATACCGTCAACAGGGTAGAACTCGGGATCGGGCGTTCCTTTGTTCCATGCGCAGGAGGCGAGGGTAGATGCCAGCATTGCGCAAAGAAGAAAAATGGAAATGATTTTTTTCATTTTCGTATCTTCCTTTCTTATAAGAATACAGTTTATTATAGCAGATATCCCCTCGATTGTCAATTAAAAAAGAAATTTGTTCATTATTTTTGACGGTTTTAACAAATATGGTGTTTCAATAATGTGCAAAATCCCCATCCGCTTTTTACGGATGGGGATCGGTCGTAAAAGGGGCTATTTAAAATCGGAAAATACCCAGTTTTCCATCGCAAAGTGAATCTGATCGTTTGCCTGATCGTCCTCCTTGCGGAACATTTCGGCAAGCCAGCGATTGGCAATGCCCTTGGCGCCGGTGCCCTCGTAGCAGGACGCCGTTTCGCCCTTGGGAAGCGGCCATATCACAATGGTATCGGTGTTAAAGCTTCCGTTTTGATCCAAGCCTACGATATACTTGTAGAACTCGATCTGACCGTTGTGGCCGTGATGAGTGGGTTGCAGGAAGTCGGCCTCCAGAAGCGTACCTGTCATCTTGTTACAGTCGATCTGCCCGGGCTCCTCAAGGTCTCCCGCAACCAGGAAGGTCTTGCCTGCCAATGTGATCTTGAAGACCGAGTTGGAGTTGTTAAAGTCCTTGATGGTGCCGGGGAAGAGGTCCTCGTGGGTGTAAAGGATCTCAATGCTGATGTCGGCAAACTGATAGCCAAAGCCGGTGTGAACCACCAGATTGTTGCTGCGCTTCATGAGATTGTCCATCTTGGGGAACCACTCGGTATAGTAATCGGGCTTGATGTTGCTTCCGGGAATGCCAATGGCAAACTCGTAATCCGGGAAATTGTAGAGATAGTTCTGAATCTCCACGTTGTTCTTGCCCTGATACATCTGATTGAATTTCCACGCTACGCTGATATGGTCGGAATGGTGGTGGGTAATGAGCCATGCGGCAATGGTGACCTTGTTGTTCTTATAGTTGCCGTCACCGTCGTAGTCGGCGTGCTCGGCAAGCCAGTTGTAAAGACGCTCCACGCCCTCGCCCTCGGTATCGGTGGCACTCCAGGTTCCGCCGTCCACAAGAACGAAGCGCCCGTCGGAGAGTCGATAGACCAGGCACATGCCGTTGGTCGAGCCCGAGATCGTTTTTCCGGCATTGGGGCCTTTTTGCAGTACGATCTTTTTACCGCCGATATCCAGAATGGCAAACAGAGGATCGGTAATATCCTTGTAGGTTTGGTTTTCTGCTCTGACCTCTACGTATTTTTGATATTCCTCAATATCGGAAATCACCGCGCGCATACCGCCGTCACCCTCGCAGAAGTAGGTATGGATCATGTATTCTGCATTGGTGTAGGTATAGAAGTAGTTGTGCATAACGCCCTTGTTCTTGGCGTAGTTTTTGGTATCAAAGCTGCTGTATCGGTAGTCGGTGACCTTTTCTTCCTTGAGGGTAAAGCCTGCTGCGGTCAGCTCGTTTCTGTAAGCGTCAAAAACAGATTTGGTAGTGTTATCCAGCACGTAGGTGCAGGTTGTGGTGTCAAAGTTTCCGTTATAGAGCGTTGCGCCCGTGGGGATCGGAAGGCTTGCGTAGTCCGGCTCAAGACTTCCTTTGCGTACGTAAACGTCGCGGAAATGGAAGCTGGAGCTTTTGCTTGTGCCATCCGAATCGTAGGGAACACGGAAGGTGATTGTGTGCGTTCCGGCGGTCAGATACTTGCCGTAGCCGGTCAGATAGGAATCGTGATTGGTGGCGTTGTCGCGAAGCGTACCGTCCCGTACGACCAGGGAATAGTAAAGCTCGGTCTGCCTTCCGTAGCCCTCGTCATCGATCTGTACCAGCGCGTAACGGGTCTCGGATTCGCCGTTGGTTCCCTTGAGACGGATGCGGAAGCAGAACTCGTAGTAGCCGTCCTCCGCGACCTCAAAGCTCCAGGTGTGGTAAGCGCCGTAGCGATCCAGCTCCTTGCCAAAGAACTCGTCTTTTTTGTAGGTGCCGATATCGATGTAATAGTGGTAGGGAACGTTCTCGTTCAACCGAAGTGCCATGGCTCCGGTAGCTCCCCATCCACAACTGCATTCGTCACCCGTGCAGGTGCATTTTTTGTTCAGAATATAGGTGTCGTCTTTTCCATTCTGCTTGAATTCCTGACACGCTACGTTAGAGGGATTCTTGAAGTTGACCTCTTGGGAGGTGATAATGCCGGTAGAGCTTGCAAAGGCATCGGGGAGGAAGGACCAGAAATCCTGAATCTCAAAGGTGTGTCGTTCGGGCTTGAGAACGGAGTATTCCTCAATTCCAACGCCTCTTTTGATCTCGGCATCCTCACTCGTCTTGGAGAAGGGGGTCAGCGTGATCAGCTTGTTCTTGAGTGTGGCAACGCTGTTGCCGTTGATTTCTACCAGCTCAATCTCGGAGGCGGGGATCCCCGTTACGGTGTAGGTGCAGAAGTATTCCGAAAGAAATTCCTCCGCAACGTAGGTTCTTTCGGTGGAACGAAGCTCCTTGCAGGCAGGAGCGCCGAGAATGCTTGTGGTTGCCTTGAGAACCGTTACCTCGGTATCAAGGCACTTCAGTGCGATCTCCATTCCAAGGATCTTATCCTCGGCTTGCAGATTGTCAATACCGAACACAAAGCGCATATCGTAGGTATTGTCAGCTTCATTGTAGCGATGCTGAAAGCCGATGGGCTTGAAGATCGTGTTGTCGCTCTTGATGGAAAGATAGTCCTCGGGAGTAGCAACCGTATTGTAGAAGCAATAGGTGATATTGGTGGGGTTCAGGATCGAGCTGGTGTTTTCCTTGCATCCCAGCGTTACGTTGATGGTATCGTCCTCCTCGCAATTCTTTTTGGAGAATTCGACGTCGATGTGACAGTCGGAGGCATTGACCGTGCTGGTGCGGATGGCACCGATCAGACCACCCGTGTAGGTGATATGTGCAACGGGCTCGTCGATAGAGATCTTACCCGAAACCGAGCAGCTTTTTACCGTGGCAACGTAGCTTTTGCTGTTGGTATTGATCATGCCGACCAGACCGCCAACGTAATAGTTTTTGGAGCTGCGGATAGAAAAGCTCATCTCTGCGTTTACCGTGCAGTTTTCAATGGAAAGGGATTTGACGCGCTGGAAGAAGCCCGCGATACCGCCCGAGGTGCGGTTGGCGGTGATATTGCCTGTGTTGTGACAGCCCTTTACGGTAACCTCGTTGATGTAATTGCTTCCGGAGCCGTAAACGTAGCCGAGAATGCCGCCCATCCAGGAGCCGCCTTCCTTGGTGCCCGTATAAGAGATATTTCCCGAATTTTTGCATCCTGTTACAGTGAGCTTTCCGCCGATGGTATCGTATCGACCGATCATACCGGCAACGCGCCCTCCGGTGGAATCCTTGTTGACCGTAAGATCGCCGGTGTTTTCGCAGTTGATGACGGTGGTGTTGAGCCCTGTGCAGGCATAAACGCATCCAACAATGCCGCCAAACACTTCCAATGCGTTGATCTTGCAGGTGTTTTTGCAGTTGGAGACGTTCAAAACGGCAACGCCATCCTTTACACCGCCAACAATACCGCCCACAATGCCCTGTAAGGAGGTAATGCTGCCGTTGCTGACACATCCGGTGATCTCGGCCGCGCCCTTGCCTTCAATCGCGCCAACGATTCCACCCACGTAGGTATACGCCTTGCCGGAGGAGTTGTAGGTGATGGTGCAGGTTGCCGAGACGTTCTCAACCTTTGCCGTTTTACCGAACACGGTAACGATACGGGCAATAACGGCTGCCGCGCCGGTGGTATCGGCAGACGCTTTGAGCGTAACGGTGGCATCCTCAACCTTCAGGTTCTTCACAATGGCACCTCCGCCGATGGATCCAAGGAGCGACTGATTGCCCGTGGAAGCGTTTATGAGAAAGCCGCCAACGGTATGTCCGCCGCCGTCAAAGGTACCTTCAAAATACAGGTCGGATGTTGGGATCGCCCACGCCTTTTTGCCAAGATTGATATCCTTTTTGAGCTGTACCGTCTTGCCTGCAAAGCTGATTTTTTGTTTATAGACAAGCTCGATAAAGCCTCTCAGATCCGCGCCGTCCTCCAAATAGAGAATGGAAGCGGAGGCGTTGTACCACGACGTATCCACGGAGACGCCGTTCCATGCCGCTTCCGAGGTGTAGGCAACGCTTTTGGGACTTGCGTTAAGGGGATAATCATTTGTCAAAAAAGCTTCCGACTTTGCGGTGCAGGCGACAAGCGTTGATGCCAGCATTGCGCAAAGGAGAATCATAGAAATGATTTTTTTCATAAATTGAGCGTCCTTTCCTAAAACAAGTACCTTTATTATACCAAAAAAAGTTCAATTTGTCAACGGAATATACAGAATGCGTAAGTCTTAAAAACTATTTTTGTGCAAGGTGCCTTATTTTGAAGATGCTTCATAGACATTATGACGATTCTTCGCTTTCACGCTCCAATCGGTCTACCAAGATCGCAGATGCGAGGGCGATGACAAATGAACCGATAATATATTCGGCAAGCGGAGGGTAGTAGCTGTTGGCGTAGATCGGATCGACCTCTTGCGCTTTTTGATAGCAGGCAAGGAAAAACGCAAGGAAAACGAAAATGATGAGGGCTTCAATGATCAAAAGTCTCCTGGCGAGGCTTCTTTTTCGTTTGGATGTATTGTTTTTCAAGGCTTTATTCCTTTTTGAGTGGATTTTTATTCTTTTTCAAGAAAATGAATTTTCTTTCTTGTGATTGATAAATGATTTTTTCTATATCATTATACAGTAAAAGGAGATTGACTGTCTATGCAAAATATTTTCCAAGAATGGAATTTTATGCATTTTGAACGGCTTGTATCGTTTTCGGCGGCTGATTTCTTCAAAAACGGAATTTTTATACATATAAAATTGATGAATATGCACGCATGGCGCGAAAAAGCTCGAAAAGCAATTCCAACGGAAGATTTTTTTGTCAAAAACGTAAAAAGTCAGGAAAAAGCGTTAATTTTTTCCATCCGCGGAATATGATAGAATAGGAGATGCTCCCCAAAACGGGCAGACGGAAAGGATGAATCTGAATATGAATCGTTTGAAGCAGGCAGAATGCGGCAGGTTGATCGTGTTGAAGGAGGAACAGGTTTTGTTTGGCGGACTTTCGCTTTATTACCGATTTACGGTAGAAAGCCGTCTCGGTGAGCCGCGCTTTGGCGTGGCGGTTGAGCTGGGAGAGGAGAGATCTGCGGGAGACCTCGGGAACCATCTTGGACGGGCATGGGAGCTTTATGCGCTCATCGTCAAAGGGGCGGTTACGCCATGCTCTCTGTACGACGTGCTATCGGATTTTGGTACGGCGGGATAAATTTACAAAAAGCCCTTTACATTTTTAACTTTTTGTGGTAAAATAAGAGGGTAGCATTGCTTTTGCCCTGCGGCAAAGGCAGAATCCCAAAAAAGGAAGCCGATTTTTGGCGGACGGTACAAGAATTATGAAATGTCCGGGTTGCGGATGTACGGAAAGCAAGGTCATCGACTCGCGTCCCACCGAGGAAAACAGCATCAGACGCAGACGAGAGTGTCTCAACTGCCAGCGTCGCTTTACCACCTTTGAGATGATTGAGACGGTGCCCATCATCGTGATCAAAAAGAACGGTGGCAAGGAGCTTTTTGATAAGCAAAAGCTTTTGGCAGGCGTTCTCAAGGCAACGCAGAAGCGCCCCGTGGACGCAGTTTCTTTGGTCAATGAGATTGAGGGCGAGCTGCAGAACACGTTGCGTCAGGAGGTCACCTCCACCGAGCTTGGCGAGATGGTGATGATAAAATTGAAGGCGCGTGACGAGGTTGCCTACGTGCGCTTTGCATCGGTCTATCGCGAATTCAAGGATATCGACACCTTCCTTGAGGAGCTGAACGAGCTCAAAATCCGCGCGGCGGCAGAAGGCAGCAAGGAATGAGTGCCCATTGGAATCCTTGGCACGGCTGTGAGAGGATCAGCGAGGGATGCAGAAACTGTTACGTTTTTCGCATTGATGAGGCGCACGAAAAATCGGGTGCCGATCTGCGGCTCAACGCTGATTTTTTGCTTCCGCTCAAGGAGGGAAGGAACGGATATAAGATCCCATCGGGCGAAAGGGTATATACCTGTTTTTCGTCCGATTTCCTTTTGGAGGGGGCAGATGCGTGGCGCGAGGACGCATGGCGCATGATGAGGCTGCGCTCGGATCTGCATTTCATCTTCTTCACCAAACGGATACAACGCTTGGAGTCGGTTTTACCTGCCGATTGGGGCGAGGGGTATGAAAACGTGACCGTTGGATGCACCTGTGAAAATCAAAAACGTGCCGACGAGCGGTTGCCCGTTTTTTTAAGGTTGCCCATTCAGCATCGTATGATCATTTGCGAGCCGTTGCTATCCGAGATCGATCTTTCTCCCTATCTGGATCGGCGCCTTGTCGAATCGGTCACGGCAGGAGGAGAATCGGGCGAGGGCGCGAGAGAATGCGACTACGCTTGGGTGGAAAAGCTTTCCAAGTCTTGCAGGGAAGCCGACGTGGATTTTCACTATCACCAAACGGGAGCCCTGTTGCGTCGCGACGGAAGGCTTTATCACATCCCACGCCGTATGCAGAGCTTGCAGGCGAAGCGCGCGGGGATTGATTATCAGAGAAAGAAGCTATTGCAATAAAAAAGAATCCGAACTCAAACGAGAACGGATTCTTTCTTTTTTTACAAATACGAGAACAACAAATGCTGACTGTGCGCATCCAAGGCGGTGTAGTCGGGGATCTCGTAGCGGTTGTCATTGGAGTCGCGGATGATGATGCGGTTGGATTTGCCCATCTTCTTGATATCGCTGTGGCGGTTGCGGATCTGGAAGGCGACTCTGCCGCGATCGGTATCCACCACCCAGTTGAGAGATCCAAACTTATCAATGCTTTCCACAAGCCTTGTGATGCGAGGAATCATGTAATACTCGGCAAAGCAGTCCTCCAGCACCTTGCGGGAGGCATCGTCAATCTCGGTGAGATCTCTGACAAAGCCAATCTCCTTTTCCTTGTCGTCAAGGAGCGTGATATACATATCAGGATTGGAAATGGGGAAGAGGCGACGTGGCTCAAGGTCTTCAATGACCGTGCCGTCCTTTAAGATCAAACGGACCAGATAGATGTCGGTGCGTTCCAGGCGTCCCGTGTAGCAGTCAATATAAATTCTGCTCATATTGGAATGTCCTCCTCAGTCAAAATTTTCTTCGCGGCGGGATTGCGCCACCTTGTCGGACATGGATTGGATCTGAACCAATTTATAGTATTTTCCTTTTTTCTCCATCAGCTCCTGAGGTGTGCCGCACTCAAGAATCTTACCGTTGTCGATGACAACGATCTTGTTCGCCTTTGCCAGAGTAGAGAGGCGGTGGGCGATCATCAGAGTGGTTCTTCCGCTGATCAGATGCTCAATGGCTTCCTGAATCAGATGCTCGGTCTCGGAGTCCACCGATGCCGTTGCTTCATCAAATACCAGCATCTTGGGATTGCGGAGCATGGCTCTTGCAATGGAAACGCGTTGGCGCTCACCGCCGGAAAGTCCCACGCCGCGCTCACCCAGCATCGAATCGTAGCCGTCGGGCTGACGCACGATAAACTCGTGTGCGTTGGCGATATCGGCGGCGTTGATGACCTCATCCACCGAGAAGGACTCGTCGCCGTAGGCGATGTTGTTGAAGATGGTATCGTGGAACATCATGGGCTCCTGCTGTACGTAGCCGATGTTCGAGCGGTAATACTGCATATCGATCTTGCGGATGTCCACGCCATCCACCGTGATTTCGCCTTCGTAGTGATCGTAATAGCGGAGCAGGAGGTTGATCAGCGTGGATTTGCCCGAGCCCGTGGTTCCTACAATACCCACAATGTCACCGGGCTCGATGGTGAGGTTGATATCCTTGAGCACCTTTTTGGTGCGGTCAAAGGAGAAGCTTACGTTCTTGAATTCAATGCGTCCGCCGATATTGGCGTTGGTGTTGCCCTTGCCAAAGTTCTGCTCGGGCTCGGCATCCAAAATGTCCATGATGCGCTCGGCGGATGCCATGGCGTTTTGCGTGGAGTCGGACAGGTTTGCAAAGAAGTTGACAGGCTCATAGAACATGGTGGCGTAGGAAATGAAGGAAACCAGAAGACCTACCGAAATGGTACCCACAGAGCCCATTTCCAGCGCGTCAATGACAAGCGTTCCTCCAAATGCCCAGATCACCACGCTACCGCAGCACATCAGGCAGTTGACAATGGCGGGGTATGCGTTGAGGATCTTACCGGCTTTGGTGTCGGTATCGCGCCAGTCCTCCACCTTTTCGGAGAAGCGATCAACGGCGTTCTTTTCATTGGTAAAGGATTTGATTACGCGGATACCGGGGATGGTATCGGTCAGAACCGAGGTTACCGAGGAGGATCTTCTCCAAATGCGACGATAGAAGGGGGCGATCTTTTTGCGGAAGATGCGCGAGCCGATGGCAACCAAGGGAACGGGGAAGAGCGAGAGCAGGGTCAGCTTCCAGTTGATGCAGAGCATGATGACGATAATACCAATCATTTTGAAGAACTGCACCACAACCTCCTGGGTGATGCGGAGCATGAATGCCTGGAGCGTTGCCGTGTCACCGCTGATACGGTTGATAACGGCACCCGTGGAGGTCTTATCGTAGAATCTCATGGGGAGAAATTGCGCTTTTTTGTAAACGTCTCGGCGGATTCCCGAAACAATGCGGTTTCCTGCTGCGCGGAGCATATAGCCTCGAAAGCCGGCAAAGGTGAAGCGCACCACGTGAACGCCCACCAGGAGGATCGCCACCATAGCGAGTGCCTGGCGGTCACGGTTTGGCAGAATATCATCCACCAAGGACTTGGTCAGCATGGGAGGAACCAGTGCCAGAGCTGTGGTGAGGATCGAAATAAAGACCGAGACAATCAAAATAGGCGTCTCAGCCTTGAGATATCCTCCCAATTTGCTCAAAAGACGCCCTTTGTTCATACAACCTATGCAGGGAACGCCCGGAGCCGAAAGTGTGCGGCCGCACTTGGGACAAACCGAAAGAAACTTTTCGTAGGTAGCATTCACTGCCTCAAAAGCTTTTTCGGGAGTGGAGCCGTCACGAATATCGGACACGTAATTGCGTACCGCGTCGCAAAGCGCGGTAACAGAGAAGGTGAAGCGGAAGAGTAGCTTTATGCTTCCGTCCTTCATCTTCGCTCGCATGAGTCCATTGCCGTACATCCGCTTGTTTTTGATTTCCTCAATCTCCGCAAAGGGGATTCTCTCGGAGCATTCTCCCGTTCCGAAATCGTAGCTGAACAGATGTGTGGCGGTCACCAATAAAACGTGAAGACTGTACTTAGCGCTGTTCGTGATCTCTCCAACCACCGCATAAAGAATGGGATCATTCTTGTCGGCAAGCTCAAGAAGGGTCTGAATCTGCTTTTCATCCAACTTTCGATTGGTCAAAAACGGAGTATCCATAGCTGTCGCGCTGTCCCGTACCGTTCCCAAATAAAAGATACGCTCATACTTGGGGTTTGGTACCAAAAGGCGCTCTCCTTTATTTTTTTTGGTAATTATAGCACTTAAAAATCCCCTTGTCAACCCCTTTTGCGACATTTTTCAACTTTTTTGGGAGACGTTTTTCAAGGCGGGTGGAGAAGTGGGGCTCGGATAATTTTTTCTTCATTATAATAAAATAGACCGATTCCCTTTTTTCTTGGATCGAAAGACGTAAAAAAATGAGTTTGGAGATGCGATCAACCTACAAAAAAGCCCAAAAAAGCGAGAAAAAACGAGGATATGGTGAGATAGATTAAAATTATTTATTTTTTTTTGAAAAAGGGGTTGACAAGTCGAGATCCTTGTGATATAATATGCGAGCATGAAAAAATATCTATATTTATTTGTTTGGAGGAAACACTACAATGTCTACATTTATGCAGAAAAAAGAGAATGTAGTTCGCAAGTGGTACATTCTGGACGCAGCTGGTAAGCCCATGGGTAAGACCGCTGTTGCCGCAGCAGATCTGCTCCGCGGCAAGAACGCTCCCGAGTTCACCCCTCACGTTGACTGCGGTAACTTCGTTATCGTAATCAATGCGGACAAGGCAGTTCTCACCGGTAAGAAGCTCGAGAAGAAGTATTACTACCACCACTCCGGCTATATTGGCGGTATGAAGGCAGTTCAGGCTAAGACCATGATGGCAACCAAGCCCGAGCGCGCAATGGAGATCGCTATTAAGGGCATGCTCCCCAAGAACACCCTTGGAGCAAAGGCATTCACCCGCCTGAAGGTTTATGCAGGTGAGGCTCATAAGCACGCTGCTCAGCAGCCCGAAGCTTACGAGTTTTAATCGGAAGAAAGGAAGGACATAACACATGTATACCAGTTCTAAGCCCTATTTCTACGGCACCGGCAGAAGAAAGAAGTCCGTTGCTCGCGTTCGCATCGTGCCCGGCACCGGTGTGATCACCATCAACAAGCGTGACATTGACGATTACTTTGGTCTTGAGACCCTGAAGCTGATCGTAAACCAGCCCTTTGGCGTAACCGGAACCGAGGGTAAGTTTGATATCATCGCAACCGTAAACGGCGGCGGTATTTCCGGACAGGCAGGCGCAATCCGTCACGGTCTCGCTCGTGCACTCGTTGCAGCAGACGCTGAGAACAAGCCCGCCCTCAAGGCTGCAGGTTTCCTGACCCGCGATCCTCGTATGAAGGAAAGAAAGAAGTACGGACTCAAGGCAGCACGTCGTGCTCCTCAGTTCTCCAAGAGATAATTACAGCCTTACGGCGATTATCAAAAAACCCCGATACCACAATGGTTTTCGGGGTTTTTCTTTTGCAGAAAATTTGCCTTTGGTGCAAATTTGGTGCAAGTTTATTTTGGAGTGGGTTTTGGTGCAAGTGAAACGGCACAAGCACACGCCAATTTCCATAGAAGGTACACTCAATTTTGGGTGTGCCTTTTTTTATGTATGACGGGCATACCAATGCTCTGCGGTGAAAGTCCGCTGGGAGGTAGTTACCGACCAACCCGAAAGCGACTCCCAAGGTTTGCATCGAGAGGTGTAGGCGAGAAGAAGGGATAGCGAAATCGTAGCCTGACGGACAGAAACTCGGTACGAAGGCGTAATAGGCGGATAAGTTGGCCTAAAGCAACGAAGTCCAAAAGGTAACCGTAACCCTATTGCGTAGACCGAGCAGGTAGACGAGGAAAGAGAATTGGTTTATCCCGTGAGGTCTCACAGGCAGAGATATCTGTAGTAACAACGAACTGTGAGAAGTCAGCAGAGGTCATAGTACCAAGGAAAAAACTTGGGAAGGACCGAACAATTCAAAATGTCGAATAGTAATGTATGTTCCGAATAATTGCCCGACGGAGTGTGAAACCGAAGCGTATTTGAGAGAAAGCACAAATAACATAGGGTGAAGAAAATGTATTCGGAAGCGGAAAGGAAAGGAGACAGACTATGTCGAAAATGCTTGAAAAGATACTGAGTAATGAAAACATCGAAAAAGCCTACAGAAGAGTATATGCAAACAAAGGTGCAGGCGGAGTTGATGGAGTTACGACCAAGGAGCTTGAAGCATATATGAAAGCAAATTGGAAAGGTATCAAAGAACAGATCCGAACGAGGACTTACAAACCGCAACCTGTGCTTAGAGTAGAAATACCCAAGCCAAACGGCGGAGTGAGAAAACTCGGCATCCCCACGGTAATTGACAGAGTAATTGAACAAGCGATTACCCAAGTATTAACCCCCATATTCGACCCATCGTTCCACGAAAGCAGTTATGGTTTCAGACCAAACCGCAGATGTGAG
>SVSL01000114.1 GCA_015064315.1 Oscillospiraceae bacterium
AGTACAATCCCTCAGTCGCCTTCGGCGACAGCTCCCTTTACACAAGGGAGCCTTCCGCTGCGGCGGGATTGCGCAAAGCGAAAGCTCTTTGGAACCACCAGCACTGCTGGTGGTTTTCGGATTACAAATCAAAAAGCCGATTTTTCGTGTGGTTGAAAAATCGGCTTTTGCTTTCAAGGTTTTTATCGGAACAGGAAAGGAAGCGTATCCTCTACCCAGCCGTCACAGGGCTTGGTCTCACCAAAGGCAAGCCCCTTGGTGATATAGTTTCCAAGGCAGGTTCCGTGACCGCCCGTGGGATAGATGCGCATTTCCACGGGAATGGCGTGATCGTACAATGCCTTTGCAAACAGGAAGGTTTCTCCTACGGAAACGCCCTTATCATCGTAGTTGTGCCAGATGTAAGCCGCGGCAGTCCCCTCGTTGACGTGCTGCTCCACGGACGCGGAGGCAATCATCTTCTCGGTCAATTCGGCGCCCTCTCCCGTGAACAGATTGTGATAAGATCCGTTGTGGCTCTTATAGGAGGTTACGGGATAGCAAAGGATCATCTTATCGGGACGGTAGGCTTCACGCTCGCCCTCCAAAAGTCCGTCCAGACAGGAGCTGTTCCAAAGCACACCGGCGGAAGCAGCCAGATGTCCGCCTGCGGAGAAGCCGCAAACGGCGATCCTTGCAGAATCAATGCCAAATTTTTCGGCGTTGTCTCTGACGTATTTCACAGCATTCAGTGCCTCCAGGAGAGCTTGGGGGAAGATTGCGGGACGGACGCTGTACTCCAGCAAAAAGGCACAGACTCCGTGTCCCACGTAGCGCAGAGCAATGGGCTCAGCCTCGCCGCCGTAAAGCCCCCTGTACGCACCGCCCGGAAAAACAATAACGGCGGGACGATTGGTTTGAAAGTTTGCGTGGGGCGCCGCATCTGGAATATAGGCACTCAGAGTCACGCTTTTACCGTTTACGTTGATCTCATGCTTGAAATATTGCATTTTATACTTCCTTTCTGACATTCAGAATATTTTATGAGCTTTTTTCCAAAAGATCGGCGATCCGCACGGAGGCTCTTCCGTCACCAAAGACTGCCGACGGCTTTTTCATAGCGGCATATTCCGCGGAATCCTTCTCCAACAGGCGCTTGACCACCTCATAGATTCCATCCTCATCGCTTCCCGCAAGCCGCAGTACCCCTGCGCACATTCCCTCGGTCCGCTCGCTGGAGTATCGCATAACCACCGTGGGGATCCCCAGGGTCACGGTCTCCTCCTGAATGCCTCCGCTATCGGTCAGAACCAAATAGCTTTGGGAGAGCAAACGGTGAAAATCCACAAAGCTTGGCGGCTCGATCACGCGAATCCTGCGTGCGCCGAAAAGCTCCTCATTGGCAATTCTGCGGATCTCGGGATTGGGATGCAGTGGGCAGAGCGCCAGCACGTCGGGCGTTTCCTCCACCACACGGCGCAGCGCGCGAAGCATTCCGGCAAGCGGCGCTCCAAGGCTTTCTCGGCGGTGCGCGGTGAACAGAAGCAATCGGACGTTTGGCGGAAAGCACGTGGATACGCCTCCCAACGCCCCCGAAAGGCTCATGCGAAGGGCGTCCACGGAGGTGTTCCCCGTTTTGTAGACCGAATCCTCGGCAATTCCCTCCCGCAAAAGATTCCGTTTGGAGAGCGCAGTGGGCGCAAAGTGATATTTGGCAACCAAGGATAAAGCACGTCGGTGAAGCTCCTCGGGAAAGGGGGCATCAAGG
Source organism: Oscillospiraceae bacterium (assembly GCA_015064315.1). GTDB lineage: Bacteria > Bacillota > Clostridia > Oscillospirales > CAG-272 > UMGS1865. The sequence continues at coordinate 1,748 of SVSL01000114.1, forward strand.
CGATAGGTCCTCAATCCCGCCTCCACGTGCGCCACGGGAATTCCCTCGTAAAAGGCGGCAAGCCCCGACGCAAATGCCGTTGCGGTATCTCCCTGCACCACTACCAATTCCGGTTTTTCTCCGGACAAAAGAATCCCGACCTTTTCCATGATTTGGGAGGTCAACACGCCAATGCTCGGATGACTTCGATCGATCTCCAAGCAAAAATCGGCGGTGACACCAAAGATCTTGAGCACATCCTTTAGCAGATCGGAATGCTGTCCGACAGTGCAGACCGATACCGAAAAGCGATCGCGCTTTTTCAACTCGAGAACCAGCGGGCAAAGCTTGATCGCCTCGGGTCTGGTTCCCATAATGATCATCATTCGTTTCATTCTCAGCCTCCTTCTTGTACTCGTCGTTATAATCTACGGGCAAGGAAAGGCTTTTAGAACAAAGCGAGAGCTTACTTTTTCTGTTGCTTACACCAGATCTTCATAACCAGCGTATGAGGCAAAAGCTTGGTGAAGAATACCTGTGCGCGAACGGAAAAGCCGCAGATCGAAACGTCGCGGCGACGCTTCATATCCTTCAGCGCACGGGTGATGACCTCCTCGGCGGTAAAGAACTTGTTGTAATAAGTGATCACGCTCTCATCGGTTACGGCATGATCGAAGAACTCGGTCTTGACCCATCCGGGGCAGACTGCCATGACGTGGATCTTCTTTTTCTTCAGCTCCACGTTGAGCGCGCGGCTGAAGCTGAGCACGAACGCCTTGGTCGCGCCGTAAACACCAATGTAGGGTACGGGCTGGAAGGAGGACAGAGAGTCCAGCTGGTAGACCTCGCTTTCCTCTCTCAGGTAAGGAAGCGTAGCGTAGGTCATACCAACGTAAGCCTTGACGTTCAGATCGATCATGCGGTTCATAGACTCCAGATCGGTGTCCTCAAAGGCTGCAAAGCGACCAAAGCCGCTGGCGTTGACAAGCACCGCAACCTCCGGCTTGTGCTCCTCCAGAAGCTTTTGATATTCATCAATGCTCTCTTCCTTGGTCAGATCAAGAGCGATCGGACGGATCTTGCTCTTCACGTCTGCCTGCAACGCCTCCAAGCGGTCGCGTCTGCGGGCGATGACCCAGATCTCGTCAAAATTCTGCTGTCTGTCCAGTTGAACGACAAACTCACGTCCCATACCGGAGGATGCACCGGTAATCACTGCAATTTTCATAGCTTTATTCTCCTTATCGGTTCAAAATCAAATCATCAGATGTACGGGAAGACCGCCCTCGTATCGGCAAGCGGCTTCTCCCTGAATGAGGGGCAACAGATATTTGCAGCAGGCATCGGTTACGTGATTTCCCGCCTCGTTGATAAAGGCATCGTCCACCTTGCGGATCTTGTTTGCGATTTCGGAAACCTCCTTGTGTCCCACGGTGATGACGTAATCCGCTCCCACGGCACGCTCATAGACCATCATCTGTCGGGTAATGCCCTCCCCCGCAGCCTGAACAGCCGCGCGACCGATCAGGACAGATTCGGAAAGATCGGTCTCGGATGCCAGATGGGCGGCGCATCTCTGGGGCAGATTCAGTTCAATGGAGCGAACCTTGCATCCGATTTCTGCCTTAACGGCAAGCTCAAGTGCCTTGCCCGTACCTGCGAGGTAAGCGTGACCGAAGGCATCGGTAGCACCGGTCTGCGTCCCCTCCCCCACATATCTGCCGTTGGCAAAGCGAATGCCCTCGGAAACCGCGATCACCACGTTGGGGTGATTGGCAAGGGCTGCGCGAACGTCGGCAAAAAAGCGATCCATATCAAAGTCACGCTCGGGAAGATAGACCAAATCGGGCTCGATGCCGTTGACAGCTCTGCCGATGGCGGAAGCGGCAGTAAGCCAGCCTGCGTCACGTCCCATGATCTCCACAATGGTTACCGCGGGGATCTTGTAGACCGAGCAATCGCGGATGATCTCCTGCACGGTCACGGCGATATACTTTGCCGCCGAGCCAAAGCCGGGGGTATGATCGGTGCCCACCAGATCATACCCCCG
>SVSL01000025.1 GCA_015064315.1 Oscillospiraceae bacterium
ATCATTAAAGGAAAATAAAGAATTTTTCTGCTATAATCCTTTTTCATATTGTCAATGATTTTTTGTAAAAAAGCATCAATTTCCGGTTTCTCATCATACAGTTGGCGAAATTCCACAATATCTAAATTACCACTCAAAAAATCTACGATTGTTTGCTGTGCATATTCCATATAAATAGATCCTTTACTTTTGTCGTTGAATTTCATAAATATTATACCATACAAGAGAAAGGCTGTCAATATAAAGCTTTTGGTGCACCTGCTCTACGGCAGGTGCCACAAGCGCAGTGCTTTTTTGTGTCTTCTCTTCGTTTGATGCCAAGAGGTGTAATGCAAGTCGAAAAAGAATTCTCGCAGCTTTTTATGCTTGATTTTGGCGGATATATCTTTTCTTCCAGCAGATAAAGCCGTGAATATCGTTGACCAAAAACATGAAAAAGCAGGCAACCATGGGGATCGAGCCGAGATCGGTCATTGCCGCCAGTACCCAAAGCACGATCAGAACCACGTCGTTTGCCGCGTAGGCAAGGGCGTAGTAGGGGCTTCGGCAAAAGGTGAGGTAGGATGCAAAAAAGCTGGTGGTAACCGAAAAGGTGCTGACCAAAAGCCTTGCGTTTCCAAGTGCTTTCAGAACGAAATAGAAAAGAACCGTTATAAAGATGGTGGTGACCGCCGCAAAGATCTTTTGTTTGCGTGAAAGCTTGCTGACCTCTACCTCCTGTGAATCCTTGAAGGGATGGCGGATCCAAGAGATCAGGGAGAAGACGGCAATGGGGGCTGACATTCCAAGATAGGTGATCATCTCTCCGTAATATTGAAAATAAAAGGAGATCGCGCCGTAAAACACCGCAAAAAGAATGATCAAGACCTGCCCCAGCACGTGCCCCTTGGCTACGTAGATCAGCGCGGAGACGCCGATCAGTGAAGCGATCAGAGTCAAAATATCGTCGCTTTGAAAGAGCAGAAAGCTTCCTGCTACCACCACGACGGAGGCAAGCCAAAGCAGCTTTTCTCCAAGGGTCAATATTTGAATCGGATTTTGTTTTTTCATGCGCTTCTCCAAAAAAGCAAGCACCCGTTTCCGCATCTTCTAAGACCTAACGATACGGAACGAATGCTTGCGCATTTCTGCTACCCGGTGGTAGCTTATAATTGCTTTGAACGCTATTAGTATATCATGTTTTTTGAAAAAAGTCAAGTGTTTTATCAATAACGGCTATTTTTTGCACGCAAAACATTTTTGGTGGTTTTGAGAACTTCGATAAGTGCCAAAATTTCCTCACGAGAGCAGTCGGCAAGAAGATCGTTGATGATTTTACTTGAAATGTGAGAATTGGTTATCAAGCTTCCGCAAACCAATTCATCTAAAGAAACCTCTAAAGCATTGGCGATATTGATGATTGTTGGTAAACTCAATTTTGTGGCTGCGCGCTCAATATGCGAAATGTTAGAAGGCTCTACTCCGGATTTTTCGGCAAGCAATGCCTGGGTCCATTTTTTTGACATTCTGATTTCTCGAATCCGTTTTCCAATATCAATATAATTAATTTCCATATTTTCACCTCTAAAAATTTACATAATGTTATTGTATATCCTAATTGGATATGTTAAAATAACGCATATATCCTATTGGGATGCACATTATTATTTTTGACAAAAAAAGAGGAAAAAGTATGGTTGTTTCATTTTTTGGTCAAAGAGATTGTCCCACATGTGTGAAATCCTTTTTAAAGAGATTATTAGAGGATTTGATATTAAATCATCAAGCCAATTTGTTTTATATTGGAAATCAAGGTGCGTTTGACCGTATTGTAAGACAATGCTTGCTTGATTTAAAAGGGAAATATTGTGATATAGAATGTGTTGAGGTTTTGGCATATTTTCCACAGGAGAAATTGGTAGATACACCATTTGAAACCGTTTACCCGGAAGTATTGGAGAATACGCCGCAAAGATATGCCATATGCAAAAGAAATCAATGGATGTTAAAACAAGCCGATATTGTGGTTATGTATGTCACATACTCGTTTGGAAATTCGGCGCAATTAAAAAAACTGGCGGAAAAAAGCAAAAAAATTGTCATAAACTTACCGGATATTATAGAAATACAGTCAGAAAAAGAGTTATAAAAAGAAGATGGCGCAAATGAAAAATCACTTGTGTCATCTTCTCTTGTAAGATCCTTTGTTGATTTATTGAAAGCTTTCCAAAATTCCTTTGAGATAACCAATGGCAAAGAGCCTTCCAAGGGCATCGTAGCCCGCAAATTCCTGAGATTCTCCTACCATGGTGGGGACGTGATCCACGCGGATGGGCACGTTTACGCCACAGCTTTGATACAATTCGATCAGCTTTGCCATGGGAAGCTCGCCGTTATCGTGGAAGGTCTCACGGAAATGCTCGAGATTTCCCGTGGTGTTGCGGAAATGGATCATCATGATCTTGTCCGCCAGAGCGGGAATGACCTTGAACAGATCCTCTCCCATGATAAAATAATTGGCTTGGCACATGGTAACGCCCAAGGAATCGCTGGAAACGATGTCGCGTACCGCGTGGCGAATATTCTCATAGGAGATCATAATGCGCGAGACGCCGCCAAGACGGGGAACGGGGGGATCATCGGGATGAAGAGCAAGCTTGATGCCGTATTTTTCGGCGTGGGGAATCACGGCGCGAATGAAATATTCATAGTTGTACCAAAGCTCCTCCTCGGTGATGGATGCGCCCGTGTCCTTGAAGTCGCTCATCTTGAACTCGGTCACGCGTGCGCCGCCGCGTTCGGGGACAGTACTGCTTGTGCGAAGCCAGCCGATGTGTGCCATAAAGTTGAAGCAGATGGTGCGCAGATTCAGCGCATCCATAATGGGGAACATCCCAATGACCTTCTCAATGGCTTCGTCGCGCATGGCGTCGCCTGCCTTGATGTGATCGTGAAGCTCGTTTGGCATAGGCTCCAGTACCGTGGGGATGAAGCCGAAATCATTGTATTTTTTGAAAAGACTTTCCCAATGAGAGTGGTCGTTCAGATCGAATTTTCCATCCTCGGGAAGGCGAATGGTGGCGTGTTTTACGCCGCATTGACGGGCGATGTCCCAGGTCAGATCCTTTTCACTGCGCAAATAATCGGTTAAGATCATGGTTTTCTCCTTATACACCGCCAAGGGTCAGAAATCCGCCGTCTACGGGAACGGTAATGCCGGTGACAAAGCCTGCGGCTCTGTCGTCGAGAAGCCACTTCACGCAACCAATGAGGTCGCCGGCTTGTCCAAACCGACCCATGGGGGTGTGACCGATCACGCTTTCACCGCGCTTGGTAAGACCGTCCTCCACGGTGCCGAGATATGCCTTGCTTCTCTCGTTCACCATAAAGCCGGGGGCAATGGCGTTGATGCGAACCTTAGCGGGGGCGTAGTATGCGGCAAAGGACTGGGTCAGATTGGAGACTGCCGCCTTACTCATGGCATAGGCAAAGCAACGGGTCAAGGGGCAGTAGGTGTTCATGGAGGCAAAGTTGATCACCGATCCGCCCCCCTTTTTGATCATCTGCTTGGCAAACGCCATGGTGGGGATCACCGTACCCATGGTGTTGATGTCAAGAACGCTTCGGAAGGCATCCATATCGATGTCGTAGAGTCCGCGGTCGCCTTCGGGAAGCTCACCCGTCAGCTCTCTGGGATCATACTTGGTAATGGTGGGCATAGCCTTGACGTTGTTTCCGCCTGCGCCGTTGACAAGAAAATCACATCCGCCGTCGGCGTCTACAATGGCGGCAAGGGCTTCGATGGCGGCTTGATCGGTCACGTCGCAGGCGTGGATCACAGCGGGAGCGCCACCGAGGGCTTGGATCTTTTCGGCGGTTTTAACCAGCTTTTCCTCGGTTCTGCCAATGAGGTAGACCTTGGTTCCCAGAAGGGAGAGCTGAATGGCGATTTCGGAGCAGAGCGTGCCGCCAGCGCCGGTAACAACGGCAATTTTGTTTTCAAAATAGGTGTCTTTCATGGTTATCTCCTTGTTATATCTTTTCATACTGTGAAAGTTTTGATCAAACTTTTTTAAAAGTTTGCGGGGTGGAGGGGCAGCGACCTCCTCGACGCCCGCAGGCGGCGAAATCCCCAACGGCGTTTTTCTTTTGCGAACTGACAATCGCTTGCGATTGTGGCGGAGCTTGCGTAGCCTGTTTTCATTTTTGCGCCTATGGTGTCAAAAAGAAAAGTGGCTAAGGACTTTGCAATCAGCCAAGCCTCTCCTTCGCATTCCCATAGCACATGGCTTTTACCATGGGCGCGAGTGCCTTGACGTCCTTGGGGAAAACGCCCGCTTCTGCCTTGTTTCCGATCCAGTTGCAGAGGGCGCGGCGGAAATAATCGTGGCGCACAAAGGAAAGAATGCTCCTCGAGTCTGTGGTCATACCCACGAAGTTTGAAAGCACCGAGTAAGCGCTCACACTCTCAAAGACCTCGTACATTCCCGTCAGATGATCGCACCACCACCATGCGGGGCCCTGCTGAACCAAGCCCGAAATGCCATCCTTGGAATAAGAGCCGGAAAGCACCGCCATTGCCGCGTTGTCGGCGGGGTTAAGGGGGAAGAGAATGACACGGGGAAGTCCCGCATCGGTTTTTTCGACGTCATCCAAAAGAGATGTCAGCGAGGAAATCTCGGTGGGGCTTCCAATGGATGCAAATCCTCCTGCCGCGCCTGCCAAGGAACGCAGACGAGAGCTGGTAAAGCGCTGTGCGCCGATATGAAGCTGCATGGTCCATCCGCGTGCGGCGTAGAGATTTCCAAGCAGAACAAGGATCGCCGAGCGGAGGGCGATTGTGTCGGCTTCAGTAAGCGCGTTGCCATCCAGGATCGCTTGCAGTCTTGCATCGTTCTTTCCGTCGTCGGGCAGATAGGAAAATCCGTTGTCCAAGGCGTGATCCGAAAAACGTGTGCCCATGGCATGGAAGACATCAAGCCGCTTGGAGAGGGCAGCCTTGAGGCTTTCCATATCCTTGACGGAGACCTTGGTAATATCCGCAAGCTTCTCTAAAAACGCCTTGGAGGGGGCTACAACGTCGTCTCCTCGCAGAGAGGGGGCGGTGTTTTTCGTTCCTTCAAAGATCGAAAGATCATCCAACAGCGCGGCGCAGGGCGCGGAATATTCCACGTTGAACTTTGCAAGAATGCTGTTGGTGGAAAATTCGGGAAGCTTCAAAAGGGCATTGATCTTGTCCCAAAGCTCCTTAGCGTTGTTTTCCGAGGGAAGCTCCTCAATGCCAAACACACGGGAAAGCTCCATTTGTGTCCAATGATAAAGGGGCGTGCCGACGAGGCGCGGATAGACGCGGCACCAAGCGGCGAATTTTTCAAAGTCCGAAGCGTCTCCCGTAATATATTTTTCGGGAACGCCGCACATCCGCATAGCGCGGTGCTTGTAGGGATCGGATGCCACCCAAAGGGCGGTGATGTTCTCAAACCGACGGTCGTTTGCAAGATCGGCAACCGAAAGATGATTGTGAAAATCAATCAGGGGCAGATCCTTGGCGCAGATGTGGTATAGCTCCTGTGACAGGGGCGTTTGCAGAAGAAAATTTTGGTTCATGGGTTGTCCTTTCCGATACTATCAAATATTTTTACAAAAGAACTTTCCGTTTGGGTGAGAAACTTGCCCGTTAGGTTATTTACAATCCCTTGTGGCTGTGCTATAATGAGGATGAAATCAATCACAAAAGGAGAATATTATGGAAACGATTGGAAAAAAATTAGCGGCTTTGCGCAAATCTCGATCCTATACACAAGAGAAGCTTTCTTCCATCATTGGTGTCTCACCCCAAGCAATCTCAAAATGGGAAAGCGACACCACCATGCCAGACATTATGCTATTGCCCGTGATTGCGGAGGTTTTTGATATTTCCATCGACGAGCTGTTTGGGAAAAATCCGAAGGCAAAGAAACGGATGGTTCGATTTGACGACGTAACCAATGATGCCTACGACGCGCTTTTGGAAAGCATGGCAAGAGCCTGGATATCGAATGACAGTGTCGGTGATTCTGCGAAAACGGTTGCCGAAAAGACCAAAAAACAGCTTGCCAAAAACAAGGAGAGTCATTCTGCGATCATTTCCTATCACAACGGTGGCGTTTATGCCAATTCCGAGCTGGGATTCGTTTTTCTTCCCAAATTTGAGGATGCGCTCAAATTGTTGGAGAACGAGGATGCTGCAGGCTTTTTGAAGCTTCTTTCCGATCCCGCAGTTCGCAAGGTACTGTTATATCTTTTGAAGAATTCCGACGCAACGATTACCGCGGCGTCGGTGGCGGCAAAATGCGGCTTGACCGAGAGGGAATCGAGTGAAGCGCTGAGCGGCTTGTGGAATTGCAATTTTGTTACTTGCCAATCTGTGGACATGGGAAGTGAGACAGTCAAGGTGTACCACCTGTTTGGCGCGTACAAGATGCTCTTGATATATACCGTTTTGTCTCTTTCCCAAACGCTTTCTCATTATGAAGAGCATTACTACGGCTTTCGCGCTTAAAGCATTTAAAATTTCAGATCGGAATAGCTTTCAACCTTAAAAATCTGTTTTTGCAGAGTTCTGGCGTCCTTTCGAAGGAATTTACACTTTGCTTTTCCCATTGCCTTTTCGCACATATCGGTGCGGTAATAGGTCAATTCAACGGTGGCGGGAAGCGATGCGGAAACGGTTGACACGGATTTATAATTCTCCAACGCCTGCCGAACCGTCTTTTCCAAGATCTCCTCGGGGTTGGGATAGTCTACGCAGAGATTGCGGCAGGAAGCCTTTTTGACAGCCCCCGTTACGATCTCGGGAATATATTCCTTTGCTTGCTCGCACGCCGCCTCATCACCGATGCAGGCAACGATGGGCACGCCGTAAGCACCGCAAAGAATGGCGTGGATCGAAAGCTCGCTTTGCTCCTCGCCGTTCAAGGTATAGCGGAACCATTCCTTGGAGCTGACGGTGTGATCCAAAAATCCGCCAATCGTTCCTGCCCTTGCGTGGGCGCCCAGCTCGATCTGACAGTCGATCATGCCGTTGGCGAGAAGCCTTTCCCAATCGGGGATCGAGCATTTGATGAGCGTAGGATCGATGCGCGATTCATCCACGTTTCCGCCGCCTCCGTGTCCGTCCAGATAGTAGATCCTGTCCGCTCCGTATTGACGGCAATAGGCGGCGGTTTTGTTGATCCACGCACAAAGCTTTTCACGGGCATCAAGATTTTGGGGCGTGCCGCGCTCCATCTGGTCGATGGTGGTGACTCCCGGAATTCCCTCCAAATCGGTCAATAAAAATACGTTCATGGCAGAATCCTGCCTCCTTTTGTGTTTCTGCCTTCATTTTATCATAAAAAAAAGGGCTTCGCAAGCCCTTTTTTGTGTTTTGTCAATTTGACAAAGATTCATGTAAAAAAAACGAACAAAAACAGTTCTTAAATATCAAAGCCCTCGGCGTTTTTGCGGAATTTTCCGGGGGTGATCCCAAATTTTTGCTTGAAGAGGGTTTGAAAATGCGACGCCGATTGAAAGCCGCATTCCGAGGCGATCCGCGCAACCGATTCATCGGTGTTCAAGAGCAGATTCCGTGCCTGTGTCATGCGAAGCTCCGAGAGATATTCGTGAGGGGTTTTTCCGGTTTCCGCCTTGAAGAGCCTGAGCACGTGCAGAGGAACGTAACCTGTTAGTGCTCCAAGATCCTCCAGCGTGATCGGTTGATGAAAATGCTCTCGGAGATAGGCGATGCAGGCTTCCACCGCAGGAGATTTGATCTGCGCCTTGACCGACAGGGAATAGCATTTGTAAAGAAGCTTCATGACGAAAAGATTCATTTTTAGCTTGCTTCCCACCTGATCCGAGGAGAAAAGAGAAACTGCGGTCTTGGCGTCCGTGATCATTTCCTCTCCCCCGTGAAAATAGGGGAGGATCGCATCGATCAGCTCGCGGTTATAATCGGTGTTTTCTTCTCCAAAGCGCAACCAAAAGGAGTAGCAGGAGTATTCCTCGGTGCTGCTCAGCTTGGTTCCGGGACGAATAAAGCGTACATCTCCCCGATGCAGCTTATGGGGATGATCGTTGATGTAAAGCGTGCCGCTGTCCTCTAAATAAACGCTGATCTCAAAATGCTCAGCAAAGCGAAAGGGAACGCGATCCTGTCCTCTGGAATTGTAATAACGCCCCATAAGAAGCCTTGGGATGGTTTGCTCTTCGGCAAAGCCTCTTTGAATGCTCATGAAATTCTCCTGCCTTGAAAAAGTAAAGATACCGCAATTTATATTCCGTTGCTGTGATCAAAGCTTCTGCTTCAACAATTTTGCGTGTTCCTCCACAAAGGCGGCAAGCGCTTTTACGGTTTCGGGCTCCAGAGGATTGGGGAGCTCTGCGCGTTCCAGGGTTTCAAAGTATCCGTACATACCGCCCATTCCGCAAAGCTTCAAATAGCTTTCCCATGCATTTCCGCCCTCAACCTGCTTGCGATAAAGCGAAAACGCATCGAGCTGTGCCATGGCGTATTCGATGTAGTAGAAGGGATACAGGAAAATATGCTGCTTTTGCATCCAGAAGCCGCCCTCTTCCAAAAAGGCGTTTCCGTCGTAGCTGCGCCAGGGCATATATTTCTTTTCAATTTCCTTCCATGCCTTGCGCCAATCCGCGGGGGAAAGATTGGGATTTTCAAAAACGCGATGCTGGAATTCGTCCACGCTCACCAGATAGGGAATGGTTTTAATGGCTTCCGTGAAGTGCGCATAAATATACTTGTCGGTCTGATCCCCAAAGAAGCGCTCCATGTAAGGGTAGGCAAAGAGCTCCATGCTCATGGAATGAATCTCATTGATCTCGCTGGTGGAGGAGATCATTTGCTGGATGGGCAAATTGCGCGAAGCATAATAGCCCTCAAAGGCGTGGCCTGCTTCATGGGTCAGCACGTCGATGTCCGCAGAGGTTCCGTTGAAATTGGAGAAGATGAAGGGGGCTCCGTAATCGGGAAGGAAGGTCATGTATCCGCCCAGATGCTTGTTCTCGCGGGTGACGAAATCATACAGCTCATGCTCCTTCATAAAACGGAAGAATTCCCCCGTTTGAGGCGACATTTCCTCGTACATCCGCAACGCTTTCTCGGTCAGCTCCTCGGGGGTTCCCACGGGAACGGCATTTCCCTCGGCAAAGCAAAGACCCTCGTCGTACCATTCCAGCTTTTCCAGACCGAGGCGCTCTGCCTGCTCACGGTAGAGCTTCTCACACAAGGGGGTGATGTGCGTTCGTACTGCTTCGCGGAAGGCGGCAGCCTTGTCCACGTCGTAGTCGTATCTGCCGCGCGCAAGATATGCGTAGTCGGTATAGCTCTTGTAGCCCAAGCGCTTTGCGATCGTATTGCGGATTTTAACAAGCTTTCCGTAGATTTTATCAAGATCGTCCGAAATGCCCTCGTAAAGCTTTGCCCACTCCTCAAACGCCGCCTGTCTTTCCTTGCGGTCGGTGGATTGCATATGCTTTAAGAGTCCGTAGAAGTTGCACACCTCGCCCATGAATTCCACCGAGCATGCCGCGGCGGTTTTGGAATACGCGTTGCTGAGATTTCCCTCGCGGATGGTGGGGAGCACGGTTGCGGGCTTGATCAGCTTCATCTGCACCTCGTAGTCCTTGAACATATGACTGCCGTATTTTTCCTCAAACTGCGCGCGGAAGGGATTGGAAAGGATGGCTTTGATCGCCTTTTTCAGCGTGAGCATCAGAACGGCGCTTTCACGGTTGTAAAATTTGATTTCCTGATCGTAGAACTCATCCTTTACGTTCATGGTGTTGCGAATGCTGGCGATGGTGTTCTGCGTGTACCAGGATTCCATACTGCGCATAAAGTCCAAAAAGGCAGCGTCGGCATCCTCAAAGGTTTTTGCGTTTTTAAAACGGTTCAGATGCTTGGAAAAGCTCTTTTTTAACGCCTTGACGTCGGGTCTTGTATAGGGAAGATCCTTGAATTTTCCCATGGTTGAATGAAGTGCTTCCATTTTCAGCCTCCTGAATTTTGATTGGTCTGCTTGGTTTGAAATATCGGGCTTCGCTTATTGCAATGCTTCTGCCTCTGCCATCCAAAGAGCAAAGGATGCGTCGGAGGGCATTTTCCAATCTCCTCTGGGGGAGAAGGAGACCGAGCCCACCTTGGGACCGTCGGGAAGGCAGGAGCGCTTGAACTGCTGGGTGAAGAATCTTCTGATAAAGACCTTGAGCCATTTGAGGAGCGTTTCCTTGTCGTAGGCTTCTCCAAGGGCGTACTGCGCCATGCGATAGAGCTTTTCGGGAGAGAAGCCGTAACGGATCATATAGTAGAGATAAAAGTCGTGGATCTCGTAAGGACCTACCAGATCCTCGGTCTTTTGGGCAATTTTTCCATCCGCGTCGGCGGGAAGAAGCTCGGGAGATACGGGGGTATCCAGTACGTCGCGCAGAGCGGCGGCAACCGCAGGCTTTCCGTTGGCTTCAAACTCGTTTGCGGAATATGCCACGATGTGACGGATCAGGGTTTTGGGAACTCCGGCGTTGACGCCGTACATGGACATATGGTCGCCGTTGTAGGTTGCCCAGCCCAGCGCCAGCTCGGAAAGATCTCCCGTGCCGATGACCATGCCGTCGCAATCGTTGGCAATGTCCATGAGGATCTGGGTGCGCTCTCTTGCCTGGCTGTTTTCATAGGTTACGTCGCGCACGGCGGGATCATGTCCGATATCCTTGAAGTGCCGGTTCACCGCGTCAAAGATATCCACCTGACGGAATTCCACGCCCAGCTCCTCACAAAGCACGGTGGCATTGTTCTTGGTGCGGCTTGTCGTACCGAAGCAGGGCATGGTCACCGCCAGAATATCGGTGCGGGGACGGTTCAAGGCATCCATGGCGCGCGCCATGACCAAAAGCGCAAGAGTAGAGTCAAGACCGCCCGAAATGCCTACTACGATCTTCTTGGCAAAGGCACGCTCAATGCGTTGCTTCAGCCCCGCGGTCTGCATGGCAAGGATCTCGCGGCAGCGGTTGTCGCGCTCGGATGCGTCGGCAGGGATGAAGGGTTGAGGATTGATGGTACGGGTCAGGTTTGTTTCGGCAAGGGAAAGAGAGAAGGGGAGAGACCAATAATTGCCGTCGAGCTTGCTCTGATGCGTGTTCATGCGGCGGCGATCGTAGATCAGCTTCTCCACGTCGATCTCGCTGATAAGAAGCTCCGAAGAAATGTCAAAGGGAGGATTTTCTGCCAGCACAGAACCGTTCTCCGCAATGAGCTTGTGACCGCCAAAGACCACGTCGGTGGTGGATTCGCCCTCACCGCTCGAGGCGTAAAGGTAGCCGCAAAGACCGCGCGCCGATTGGGATTTTACCAACAGTCTGCGATAGTCTGCTTTTCCAACGGTTTCATTGGATGCCGCGAGATTGCAGATCAGCGTGGCGCCCTTCAGAGTGTGATCGGTGGAGGGGGGAACAAGTGCCGAGAGGTCCTCACCAATCTCAACGCCGATTCGGAGCGAGGGCATTTCTTTACAGAAAAAGATCATATTGCTTCCAAAAGGAAGCACCTCCTCAAACAACGTTACCGTATCGGTTACCGCAGGAGCCGGCGTAAAGTATCGGGGCTCCGAAAATTCGCCGTAGCCCGGCAGATTGGTTTTGGGAACGATGCCAAGAATCTTTCCCTTACATACCGCGGCGGCACAGTTGAAGAGCTTTTGCTTCCACTCCAAGGGAAGTCCCACAAAGGAGATCAGGTCGAGCTCTGCCGTTTCTTTGACGTAGGTTGCAAGCGCGTTCTTAGCACCATCGAGCAAAGCGCTCGAAAAGAAGAGATCGCCGCAGATGTATCCCGTGATCGAAAGCTCGGGGAAGCAGAGAACCTTGACCTCTTTTTTTGCCGCTTCCCTGGCAATGCGGATCATCTCGCCCACGTTGTAGGCAGGATCGGCAACGCGAATCTTGGGCGCTCCGGCGGCAACCTTGATAAAACCGTGTTTCATAAAATCGATTCATCCTTTCTTTTTGATAAGAGCAGACGTTCATTTGATATTGATTACAGTTATTATTATAACTGATTTTTTTCCAAAAAACAAGTCATTTTCAAATTTTTTCCGTTCCACGGGAGGCAAAATGACAAGACTTGACAAAAAACGACTTTTCCGTTATAATAGGAGCGTTCACAAAAAAGAGAAAGGCAGTACGCAACGCTTGTTGCATACTGCCAAGGGGAATTAACCCTGCTTCTCCTCCAGATATCTTACTACGTCACCAATGGTGATGAACTTGTGGATATCGTCGTCCTCGATCTCAATGCCGAAATTGTCCTCGCACTGAAGAACCAGATCTGCAAGCTCAATGGAGTTGATGCCGAGGTCGCCGGTGAGCTCGGCTTCCATGGTGATCTCATCGGGATCCAGCTGCAGCTCCTCAACCAGGAGATTTTTCAGAGTTTCAAACATAAATATGTTCCTCCAATAAATAAAATTCAATTCAAATGCCGAGGGGTCTCGGCACGGCTAAAAATATTATACAATATATTTCCGGATTTGTCAAGAGTTTTTTTAACCGGTTAATTTCTTTGATCGTTTTGCATAGTTTTACGGTCGATTTTTGTGTGTTTCTACCAAAAAAGAAGAAAGGAGAGGGAAATGGCAATCTTTCACAACCGTCCGTTGGCTCTGGCGTGCGTTTGCTTTGCGCTGACCTCCGTTTTGCTTACCAACGTTTTATTACCCGTCAGACTGCTGCTGACAGGGCTTGCGTTGCTTTTGTTTGTGATTCTTTTGATCTTTTGCAGAAAGAATTTCACGGCGCTTCTTTGCCTTTTTTTCGTCTTTCTCTCCCTGCTTTCCTCCACTCTTTTCTTTGGGATCCAATATGCCCATGCAAAAAAGCTGATCGGTGAAACGGTGGAGGTCGAGGGTTTTGTTCTGGATCGTGACTATTCCACGCCTTATTCGGGCTCGTTTCGCGTTCACGTCACAGCGGTGAACGGGGAGAAGAGAGCCATGGACGCGTATCTTGAAACCGTTTATTCCTCCTCATTGCAGGTGGGAGACGGCTTTACGCTTACGGTTACGGCGCGTGACTTTGAAAAGGACGGCGACTACGAGGAGGAGCTTTACAGGCTTTCCCAAGGAGAGCTGATCGCGCTGACGAGCAACGAGCGCGAGTCGGGGCGTCGCGTGGGAGAGCGGCAGAACGATCCTCGCGTGCTTCTTTCTAAATGGAAGACTCGATTGTCCTACCGTCTCTATACTGCTATTGAGGGCAGAGAAGGGGCGATCGCCTCGGCGCTTCTTCTGGGGGACAAGTCCTTTCTCACGGGAGAGGACGATCTGCATTTCAAGCGCTCGGGAACCTCCCATTTGCTGGCGCTCAGCGGTCTGCACGTTTCGATCCTCATCGGCGTTTTTGAGCTTTTGATGAAAAAGCTTCGCATTCCCAAGCTGATCCGATCGGTCATCATCCCCCTGCTGGCGGTGGGGTATCTGATGATCACGGGCTTTGCGCTCTCCACGGTGCGCGCGGTGATCATGGCGTGCTTTTTGTATTTTGCATTCTTGGGACGGGCGCGCTACGATTCCTTTACGGCACTTTGCGCGGCACTGGTGCTGATCCTTTTTATCACGCCCTACGCCGTTTGGGATCTTTCGCTTTGGATGTCCTTTCTCGCCGCCGCTTCCATTGTGGTCTTTTCTCCCGTATTTTATCGGTTTTTGGAAGAAAAGCTGCAAATGCTCTTTTTGCCGAATTGGCTTTCGCGAGCGGTGCGCGGTTTTCTGACGGCTCTGTTCGTTGGTGTGATCGCCAACCTTGGGTTGCTTCTTCTCATTGCTCTCAGCTTTAGAGAATTTTCGCTTTTGTCGGTTCCCGTAACCATGCTTTTGTCTCCTGTGATCTCCATTCTGCTGCCGATCAGTGCGCTGGTGCTCATGCTGCCCCGTGCGGCGGTTCTCTGTAAGCTTCTTGCAGGCATCGTTTTGTGCGTTGTGGATCGGGGCGCGGCGATGAAGGACGTTTTGTTGCCCGTGGCACAACCGATCACCCTGGTCTTTCTTTCCCTGATGACGCTGGTGTTGATCCTTTATGCCGTAACACGCATGAAGGTAAAATACGCGGTTCCCGCCGTTGCCATCTTCCTTGCCCTCGGAATCGGCTCTGCCTGTCTTTCTCCGATTTTGCAGAAGCAGAAGGGAATCTCGGTATTTTGTATGCAGACCCACGGCGGAGAATTGCTTTTTTTCAGCCATGGAAGGGAGACGGTTGCCGTTGATCTTTCCAGCGGTGTAGAGACCTGCGCCGGGGAATTCAAGCTTGCTGCCGATGCGGTGGGCTGCAACGAGATCGACGATCTCATTCTTTCCCGATATTACAACCGCTCGCCCTATCTTCTTTCATCGGTTTCCGAAAGACTCACGGTCAGAAGAGTGCGACTTCCAATGCCGCAAAACGAACTGGAGCGGGACATTGCCAAGCGATTGGAGCAGGAAGCCTCGTTGCATGGCATTGAGGTGCTTTATCACGTCGAGGATCTGGCGATCGAGGAGCTTGAAGTGCTTTGTGCCGTACATACTCCCATGGAGCGGGATGAGGCATCCTTGATTCTGCTGTCCTTTGCGGCGGGGGACGAGGTCATGACCTGCCTGAACGCCGCAATGCTGGAGGGAGAGCTTGGCAGTATGGCACGGGCGTATCTGTATTCCTCGGACGTTCTGCTCGTCACAAGACGTGCCAAAGGAACGCATAGCTTTCCTGTTCCGGAAACGCTTGACCGTCTCATTGTGGGAGACGAAGGGCTAACCGATCGCATTCTGAAGCTGCCGAAATCTGCCGAGCGGGTAGTCTTGCTCCATCCTTATCAATTTTTCTTGCAATAGCCGTTTTTTGAGGTATCGAAAAACGGCTTTTTTTCATACGCTGTTAATGTTCACGGCGAGATTTTTTACAAAGAAGGGAATGACTGCTTGATCATGATGAGAGAAGAAACGAGGATCGCCGTTCTGGGCGGCGATGCAAGACAACGCTTTGCGGCAAGGAAGCTGATGGAGGATGGGTATTCCGTGTCTGTCTGGGGCTTGGGAAATTTGGAAATGCAAGGGCTGGGAGCGGTGTCTTGTGCTGATTGGAGAGCGGCGGTTTCGAATGCCGACGTCCTGTTGCTTCCGCTCCCGGTCAGTGCCGACGGTGTACGCCTGAATTGCCCCCTGCAAAGCCCCGAGGAATCGGTGCGACTTTCGTTGCTGCCGGATGCCTTTGGCGGAAGGATCATTCTGGGAGGACGGATTCCCGAAGCGTTGCAAAATCTTGCAACGGAGAAGGGGAAAACCTGCATTGATTACTTTGACTCCGAGCTATTACAGCTCAAAAATGCCCTTCCCACGGCAGAGGGGGCGATCTTCGTTGCCATGGGAGAGCTTCCTGTGACCTTGGACGGGATTCAAGCGGCGGTGGTGGGATACGGACGGATCGGCTCCTTGCTTGCGGAAAAGCTGATGGCTTTGGGCGCCCGTGTCACGGTGCTTGCCCGTCGTCGCGAGGCACTTCAGCATGCCGCGCTTCGGCATCACAAAGGGATTTTATTGCGTTGCGAGGACGGATATCGGGGGCTTGATGATCTTTCCGCGGATTGCCGTGTCATCTTCAATACCGTTCCCGAACGGATCTTTGCAGGGGATGCTTTGGAGAAGCTTCCAAAGGATTGCCTGTTTGTGGATCTGGCGTCTGCTCCCGGGGGGATCGACTTTGCCGAGGCCGAGAAAAAAGGCATCCGCGCGCTTTGGGCAACGGCTCTGCCGGGAAAATATTCCCCCGAGACTGCAGGTGTGATGATCGCCGAGACGATAGAAACAATATTATCTGACTAACTCAACTCAGAAAGGAAATACGACTATGTTAGGTTATGCCTTCTGCGGTTCCTTTTGCACCCATCAAAGATCCTTGGAGGAGCTGCAAAAACTCATTGACGCGGGATACGACGTTCTGCCGATCTTCAGCGATTCGGTGTGGACCACCGATACACGCTTTGGAACTGCCCTTGCGCTGAAGGAGCGCGTAGAATCGATCTGTCACAAATCGGTGATCCACACGGTGGTGGATGCCGAGCCCATTGGTCCTAAGACACGATTGGATGCTTTGATCGTTTGTCCCTGCACGGGAAACACCCTTGCCAAGATCGCCAACGGCATCACCGACACGCCCGTTTGCATGGCGGTCAAGGCACATCTGCGAAGCGACCGTCCGCTGATCCTTTCACTGGCATCAAACGATGCGCTTTCGGCAAACCTCAAAAATATCGCCACTCTGCTTTCGCGCAAGCAGGTCTATTTCGTTCCCATGGTGCAGGACGATCCCGAGAAGAAGCCCCACTCGTTGGTTGCGGATTTCTCACTTTTGCAGGCTACGCTGGATGCGGCGTTGCAGGGAAGGCAATATCGCAGACTGTTCCTATAAGCCTTTTTCCTTCTTTTCCTTCTGAAACACCGTGCGAAGCCAGAAAAGATCTTCCTTTTCCACGCCGCCGAGAAGGAGCAGAAGGGCGAGATAGATCATCAGCACCAAAAGGCAATGAAGCGCCACCGTGCCGCCGCAAAGGGGAAGGGGGAGGGCGGTGAATAAAAGCTTTCCAAGCACCGTCGCGCCAACGATACCGATCAGGGGCTTGTAGACCCATTTGAGGAGTCTTACCGGTGTTTTGCTGATGCAAAGCAGACGGTGAATACTCAGGGTGGTGTTGAACAGCTCGGAAAAATAAATGGCGATCAGATATCCAAAGATGCCGTAGCGCGGGATCAAAAGCCAAACCAATATCACCGAGATCAGCGCATCCATGATATTGACGTTCATGGAAAAGATCTGCTCTCCCAAGCCCTTCATCATGGCGTCGGTGGCGGTGTCGATATACATGATGGGGATAAGAGGGGCTAAGATCCGAATAAAATGCCCCGTTTGCGTGCCCGGATAGAGAAGCTGTCCGAATTCCTCGGAGAAGCAAATGAGAATTCCCGCCACGCCGAAGGAAAACAGGAGAGAGAGCGACCAGACACGTGAGATCATATAGGAGATCCGCCGTGTTTCCTTCTTTACCGCACACTCGGCAAGGGTGGGAACCAAAAGCCCGGAAAAGGAAGAAATCAGAGCGGCGGGATAAAGAATGATGGGAAGCGCCATACTGTGAATACTTCCATAGGAAATCAGCGCCGCCGCGTGTGATGCGCCGCTGCTGCGAAGTCCTTTTGGAATGAGAACGTGCTGGAGGGTGATCAGTCCCGAGCGGACGTAGGTCGTCATGGCAATGGGGAGGGCGATGCCGCAAAGCTTCTTTCCCTCGGCGGGAGCGGAGCAGCCCCTTCGATTTGGAAAATGCCTTCGGCGATCGATGAAATATAAAAGCAGATTGAGCAAAAAGGAGCAAAGCTCGGCAAGCGCGCCCCCAAGCACCAGGGCACAGCAGGTGGATTCGATTCCGCCGGGGAGCATAAACGCCAAAAGATACATGGTAAACGCGATCTTCACCGTCTGCTCCCACACCTGCACGGCGGCGTTTTTGTAGACCCGTCGCACCGCCGTAAAGTAGCCGCCCCACGCGGAGGAGAGCGCAATGAGGGGAAGGGTCAAGCCAAACAGACGCAGAGATCGAACCGTGCGCAGATCCTTCAGCCATACCGTGCCAATGACCTCGGCAAAGCCGATCAAAAGGCTCATGGCAAGAAGACCAAAGCCCAGAGCGTAGGCGGTGGCGTATCGCATGGCGGAGGGGATCTTCCAATCCTCCTTCTTCCCAATGGCATCCGAGATCACACGGGTGACGCCCAGATGGATTCCCGAGGTGGCAAGGGTCAGAGCAAAGCCGTAGACGCCCGACATCAGGGAAAAGAGCCCCATGGCTTCAGCCCCCGCGCGGTTGGAGATATAGACCTGAAAGCTGACGCTCACCGTGCGGATGAGGAGCGACGCGGCGGTGAGGAGCAGGGCGTTCCAAAAGATCTGTTTTGCTTGTTTTTTCATTGTAAGCCTCCGTCGTTTTACCAATCGTTCTATATTTATGACGGTTACGCGCCTCTTATCATTCCAATATACGATTTTTTATGCGGAAAAATCTGATTTTTTGTTGAAAAAATCAAATTTTTCAAAAATGAAAAAAAGGTATTGACAAAGGGATCAAATTGCAGTATGATATAATACGCTTTTTGAATTTCTTACGAGACATTTTTTTAAGGAGTATTTTGAGAGTATGTTGATTCATGTGTGTGAGCTGTGCGGCTACGAGTACAATCCCCGATTGGGTGACGAGGAAAACGGTATTGCCGAGAACACCGATTTTGAGGATCTTCCCGCCGATTGGGTCTGCCCCCTGTGCGGAGCATCCAAAGAGGATTTTACGGAAGAAAACAGAGAAGAAACCGAGGAGTTTTAACCTCCCAAAGCGGAAGATTTCAGTCTTCCGCTTTTTCACTTTCTATTCTTGTTATTTTTTTGTCAAGCATATATAAAAACACATTCTCGATGCTTTGCAGAATGACGGTTGTGGAGGCGCTACCTTGACATTTTTGTTTAAATGTGCTAAAATAATAGCGTAAGAATCATTTTTTTCAAAAAACTGAAAAAATTAAAAAAATGAAAAAATTTTTCAAAAAAGTGTAAGATTTTGCATTTTCGATTGTATTAAATAGTGAGGGCGTAAAAACCCCCTATAAAAACAAAAAAAGAAAAGGAGAAGAAGAACATGAAAAAACTATTTTGTATATTGCTTGCTCTTTTGCTTTTCGTTTCCTGTATCACGGGCGAAACACCGGAAACCTCCACAGAAAGCTCGTCTGTTGAAGCTCCCACAACTGCTCCGACAGAGGAGAGCGCGTTTCACGAATGGTATGATCCGGACTCCGGATACTATAATATTACATCTAATACCTATCAAGATTTTCTTGCCGACAAATCGTTACATCCGTATGGAGGATTGGTAGACTTTGAAAGCCTGAATGTATTTGGTTTTCAGATGGAATTTCTTTATGTAGCTCCTGCGGGGTATCACCAATATTTATGCGATTGGAATAGTCCTGTAAGAAAATTTATTGAGGTTAATGATACTCGCGAAGTGAGCGATTGGATCGATGGGAACGAATGGGTTTCTTTTGAAGAAATGGGCGATACCTTGCTTAGAATGCCTGATAAGTATTTCAGTGGGAGTTCCCATGAAAGATACGTAAAGGTTGGTAACGCGATTTATCAGTATAGTGGCAAGGGGACTCCTCCGATTATTTACTTCGTTGCAAATGGTCGTTCGATTCAGCTTTCAATTCTTTATTCGAACGGAACGACTTTGGAAGACGAGGGGGAGGCTTTGAAAAATCTGTACGATCCCTCCACCGCTCCCGCACAGATCGATGCCATCCTTGCCCAATGGGAAGGAAAATGGTAAGCTTTTAAATCCCCCCGCCCCCGCAGTTAGCCTGTGGGGGCGGCTTTGTGTTTGCAAAGCTGTTTTCTATTTGCGGTTCCGATCTTTTTTGATTTCCGATTGACTTTTTTTCTTTTCTGTGGTAAAATAGTATCAACGGAACAGACTGTAGCCAAAGGAACCTAAAAAGTAACAAAGACAATCCCTCAGTCACCTTGAGGTGACAGCTCCCTTTACACAAGGGAGCCTTTCGGTTAATTTTCGCCAAGGATCGCTGCTTTTTTGTGCAATATGTTACGAAAAAGCCTCCCTTGTGTAAAGGGAGGTGCTGAGCTTGCGAGGCGGAGGGATTGTTTTCGTCGAATCGACAAGGACGATTGCTTTGGTTTACACTCTCACAGAAGAACCTTTTTGAAAGGACCTCGCATCATGAAGAAAAAATTACTGGCTGTGGACGGCAACAGCATTCTCAATCGGGCGTTCTACGGCATTCGCCCTCTGACTACCAAGGACGGCTTTCCCACCAACGCCCTGTACGGTCTTGTCAACATGATCATGCGGCAGGTGGATGCTCTGGAGCCCGATTATCTTGCCGTTGCCTTCGACCTCAAGGCTCCCACCTTCCGTCATAAAAAATACGATGCTTACAAGGCAGGTCGTCGCCCCATGCCCGAGGAGCTTGCTCTGCAATTTCCCGTGGCAAAGGAGCTCCTCCGGGCGCTTGGCTTTACGGTCCTTGAGCTGGAGGGGTATGAGGCAGACGATATCCTCGGCACCCTTGCATCCATGAGCAACGACGCCGACGTGGAGGCGTATCTGATGACGGGTGACCGCGACGCGCTTCAGCTTATCAGCGATCACGTGCACGTGCTCCTTGCCACCAACAACGATACCGTTGATATGAGCGAAGAAGCCTTCTTTGCCAAATACGGCGTGAGATCCTCTCAATTCGTGGATGTGAAAGCCCTCATGGGAGACGGCTCGGATAATATTCCCGGTGTTCCCGGAATCGGAGAGAAGGGAGCCCTCAAGCTGATCGCAGAATACGGCTCTCTGGACGGCATCTACGAGGCTCTGCCTACCGCTAAGCACACCCCCTCCATGCGCACCAAGCTGGAGAGCGGCAAGGAGAGCGCCTACCTTTCCAAGGATCTTGCCACCATTTTTTGTCAGGTGCCTTTGGGGAAGACTTTTGACGATCTTCAAAACAACGGCATCATCCGCGCCGATGCCAAAAAGCTCTTTATTCGCTTGGAGTTTTCGGCGTTCCTCAAGCGCTTCGGGCTCGACGTAGAGGAGCCCTGCGAGACAGAAAGCAAGACGCTTCCGCTTTGTGAGATCCGTCTTTCTGACTGGCAGAAAATTGCCCAAGATGCAGACGTGATCGCTCTGGATTTTTCGGACTGTGCCATTCTGCTTGCCACCGAGGAAAAGATCTGTCGCGTGAGCGCGTCCGTTGATGAAATCGCCTCCACGCTGGAGGGCAAAACCGCTGTTTGCTACGACTGCAAATCTCTTTACAAGGAAGAATCCTTAAAGGCCTTGCGCCGCTTGAAGCTTTACGACCTCATGCTGGCGGCGTATCTGGTCAATTCCTCCAAATCCAATTATGAGATGGGAACGCTGACGTCGGATTATCTCGGCGTTCTTTCAGATGCGACTCTGCCTCGTATCACCTATTTTCTCTCCCTTTATAAGGAGATCGACAAGGCGCTCTGCGAGAGCGGTCAGGCATCGCTTTTGCACGATATGGAAATGCCCCTTGCCGAGGTGCTTGCCGACATGGAGACCGCCGGCTTTTACATTGACCGCGAGGGCATTGCCGCCTACGGGGAAAGACTGGGCGAGATCGCCGCGGCACTGGAGGCGCAGATCTTTTTCCATGCAGGCAGAGAATTTAACGTCAACTCCCCCAAGCAGCTGGGCGAGGTCCTCTTTGACACTCTTGGACTCCCCCACGCCAAAAAGACCAAAACAGGATACTCCACCAATGCGGAGATCCTTGAAAAATTGCGCCCCTATCATCCCATCATCGACGATATTCTGGAGTACCGTCAGGTCACCAAGCTCAAGGGAACCTACACCGATGGGCTCTTGCGCGTTGCCGATGAAAAGGGAAGGGTGCACACCACCTTCAAGCAGACGGGAACGGCGACCGGACGTCTTTCCTCCACCGAGCCCAATCTGCAAAACATTCCCATTCGCACCGAGCTGGGACGTGAATTGAGAAGATTCTTCCTTCCCGAGAGCCGTGACTACGTCATCATTGACGCCGACTATTCTCAGATCGAGCTCAGACTTCTGGCGCACATCTCGGGAGACAGCAATATGATTTCGGCGTTTTTGGACGGCGTGGATATTCATACCTCCACTGCCGCTACGGTCTTTGGCGTTTCTCCCGATGCCGTTACGGGCGAGATGAGAAAGCACGCCAAGGCGGTAAACTTTGGTATTCTCTACGGAATCGGAGCCTTCTCCCTTGCGGATGATATCCACGTCAGCCGCGCAAAGGCGCAGGAGTTTATCGACCGATATCTGGAGAGCTATCCCGGCATTGACGCCTACCTCAAGAACACCATCAAGAATGCCTACGAGACCGGAAGCGTGACCACGCTCTTTGGACGCATGCGCCGCATT
Source organism: Oscillospiraceae bacterium (assembly GCA_015064315.1). GTDB lineage: Bacteria > Bacillota > Clostridia > Oscillospirales > CAG-272 > UMGS1865. Next base: position 22,028 of record SVSL01000025.1, read on the forward strand.
CCCGAGCTTCTCGGCACCAATAAGATGCAACAAAAATTCGGTGAGCGTGTGGCGATGAACAGCCCGATTCAGGGAACCGCCGCCGATATCATCAAGCTTGCCATGATCCGCGCCCACAAAAAGCTTTGCGAGGAGGGGCTGGACGCCAGACTTATCCTGCAGGTGCACGATGAGCTCCTCATCGAGGCGCACCGCGACTCTGCCGAGCGCGCCAAGGAGATCCTGCGAGATGCCATGGAGGGCGTTGCCGACTATGCCGTGCCGCTGTCTGTTGAGCTTCAGGTGGGAGACACCTGGTTTGACGCAAAATAACCCACCCGTGCGGGGGATGATCGCCACGTGAGAAGGAGATTTTATCTTTCTTTTTCACGTGGCGTCTTTTTTTGTCGTAAATATTATAAAAGAGTTGAAAAAAATTTGATTTTACGGCTCGAAACGCTTGACAAAAAAATAACTATGTGATATAATGAAGAATGGATGCGGATGTCCTGTCGGAATACTGCCTCTTTTTGCGTCAAAAAAACCGGTTGTAAGTCCTTTCAAGATTCTGTATGGCTTCTTTTTTCGCTTTTTTATGAAAAAAGGGGAAGGAATTTTGAAAAAACTATGGATTTTTTGTCAGATATGTAGTATAATGAAGTGTCCGTAAACACAAAAACTCAGGAGGTTTTTTGAATCATGAAAAAGAAATTGACTACGGTCGCATTTCAGGGTACAAAAGAGCAGGAAGAAAAGCTGCTTGCCGTAATCGAAAAGCACGCCGGTCAGAAGGGTGCAATGATGCCCATTCTGCAGGAAGCACAAGAGATTTACGGTTATCTTCCCCTGGAAGTGCAGACCATCATCGCAGCCAAGACCGGTGTTTCTCTGGAAGAGATCTTCGGTATCATCTCCTTCTACGCACAGTTCAAGCTGAACCCCGACGGTCAGTACGCGATTGCCGTTTGCCTTGGTACCGCTTGCTACGTAAAGGGATCGGGTGACATCATCAATGCCATTTCCCAAAAGCTGAACGTTCCCGTTGGCAGCACCTCTGCAGACGGTAAGTACTCCATCGAAGCAACCCGTTGCATCGGCGCGTGCGGACTTGCGCCCGTATTGACGGTAAACGGTGAGGTTTACGGTCGTTTGACGGTTGACGACGTGGATTCCATCCTCGCAAAATACAAGTAATTTATAAATTCAATCCGGAAAGGGAACAGGACAGAACGCTATGAAGATCAGTACGATAAAGGAGCTTTTGGACGCCGAAGTGGTTTGCGGAGCGGACTCTTTGGAAAGAGAGGTTTATTCCGCCTGCGGAAGCGACATGATGAGCGACGTTTTGGCTTACGTAAAGGATCAGGCAGTGCTTTTGACGGGACTTGTCAACGCACAGGTGGTTCGCACCGCCGAAATGATGGATATGGTTTGCATTGTGTTCGTGCGTTCCAAGTGTCCCACGGAGGAAATGGTCGAGCTGGCACGCGAGAGCAATCTGGTGCTGCTCAAAACCAGAAAACGAATGTATGAGGCTTGCGGCAAGCTCTATGCCGGCGGGCTTTGCAAAAACGGTGAAAAGCGATGAGTGAAGCGGTAAAATTTCATTTCAGTGTTGACGGCGAGGACTTCAGCTCCGCGGGTCAGGCATCTGTGAGTGTAAAAAAGAATCTTCGCCAGTTGGGAATTTCTCCCGAGACCATTCGTAAGGTTTCCATTGCGATGTATGAGGGTGAGATCAATATGGTCATTCATGCCGGCGGCGGCTCTGCCGACGTTACGGTTTATGAGGATCGCATTGAGATCAGTCTGGACGACCACGGGCCGGGAATCCCCAACGTGGAGCTCGCAATGCAGGAGGGATATTCCACCGCTCCCGACAATATCCGTTCCCTCGGATTTGGCGCGGGCATGGGACTTCCCAACATGAAGCGCTATACCGACTCCATGCAGATCAATACCGAGATCGGCGTGGGAACTCATATTTTGATGACGGTCAAGCTTTGATCGCATATTCAAAAATCGAGAACAGGAGGTGCTTTGACCTTGCATACATACGAGCATTCGGTTTCATTGGACGTATCACGCTGCACGGGATGTACCACTTGTCTGAAGCATTGTCCCACCGAGGCGATCCGTATTCACAACGGACACGCGCAGATCAACACCAATCGGTGTATTGATTGCGGCGTATGCATTCGTATTTGTACCAACAAAGCAAAAAAGGCAACCTACAGCAAGCTGGATCAGGTGATGAAGCACAAGTGGAAGGTTGCGCTTCCCGCACCCGCGCTCTACGGTCAGTTTGAGGAGCTGGAGGACGTGGATTACGTTCTGCAAGGACTTCTTGACATTGGCTTTGACGACGTGGTGGAGGTTGCGCAGGCGGCAGAGCTGGTTTCTGCCTACACGCGACTTTACCTGAAAAACGAGGGCATTCCCAAGCCCATTATCAGCTCGGCTTGCCCTGTGGTGCTCAGATTGATCTCTCTTCGATATCCTACCCTGCGCGATCACATCATGCAGCTTCTTCCACCCGTGGAGATCGCGGCAAAGATGGCTCGCGAAAAGGCAAAAAGAGAGCATCCGGAGCTTTCGGATGAGGATATTTGCGTATGCTTTATTTCTCCCTGTCCCGCTAAGGTCAGCTACGTCAAGAACGGTTTTGGCGAATACAAGAGTCAGGTGGACGAGGTCCTTTCCATCAGTGACGTTTATTTCAATCTGATCAACGTCATGCGAAGAGGGAACGCACCGGATTCGATTTCCAAATCGGGTATGATCGGTATCAGCTGGGCAACCTCGGGCGGTGAATCCTCCGCCATCTTCAACGATAAATATCTGGCTGCCGACGGTATTGAAAACGTCAACCGCGTGCTGGATCAGTTGGAGAACGGCAACATTTCCAACCTGGAGTTCATTGAGCTCAACGCTTGCCCGGGCGGATGCGTGGGTGGCGCCATGACGGTTGAAAATCCATTTGTTGCCAAGGCGAGATTGCAGACCCTTCGCAGATACCTTCCGGTATCGCAAACCTTCTTAAAGAAGGATGAACAGGGATTTATCCCGAGTGATTTCTTCTTTGAGGAGCTTCCCACCTATCTTCCCATTCAGCGGTTGAGCGAGAATTTTGCCGAATCGTTGCGGATGATGTCCATGATCCAAGCCCTGCGCGAGGAGCTTCCCGGCATCGACTGCGGTGCTTGCGGCGCTCCCTCCTGCCGTGCCTTTGCGGAGGACGTGGTAAGAGGCAATGCCAAGCGCGAGGAATGCGTCATTGAGCGCAACCGTGTGCTGGAGGAGAAGGCAAAGGAGGATTTGCAATGACGGTTGGAGAATTGGCAAAAGTACTTTCCCTGGAGCCTTTGGCGGTTCCTGCGGAAGAACGCGAAATTAACGGCGTTTACATTGGCGATCTGCTCAGCTGGGTCATGGGACGTGCCGAGAGCGGCAACGTCTGGATCACCATTATGTCAAACGTAAACATTATTGCGGTGGCATCGCTTGCCGACGTGGCCTGCATTTTGCTGGCGGAGGGCGTAACCCTTGAGGAGAACGTCCGACAAACGGCGGAGCAGAAGGGAATCAACGTGTATTCCTCGCCAAAAACGGCTTACGAGCTTGCCGCGCGTCTTGCGGATTTGTTAAAATGAACCGCTATTATTATGATTTTCATATCCATTCCTGCTTGTCGCCCTGTGCGGACAACGATATGACCCCCAACAACATTGCCGGAATGGCGGCGCTGGCGGGACTCAATATCGTGGCGCTTACCGACCACAATTCTTCACGGAATTGCCCGGCGTTCTTTGTGGCGGCAAGAAAAAACGGGATCATCCCCGTGGCGGGAATGGAGCTGACCACTGCCGAGGATATTCACGTGGTCTGTCTCTTCGAGCAGCTGGAGGATGCCTTATCCTTCAATGACGAGGTGGACGGACAACGCATCCTGATCCGCAACCGCTCCGATATTTTCGGAGATCAGCTGATCACGGATGAAAACGATGAGATCGTTGGCAGAGAAGAAAACTTACTTACAAACGCAACGCAGATCCCCATTGACGCACTTCCCGCACTGGTGCGGAAGTATCGGGGCGTTTGCTATCCCGCACATATCGACAGGGAAGCAAACGGGATCGTTTCGATTCTCGGTACCTTCCCCGAGGCACTTGACGTCCGTTGGGCAGAGCTGCATGATATTGACAGCGAGAGTGCTTTTCGCGAGAACTTTGCGGCGTTGCGGAACAAACGGTTTCTTGCCGGCTCGGATGCGCATTATCTTTGGGATATTCCCGATCAGAGATGTTATTTTGAGTTGGAGGATGAGCCGTACAGCGGAGCATTGGTCAGAAGCAATCTCTTTCGGATTCTGAGAGGAGAGGACGAATGAAGGAACTGTCTTTGAATATTTTGGACGTTGCCGAGAATTCGGTAAAGGCGAAAGCCTCCCGCATTCAAATTTCTCTTCAAGAGACCCAAGAGACGCTCACCTTGATCATTGCGGACAACGGTTGCGGAATGAAGCCCGATATTTTAGCGGGCGTCATCGATCCCTTTTATACCACAAGAACTACCCGAAAGGTGGGACTGGGTGTTCCGCTCCTCAAAATGGCGGCGGAGCAGACCGGGGGAGAGATGAGGATCGAGTCCTATCACGAATCGGACTATCCGGATCGGCACGGTACCGTTGTAACAGCGGTTTTTTACAAAAACCACATAGACTTTACCCCTCTTGGCGACGTGATCTCCACGGTGACGACGCTGATTCAGGGGAGTCCCGAGATCGATTTTGTATTCTCCCATACGTCGGACACGCTTGACGTATCCTTGAATACCGAGGAGATGCGGGAGATCCTTGGGGAAGAGGTCCCCTTGAACACACCCGAGGTTCTGCAATGGATTGCAGAGAGCCTTCGGGAGCAATACGGTAATTTATTATAAAATAAATGATAAATGAACAGTAGAAAGGAACAAAAATTATGAAATCTTTGGCAGAGCTTGCAGCGATCAGAGAAAAAATGAAGGATAAGATCGTTCTCCGTGAGGGAACCAACGATATCCGCATTGTTGTAGGCATGGCGACCTGCGGAATTGCCGCAGGAGCTCGTCCCGTACTCAGCGCGTTCGTTGAGGGCGTGAGTCGAGAGGGTCTTGGCGATCAGGTAACTGTATCCCAGACCGGTTGTATCGGTATTTGCCAGTACGAGCCTGTGGTTGAGGTTTATCAGCCCGGCAAGGAGAAGGTCACCTACGTAAAGATGACCGCTGAAAAGGCAGAGAAGGTGCTTGCAGAGCATATCAAAGGCGGCAAGGTAGTTGCAGAATACACCTACCCCGCTAAGAACGCATAACGGAGGTAATCACAAATGATTCGTGCTCATGTATTATGTTGTGGCGGTACGGGCTGTACTTCTTCCGGAAGCCCCAAAATTCAGGCTGCGTTTCAGTCTGAAATCGAAAAGAACGGTCTTGCCGAAGAGGTAAAGGTCGTTCAGACCGGTTGCTTCGGTCTTTGCGCTCTCGGTCCCGTTGTTATCGTATATCCCGACGGTACCTTCTACAGCAACGTAACCGAAGAAGACGTTGCCGAGATCGTTTCCGAGCATCTGCTCAAGGGTCGTGTTGTTGAAAGACTCGTTTACAATGATACCGGTGATCAGGCTGTTGAGACCGATGTCGCTCACGCATCCCTCAACGATACCGCGTTCTACAGATCTCAGCTTCGTATCGCGCTCCGTAACTGCGGCGTGATCAACCCTGAGAATATTGAGGAGTACATCGCTCTGGACGGTTATGCCGCTCTGGGTAAGGCTCTGACCGAGATGACTCCCGATGAGGTTATTCAGACCGTTCTGGATTCCGGACTCCGCGGACGCGGTGGCGCAGGATTCCCCACCGGTATGAAGTGGAAGTTCGCTTCCAGTAACCGCGGACAGGTTCAGAAGTACGTTTGCTGTAACGCCGACGAGGGTGACCCCGGTGCGTTCATGGACCGTTCCATTCTGGAGGGTGACCCCCACGCGCTCATCGAGGCAATGGCTATCGCAGGCTACGCCATCGGTGCTAACCAGGGTTACGTTTACGTTCGTGCAGAGTACCCCATCGCCGTAAAACGTTTGCAGATCGCTATCGATCAGGCAAAGGAATACGGACTGCTCGGTAAGGATATCTTTGGAACCGGCTTCGATTTCGATCTGGATATCCGTCTGGGTGCAGGTGCGTTCGTATGTGGTGAGGAGACCGCTCTGATGACCTCTATCGAGGGTAACCGCGGCGAGCCCCGTCCCCGTCCTCCTTTCCCTGCAGTAAAGGGTCTGTTTGGACAGCCCACCGTCCTCAACAACGTTGAGACTTACGCAAACATTCCTCAGATCATCCTCAAGGGTGTAGATTGGTTCCGTTCTATGGGTACCGAGAAGTCCAAGGGTACTAAGGTA
>SVSL01000115.1 GCA_015064315.1 Oscillospiraceae bacterium
GTATCCGAAGAACAAGAAGAAACCGTCCTGCAGCTCAAAGACATTGGCGTGAACACCCTTGACGCTTGGTTCCGGGCGTTTCCTCCCATGGGTGGAGAAACGCAATGGAAGGACGGAAGAAGCGCCAAGGAGCTGGCAAGATATTTTACCGCCTCCCTGCCCTACGTTCCCGCAGAGCTTGCGGAGCTTCTCGGACAGATCAGCCAAAAGCAAGCCGTTTTTGATTGGCTTGCCGAGATGGAAACCGATTTTTCGGCGCACGGCTTGGGCTTTGGCGAGGGCAGAAACCACGACGCCGCTCTTTGGAACGGGGAGATCTTTGTGGGCGTGGAGGCGAAAGCCGACGAGCCCTTTGGAAATCTCTATCTCAATGAGGAATACGAGGCGGCAAGTCAGAACAAAAAGGGACGCATTGAGGGACTCTCCGAGATGGTCTTTGGCAAAAAAATGCCGGATGGAAGCGCGCATCTGCGCTATCAGCTTCTCACCGCCACGGGCGCGGTGCTTTTGGAGGCCAAGGAAAGAGGTCTCTCCAAGGCACTTTTCACAGTTGTGGAATTTCACAGTGAGGGAAACTATTCTCCCGAAAAAGCACAACAAAACGAAAACGATCTGCTCTCCTTTTTATTGGAGGTTGGAGCCGATTATAATCCCAAAGGAAACTATTACGTGCTTCCCACCCCCTATGGAGAAGCCCACGGAATTACGCTTTATTTTCAAAAAATCATCATTGATCTTCCTTCCTGACGGAAGCGATTTTCAGAAAGGATCACCATGTTTGAAAAAATACTGGATGCGATCAAGGCATACGATCGCATCATCATTCACCGCCATCAGAATCCCGACGGAGACGCCTTGGGCGCTCAGATCGGTCTTTGCCACGTCTTAAAGGACAGCTTTCCTCAAAAAGAGATCCTGAAGGTGGGAGACATGAGTCCCCGCTACGCCTTTATAGAGGGCGCGGTTATGGACGAGGTTGCCGACAAGGACTATGAAGGCGCCCTTGCCATTATTCTGGACACCTCGGCAAAAACGCTGATCAGCGACGATCGCTACACGCTGGCAGATAAAACCGCACGCATCGACCATCACATCTATTGTGAGACCATTGCCGATATCGAAGTCACCGACACAAGCTACGAGAGCTGCTGCGGTCTGATCGCGGCATTCGCCATGGAGTGCGGTCTTACGGTTTCATCCGCCGCCGCCAAGGCACTCTACACGGGCATGATCACCGATTCGGGCAGATTCCGCTACGATTCCACCACCGCCCAGACCTTCCGCATTGCCGCCTTCCTTATGGAGCGCAAATTTGACACCAACGACATCTACCGCAATCTTTACGCCGACGATTTCAAGTTCATCCGTCTGCGCGCGCAATTTGTTCTGAAGGTTCAGTTTGCTACCCCCTCGGTGGCTTACATCTATACCACCAAGGAAGAAGCCGATGCCAGCGGTGCCGATCTCTTTACCATTTCCCGCGGCATGGTGGGCGTTATGTCGGATATTCGCGGCGTGAGCGCCTGGGTTAACTTTACCGAAAGTGATGACGGCGTGCTTTGCGAGATCCGCTCTTCCCTCTATAACATCAACCCCATTGCCAAAAAGTACGGTGGCGGCGGTCACGCCAAGGCAAGCGGCGCAACGCTGAAAAGCCGCGACGAGGCAATGGCACTTCTGAACGATCTTGTAACGCTTACGGAGGATCCCGCATGAACACGCAACGCATGAGAGATATTTTGGAAAAAATCAAAGAGTACGATCGCATTGTCATCTTTCGCCACAAGCGTCCCGACGGTGATGCGGTAGGCTCCACCAAGGGCTTGCAAAGAATCTTACAGCTGACCTATCCCGAAAAGGAGATTCTGCTCCTCAACTGCGACTACTCGGACTACGTTGCCTTCCTCGGCAAGGAGGACGAGCCTCGTGACGACGCCTTCTACAAGACCGCCCTCGGTATTGTAGTAGACACCGCCACCACCGATCGCATCTCCAATCCCAAATACGCCCTTTGCAAGGAGCTGATCAAGATCGATCATCATATTGAAAAGGAGCATTACGGAAATCTCTCTTGGGTAGAGGAGGAACGCTCCTCGGCTTGTGAGATGATCGCAAAATTCTACTATGAGTTCCGCAACGAGCTGCAGATCGACCTTGAAGCGGCAACCTACGTCTACACAGGCATGGTCACCGATTCGGGACGTTTTCGCTTCCGTTCGGTATCGGGAGAGACCCTGCGCTTGGCGGGTATGCTCTTGGATATGGGCATTGATACTGACCATCTGTACGCCAATCTGTATTTGGACAATTTCGATATGATCGAATTCAAGGGCAAGATCCTCCGCCGCATCAAGCGCACGCAAAGCGGCGTGGCTTACCTTTACGTCAGCCGCTCCATGCGCAAAAAGCTGGGGCTGAGCGCCGAGCAGGCAGGCATGGCGGTCTCCTACATGGATTCCATTCGCGGAAGCCTGATCTGGCTGGCATTTATTGAGAGTGACGACGGAACCGTCCGCGTGCGTCTGCGCTCCAGATTCGTTACTGTCAGCGAGCTGGCAGAAATTTATAGCGGCGGCGGACACGCCTGCGCCGCAGGTGCCACAGTGCACAGTCAAAGAGAGGTGCGCGCCCTCTTGCGCGACGCCGATTCTCTGTTGCGTGAATACAAGGCGACCCACGAGGACTGGCTATGAAAATTTTAATTACCAACGACGACGGCATCCGCTCCCCTGTTCTGCCGCTCCTTGCAAAATGGGCATCGACCTTGGGAGAGGTCACCGTGGTTGCTCCCAAGCACGAGCAAAGCGGAAAGAGCCAATCCATCGATTTCTTCCGCGAGGTGGAGATCAAACGCTATGATCTTGGCGTGGATTGCGAGGCATGGGCTATGGATTCCACTCCTGCCGACTGCGTGCGCTTTGCCACCGTTGGCTTGGACAGACGCTACGATCTGGTGCTCTCGGGCATCAATCGAGGCTTCAATCTTGGCGACGACATTGCCTATTCGGGAACAGTGGGCGCCATTCTGGAGGCTTCTCGCTTGGGACAACAAGCCATTGCCCTTTCCACCGATACGGATGGCTTTGACGCGGCTCTTGCCGAATTGGACAGCGTTTACCGCTACGTGACCGAGAAAAATCTGCTTTCCTACACCGATCTGCTCAATATCAATTTCCCAAGTCACAAGAGCCGCGGCATCTGCCTGACCCGTCAGGGCGGAATGTTTTACAGCGACGCATTCGTTTGCAAGGGAAACGATATGTATATTCAGGTGGGCGATCCCGTCCGCGCAGGAAATGATCTTGACGTTGACATTTCCGCCGTCATCAACGGATATGTTTCCATCACCCCCTTGACCGCGCAAAAGACCGATTTTGCGGCGTTGGAGAAGATGAAAAATTTATAAAAAGAAAAAAGGGCTGATTCATTCATAAGAATGAAAAGCCCTTTTTTGTAAAGAAACGATTTATGGCTACGCCATATCTTGAGAATCCAAATATCATCATCTCGACTGTCCGGAAACAAAGGATTTTTGCTTTGCACATGGCTACGTACAAATAGCCATATAGAAAGCAAGCGCTTTTTCTTCTCGGACAGTCGAGGACGCCTGTCCCTACAAGTCTATCTATATTCTAAAAAAAC
>SVSL01000116.1 GCA_015064315.1 Oscillospiraceae bacterium
AGATGCTGCTTGCCGGCAGACCCAAAAACATTTCGGGAAACTGTGCCGTTTGCACCGTGGAGGGAACGCGCCCCATCATTGCCGAAATTCAGGCTTTGGTCACCCCCACTGCCTTCCCCGCTCCACGCCGCACCACCAACGGCATTGATTACAATCGGATGTGTCTGATCATTGCGGTACTGGAAAAGCGTCTTGGGCTCAAATTCTATCAGAACGACGTGTATCTCAACGTCATAGGCGGATTGAAGCTGGACGAGCCCGCGGGAGATCTTTCCATTGCCATGGCGCTGATCTCCTCGGTGACCGACCGCATTATTCCCGATGATCTCATTGCCATTGGCGAATTGGGACTTGCCGGCGAGTGCCGCGCGGTATCCAATCTGGAATCCCGTGTCAAGGAAGCGGCTAGACTGGGCTTTACCCACGCTATTGTCCCCTACCGCAATTTGGAAAAGCGCAAGATCGAATGCAAGGGCATCAATCTCATCCCCGTCAAGGGTGTTTACGAGGTGCTCAATATGATGAAAAAGCAGGATTAAAGGAGAGGTACCATGTTAAATTCCATTCAAAACGGACGTCCCTGGTATGACACCAAGGGAGAGCGAATCCAAGCCCACGGCGGCTCGGTCATCTATCTTGACGGCTACTATTACTTTTACGGAGAGAACAAGGAAAAAACCACGGGCAAGGACGACACCTGGCAATGGGGTATGCGCTATTACCGCTCCCGCGATCTTTACAACTGGGAGGACATGGGACTCTTTGTAACGCCCGATCTGACCGATCCGAAATCCTCCCTGCATCCCACCGCCTTTGCCGATCGCCCCCACATCATCTACAACAAAAAAAACAAAAAATTCGTCTGCTGGATCAAGGTGATGATCAAGGGTGGAACCACCCAGCAATCCACGGTTCTCACATCCGATTCCTTTGGAGGTCCCTATACCGTGGTTCGAACGGGGCTGATGCCTCTGGGCATGAGCGCGGGAGACTTTGATCTCGTAGTGGATGAAGAAACCGGCAAGGCATACTATTACTTTGAGCGCGTTCACGATGCCACCATCTGCGCCGAGCTGACCGACGATTACACCGACGTCAACGGTACTTATTCCCTGCACTTTCCCCATCCCGAGGGAGCGCCCTACGTACGCGAGGCAACGGCGCATTTCTTACGCAACGGCAAGCATTATCTCATCACCAGCGGCACCACGGGATATTATCCCAATCCCTCCGAGGTGGCAATCAGCGACGATTACCACGGTCCCTTTACGGTTTTGGGAGATCCCCACGTAGGGGACGAAAGCCACACCTCCTTCCACTCCCAGATCTCCTCGGTTTTCAAGGTTCCCGGAAAGAAGGATCTTTACATTGCCTGCGCAGACCGCTGGATGCCGGGCTACGAGAAATTCAGCTACGAGGATATTCTCAAGCTCCGCTCTCTGAAAAAAGAAAAGAAATACGATGAAATGGAAAAAATGATGGAGGAATTCGGCGCTCCCAAATATTTCAGCACCGCCACCACCAACACCTCTCTTGCCGAGTATATCTGGCTTCCCCTCCGATTTGAAGGCGAAAACGTGTATATTGATTGGAAAGAGGAATGGCACATCGAGGATTACGAATAAACATCGAAAAAAGCAAGGCAGACACACAAAAGCATCGTGTGTCTGCCTTTTGCTATTCATAAAAATCTGATCATTCTATCTCAATCAGCACCAGCGCGTTGTCATCAAAGGCAACGTCGAGGGTGTCCTGCTGATCAAAATCCACCGTTTGGATCGAGTAGGGCTTGAGCATTCCCTCCTCGCGCAGCACCTTGAGCTGCTCCTCGGTATAGTCATCGGCGCCCCAGCCCTTGCGCAGGGCAAGCTTGTAGGGATTGACGTGGGTATCGTCGATGAGCCAAACCGTTACCTTCTTCTTGCCCGCAACACCGCTCAGCTTGATTTGTTCGGAAACAGAAGGCAGAGGCGTATCAAAATGCGCGGAGGCATATGCCAGCATCACACAGAGCTTGCCGTCATCGTCCGCGGTGGCGAGAGCGCGCATATCCTGATTTTCCCAAGCGCAGTCCAGCATCCGATTGCCCAGCTTGCGAAGAAGAACGTAGGCGTTGTAGATCGGCTTGCGAATGAAATTGAGGTGAAGAAATTACGGAAGCCCGAAAAATCCACCACCATTTCATGCTGACCCGAAAGGCAGATCATCATTTTGGAAAGGCTGTCGTCATTTTGAAGGAAGGTATGGATCATCTTCCCCATATACGCCGCATAATCACTTCCCTCACGGAACATCAAGGGAGGACAGTCATCACGGTTACGGAAGCCGCCCGAAGCCGCGCCCCACTCGTCGATCATGATATCGATCTTATCAAAGTAGCGATCAATGATCGCCTTATAAGCCGCATACTTTCTGTATATGGCATCGGCGTCAAAGCGCTCTCCGTCGTCACGGATTCTTCTGGGAGACGTGCCGTAAGTGTGAAGCGACACGAAATCAATGGGCAGATTTTCCTCGGAAACGCCCTTCAAAAAGCAATCCAGAAACGAAAGCGTGCAGGCGATGGAGTTACCAATCTGCAGATCCGCCGAAACGCGCTTCACCGCCGACGCAAAGGAGCGGTAAAGCTTCAAATACTCCTTGGCGCGAACGATGGCGTTCTCATCGTTGGTCTCCAGATTTCCCATAAAGAAGGTTTTGACGTCGGGCTCGTTCCAGCACTGAAGATGCCACTTTTTCACCTGCTCCAAGCCGTATCTCTCCACGATATGAACCGTATATTGATAGCAGATCTCCTCCCAATCCGCGTAATCCTTGGGAGGCGTGGTAATGATCAGCTTTCCCTTGTAGCGGGTCTTTCCCTTGGCACAAACACCGGTTACGTTTGGATCCTGCGCCAAGCAAGAAGGCATAAAGGCGTAGGTCAGATAAATATCAAAGCCCTTGGAGATCAAATAATCCAAGCGATAATCGTTGAGCGTATAATCATAACAAAGGTTGCCGTTTTCATCCTTGGTAACGATATCCTCCAGCATATTGTAGATTCTTACGGTATCCACAGCGTTGTCTTCGCTGACGGCATCCAGAATCCGTTTGCCCCAGTCGTCCTCAATGGCATCGGTCGGGTGGAAAATAATGTTATTCCAAAAATTCCTGATCGGCTTTACCGTTTTATTCGTATTCACATGAATCATATTCGATTCTCCTTTCTGCGTTTTTTTCTATTTTACCACACAAAATTCAAAATGTAAATTCTCTTTTTTTACAAAAAAGATTGTTTTCTTTACAAAGTCATAACCACCGGTCATGCCGGTGGCTTGCACAAGCCCCTTTTGGGAATTTCACACGCTGAGCCTATAGGCTCGTCGAATGCTCCTCCACTGGCGGTAGTCTCCCTACCGCCACAGATGTGGCAACTATCTTTAGCCTCCCTTGTGTAAATGGGAGAAAATTTGCAAGCAAATTGGCGCGGTGCGCCGTGACGGAGGGATTGTTTTGTTGATTTTTACACGAGTACAATCCCTCAGTCGCCTTCGGCGACAGCTCCCTTTACACAAGGGAGCCTTCCGCTGCGGCGGGATTGCGCAAAGCGAAAGCTCTTTGGAACCACCAGCACTGCTGGTGGTTTTCGGATTACAA
>SVSL01000026.1 GCA_015064315.1 Oscillospiraceae bacterium
AGCCACCGCTTTTGCGGCGACCTCAGTATTATACCACATTCTCTTCCGCTTGTCAATACCTTTTGCAAAAGTTTTTTTAACTTTTTGCAAGGTTTTTTTTCAAAGCGGTTTGTGGTGGCTGTCCTCTTTCGGGGGGAGAGCCTTTACATTTTACCACAAAGAAATGGATTTGTCAATAGTTTTTTCAAAAAAAATTCTTTTTTTCATGTTTTTCCCAAAAAAGCTACGTTCGTGATCTACATTATTTTTATTGCCTTGTTTTTGGGAATTTATTCAAGCACCTTAAAATTCCTCTTCTATTTCAAAAACACGCTGTATCGCCTCGGAAACGTCCAGCTTATCGGTTGCGTAAGCATGGCGCAGGAGGGACGGTGGAATATAATCGTCGTATTTCTCAAACACGGGCGCCTCGCTTCCCGATACAAGCCGCTCTCCTGTCAGAGCGCCCTCCTCTGCCGCCTTTGCAAGCGCCGTGATCAATTCGTAATCATTTCCCGATTGCATTTTAAACGTGATGAAGTAACATCCCTCGTACTCAATGCCCGAAATGCGGAATCTGCCGCTCATCTGCGAGATCATACGGCGCATGGCGCGGAAGGATCTGGTTCCCAGCCACGGGAACAGGCACCAAGAATATCCGCCCAGGTGGACGAGCGAATGCTTGATCATTCCCGTGTTCCTTGCCACGTGACGGGCGATCTCCAAGCGTTTTTGTGCATTGGGCTTGAGATAGGGATAAACGGTGTCCTCGGCAAGCACCTGCTTCATGCGTTCCACAATGCGCGTATGCACCTCGCCGTAATCTCCCGGCCAGGATACCTCCATCTTCCCTTCCACACTCTTAACGTAGATCAGCTTGTGCCGGATATCCAGCTCCTCCACCTCCCACACACGCCCTGCAAGAGCAAAGCGATCGCCTACGGGAGGCGGGGTGGTGATGGTTCCGATCTCATCCGAGCCGCATCGCACGGTGTAATCCTCGGAATCCTTGAACACAGCGTAAAACTTGAAGCTTCGCAGAAGCCGCTCCCCCGCAAGACCGACGATGAGCGTTTTTTCCTCGGTCATTTCCAGGAAATCCTGATTAAGCATGGAAAGCACCAGCTCCTTGTAGTCCTCCTTGGGAACGTTTGCAAAAGGCGGAAGTGCCAGAACGCGCTCGGCAAGGCGGCGCAGAGTCAGCTCTCCGGAGGAAGCCAGCACGCTCAGGGTCTGATGGAACAGAAGACTGAATGGCAGCTTGCGCATATTGGGCGGCTCGATGAATCTTTCTTCAATATATAACTGCACAATAGCGATCGCCTTGAGAAGCTCCCACGGGATCAGCTGCGGAAGCGGTGTATTGGGAAGCGGATCCTCCTCGCGAAAGACCATCATCATTTCGGGCGGTTGTCCGCGCCTTCCCGATCTGCCCAGTCGTTGCAGGAATGCCGTAACGGAATTGGGAGACTGATTTTGCAGAATGCGCTCCAATCTGCCAATATCGATACCGAGCTCCATGGTCACGGTAGCGCAGGTTACCGCCATTTCATCCTCGTCCTTCATTTTCAGCTCGGCTTCCTCACGGATCGACGCCGAAAGATTACCGTGGTGAATCAGGAACACGTCCTTCTCACCGCGGTTCTTGGCGATCTGTCGAAAGGTGGCGCAAAGGTACTCGGTCTCCTCGCGAGAATTGGAAAAGACCAGCGACTTGCGGTCACTGACGCAATCATACATAAAGGAATATCCCGCATCGTAGGCGATGGGAGAGGCAGGCGCATCGGTCTGCTCCTTCGGCTCCTTGGATTGCTCGGTCTTGGCGTTCTGAATGTAAAAATGCTCCATGCCGAGTCGCCAGCGGATCTTGCCCATCTCGGTTTCGGGAATAAAGGTTTGTCTTCCGCTCCCGGCACCCAACCATGCCGCCGCCTTTTCGGGATCGCCAATGGTGGCGGAAAGTCCCACGCGGCGCGGATGATAGCCAATGAGTCTGCCGATACGGGCAAGCTGACAGAGGATCTGATTGCCTCGGTCACTGCCCGTCAGAGTATGGATCTCATCGATAACCACAAAGCGCAGGTCGCCAAACAGACGAATGATATCGTTGCTTCGATTGATGAGCATGGACTCCAACGATTCGGGGGTGATCTGCAAAATCCCACGGGGCTTTTCAAGCAGCTTCTTCTTGTGGGATTGCGCCACGTCGCCGTGCCAATGGGTCACGGGGATGCCGCTCTCCACCAGCAGCTCCTCAATGCGGTAGAACTGATCGTTGATCAGGCTTTTCAAGGGCGCGATGTAAAGCACACCAACCGTGGCGGGTGGATTTTCGCAAAGCTCGGAAAGGATGGGAAAGAACGCCGCCTCGGTTTTTCCGCTGGCAGTGGAAGAAGTCAGCAGCAGATTGTCCTCGGTCTGGAAGATGCACTCCGCCGCCGCTACCTGAATGCCGCGCAGAGACTCCCAGCCATGGGAATAAATGAACTCACGGATAAATTCCGGAAAACGGTTGAAAATTTGGCTCATGTTCTTTCTCCTTTCAAAGCTTTTCAATCACGATATTTATTAGGATAATAATTTCTTTTTCATCTCATCCAGCTCCACGGGCGCAAAGCCGTTCTCGGTCAGCACCTGCGTATGGGTATAGCCGCAGGCCTTGGCAAGCTCGATGGAATCCGCGAAGCCGCAGGTCAAAAATCGCTGATCGTGACAATCCGAAGAAATTATGATCTCGCCCCCACGCTTTTTCCATTCCTTCAGAAGGAATGCCGTGGGATAGGGAGTTGTGCGGTATCCGCGTGCAATAGCACCCGTATTGATCTCCATGATTTTTACGTGGGGAATCAGCGCGTCCATGGCTTCGATGGCGTATTTTTGATAAATGGGAGAATCCCAATCAAAGAAGCTTTCCTTCTCGGAGTGCTTGGTGATCAGATCAAAGTGACCGATAACGTCGATTTTTCTTCTCTCGGGAAAGATTGCAATCGTCTCGTAATAGGCTTTTGCATATTGCATGCCGTCGCCACCAAAGTAGGTATCGATCACGCTCTTCACCGTAGCGGCGTTGCGGTCAAAGCCCACGTATTCGTCACCAATCTTGAGATAATGCACCGAGCCGATGATATAGTCATAGGGGAGAGACTCAAACTTGGAATAAAAATCCAGCTCTACGCCGCAAAAGATCTTCATGCGATTCTCGTATCTTTTTGCCAAATCTCGAACCTCGGCAATATACCCTTTCTCGTCCCCCTCAGCAATTCCGTGCGAGGGAGCATAGAACATAGAAGAATGCACCGAAAAGCCAATGGAATCAAATCCCTGCGAAAGTGCTCCTTCAATAACAGCCTCCACACTGTCCCGTCCGTCGCACCACGTGCTATGCTGATGCAAATTTTGTAAAGTGATCATTTTCTTATCCTCAAAATTCCAATTCGTCAATCGTATATTTTTTTGCAGGTGCTTCCTCGGCAGTCCGCGCGGGCGCGTCCTCCTCTTCCCCGGGAGCGTTCTGCGGCGTCAGCGTCACCGCGCTTCCCACCACCTGCTCAAAGGTGGCATCGGGATTTTGCATGAGAATGTTGAGCACCGTCATGTAATCGCGGAGCATCTCACGGGGGGTGATCATGCTATCCGCACCGGCGCGGGAAAGACAGATCTGCAAAAACTGCCCCATTTGCTCTGTTGTAATACGAGGCTCCACACCGTAATTTTGCGCATAAAGCTTGGTCACGCGGCTGATCAGAGCAAACAGCTCATCATCGGAAAGCCTGCGCAGACGGATCACGGGACCTATGAGGTTCTTGAAGCCCTCCAAAGCAAAGCGGCTGTCGCAAAGGCGACTGCGCAAAGCCTCGTAGCTGAAGAGACCGCGTCTGGTATCCTCCAAAAACTGGGGCGTACCGCCAAGAATCAACGCCAAGCCGGGCGCGCGTCCCTGCAGGGTATCGTTGAACATGGAAAGAATCTTTTCGTAGTTGTTCTCGCGGCTGACGCGATGGGAAATCTTATAGAGATTGACACATTCGTCCACGAACACCACAAGGCCTCGATAGCCGATGGCACGTGCCAACGCAGCCCAAAGCTTGAGAAAATCGTACCAGTTGTCGTCATCGATGATCACCGACACTTGGATTCCCAAATCGTGCCGCGCTTCGGTCTTGGTGGAATATTCTCCGCGAAGCCAGCGCAGGCAGGCACTTTTCTTGTCCTCATCGCCTCCCACGTAGGCACGGTAGTAGGCAGTCACCACGCGTGCAAAATCAAAGCCGCCCACCAAAAATTCCATCTCGCGCAGATCCTCCAGCACGGCTCTGCCAAGGGCATCGGTGAATTCGACGCTATCGGGAGAGATGCCCGAGAGAACCACCTCGTTCTGCTTCTCGGAGATCCAACGCGCAATGATCTTGGGAAGCGCACCGCCATCGGGAGAGGATTTGGAGGCAAGATTCTTCATCAGCTCCCGATAGGTAGCAACA
The DNA here is from genome assembly GCA_015064315.1 of Oscillospiraceae bacterium. GTDB lineage: Bacteria > Bacillota > Clostridia > Oscillospirales > CAG-272 > UMGS1865. The sequence goes on from SVSL01000026.1 coordinate 4,458, forward strand.
CCGCTGCCCCCCGTTCCGTAGAGACGACGCTCGGGGGAGAGATCCGCATCGGCGGTGAGAAAATTCCGCTCCATGGCGTAGCCTCGGATCAGCTGCATCAAAAAGCTTTTACCGCTTCCGTAGCGACCGATGAGAAAGCGCATAGAGCCGCCGCCCTCGTTGACCGCTTCCAGATCCGAGAGCAGAGCCGCGATCTCGTCGGTTCTGCCAATGGCAATATAGGGGGCTCCTGCCCTCGGCACCACACCTGCGGAGACCGATGCCAACAGGCTCGAAAGTATTCTTTTGGGAACCACAGGCGTTCCCTTTGCTTCATTACGTTCCATTGCTTCCATCCTTTCCATCGGCAAGAGTCAAAAGCGCCCTTGCCTGATCGGTATAGTCCTCGATAACGGCATAGCCGTCATCCGTTTCTTCCAGTAAAACGTCGCCCATATGCTCTGCCGCAAGCTCGTTGATCTCGTCGGCAAGCAGATCCGGCATTTTCCCCATTCGGGCAGCCTCGCGTCTTGCGGCGTTGCCGTCGCCCTCCAGTGCCGCTTGCAGAAAAGGCAGATAAGGGCGCAAGGCCGATACAAGGGGATCGGCTTCCCCACTCTCTTTCACAGGTTCCACGGGCATGGGAATCGGGATGGGATCCGGCAAGGGAGTCTCCTCCTCAAACGCCTCCACCAGCCTTTGGGTGGTGTTCCAGGAAAGTTCCTCAATTTCTGCCGCCGCCGAAAAGGACAGAGGCTTTTGGGGAAGATCGTAAAGCTTCTCATAGGCAGCAGCTTCTTCCCTGCGTGCGCTTGCCGATGCCCTTTGACGGAGCGGTATGGCACGGTCCAGATAGGCGTCAAGAAGCTCCTTGATATTCCCCGGGAGCGAGTAAATGCTCAGCTTGGAGCGCACGCCAAGGGAGGTGCGAATGCGGTTCTCGGTGTATTTTACAATATCGGTTACCAGATATCTCAGCTCATTGGAGCGCGAGAAGGAGCAATACTCCACCTCGATCTTCCGCTTGATCCGATAGGAGCAGATGGCTCCCGTGTAAGAATCACGGAGCATCTTGCTATCGTCCATTCCCGAATGAGAGAAGAGCTTTCCGTCTCCGCTCATGCAGGACACCGCCTCGGAGAGCGCACCAATGACAGAAGAATCAAACAGCTTTTGATTTTCCTCGTTGCAAAACTTGCTCTTGTGATAATCGTAGTTAGAGCAAAAGGTAAGGAGTGCGCGCACGTAGCCGTCAGCCCCCGTGCAGGGCACGTAGTATTCCCGCAGATTGCAGCGCGACATGGCGGCTGAAAGATGCTTGCCTACACATCCCTCGGGTGGGGGCAAGCGATGGATCAAGCCCATGTCGCAGATCCATTCGGGAAGATAGCTGTCCAATTGTCGAAAGGTCTCACGGTAATGAATCCAAAGATCGAACAGATTCTGCTGCGACAAGGCGGGCGTGAGCTTTTCCGAAAGATTGATCTGCTCGTAGGCATAGAGAAGAAGATAACTGTAATCGGTTTCAAGAAAGCTTCCGTGGCGCAGATTTTCACGCCACCAGAGATACCACTCCAGCTGCCCTCGCGTCATCTGAGAATATTGCGGAACGTAGGAGAAGAAGGCAACGCGCGGCACCTCCCTGCCCACCACGGGAAACAGCCTTTCCGCATCCCGCAAAAAGGCATCGTAATAGTGATACTCATTCTTCAGACGGAAGAGACGAACCTTGCGGATGAGAGCACTGTCGGGCTCGTATTCCTCGTCGGGAACAGGCACGCGCCTTTCCTCAGCGGCGGTGTGAGGTGGAATAAAATGACGCTCGGGCTCGTCCTCCCGTTTGGGAAGCGGAATGGCCCTTGATACAGATTTCGATGCAGATCCGGGCTTGGGCTCAACAATCACCTCGGCGGTCTCGGTGTTGGAGGGATAGACGGGAGAACGGCGAGCGGGAATCAGGGAATCAATATCCCAAAAGGCGTCCAGCTCTCGCTCGCGTGCGCTTCTCTTTTTGTTTTCCAATTCCTTTTCGCGGTCTGTCATAAAAATCCCTCCTCTCTTTTCTTTTTATACTTTTTATTGTTTCTCGGAATATTTAATTATATCATTTTTATGGAGTCTTGTCAATTCTTTTGCGATTTTTTGCAAAAATATTTTTGTAAAAAAAGAACGGCGCGGATCCTTAGTAGACCCCGTCGTCGCTACGCTCCTTGGTTTTGCTCTTGCAGAGCAAAACTTCGACTTCGGCGCATCGGCGTTTTATGCCTTCTCGCCTTCGCTCAGGGTGACACGTGAAGCCTACATCATTCGATGACCAGCCACAACAGGTTGCCGTCCCCCACCCACGCCCCACTTTTGGGGTAAAAACACCCCCAAAAAAGTTTTCTCGCACCACTTTTAAAGATGCTATTGACAGTATTTGTTATTCATGTTATAATAATCTTAGATATAATATAAATATTATATCGTATTATCCTATCATTTTATAATTATCAAAAAAAGGGACGTGAATATATGAAAAAACGAATATTTGCAGTGCTCCTGTCGGCACTGCTTTTGGCGAATATAACGGCTTGTAATACGACTTCGGAAAACGAGATGGATAATAGCGATACGAGCAGTCTCGAAGAAGGCGTGGGAGACAATATTGATCCTGTGCACTATGCCAATATGGATTTTTATAGCAACGGAGACGGTACTTGTTGTGTTATAAACCTTGGAGCGGCAAACATACTTGATGTGATTATTCCTCCAACCTCCCCAAGCGGAGATATCGTAACAGAAATAAGAGGTGGAGACTACGTTCATCCACGTGTTACAAGTGTTGTTATACCGAATACGGTAACAAAGATTCATAGCCAGGCTTTTTTTGCAATGGATTCGCTTAAGGAGGTTTTTATTCCGGATAGCGTTACAGAAATAGGCGCGTCAGCCTTTGAGGGATTGAAATGCCTTGAAAGTATTGTAATCCCCGGCAGTGTCAAAACCATTGGAGAGAAAGCGTTCAAAGATTGTACAAACCTCAAAAGCGTTACTTTTTGTGACGGGATACAGGAGATCGGAAAGCTGGCTTTCTCTTATTGTGCTCATTTGAAAAGCATTGAACTTCCGGATAGTGTTACGAATATTGGGTACGGTGCGTTTGGAGATTGTACGAATCTTGAGAATATAGTGCTTTCTAAGAATGTCGCAAGTATCCCTTCCTATGCGTTTTGTAATTGTGTAAAAATCAAGAATGTTGTGATACCCAATACAGTAACGAGTATAGGAGAATTTGCTTTTGAATTGTGCGAAAGTATGGAAAGTATCGTGATTCCCAATGGGGTGACAGAAATTGAAGCGCTGGCTTTTGCGCACTGTAACTCTCTTGTATCAGTAACCGTTCCAAAAAGTGTTCAAACCATACAAGAGCGAGTGTTCGCGGAATGTGAAAAGCTTTCCGATATTTACTTTGAAGGAACTGTCGAGGAATGGAATTCCATTGACAAAAAAGAGAATTGGGATAAATCATATCTTTTCAGTGAATGGTCGATGTGCAACGTAACCATTCATTGTTGTGACGGTCAAATATCACAAACATGAAACACAGAGGAGAACATATATGAAAAAACGAATTTTAGCAGTGCTCTTGTCGGCACTGATTTTGGCAAACGTGACGGCGTGTAACGTAGCTCCCGAAAACGAGCTTGAAAGCACCTCGGAAAGCATCGAAATTGAAGACCAGACGATCAACACAACAGAGCAAGAGCACGACAGCACCACAGAAACAACAAACACACCCCAAGCCACCGAAGAAGATCCCCCTCTTGAAAGCACCCCCAAATTAACGCTCAGCGAGTATCAAAAGCTTGTTGGATGTTACGTAACAACAGAATCCGGCAAAAACCTTGAAAATCTTATGCGCAAAAGAGCAGAACAAATCAAGGTGTCGCACGAAGGGTACGGCTCCAACGTGTTCCACATTCAAACGGTTCACAATGATACCGAATATCAAACAACGATCCAACTTTCAGAAGGTGTCAGAACCCCCGATATCTACTGTGGATTTATCGGCAAACAGAACGGCTATGTGATGATTTTCCATATGGAGGATTATTCGGTCAGCCCCATGGATGACATTGAATTGGCGTGCGTTCTCAAAACTGCTGATGGCGGAAAGACGTGGGACAAAATCGAGTACAATGATTTTAGAGTTTCCAATGGTCGGGAATACATTTCGGCAGCCTGTTTTTTTACCGAGAAGGTGGGCTTTTTTACAGCACGGTATACCAACACCGATCATTTTGGACCTCGTACCTATTGGACGGTGGATGGAGGACAAACATGGACCTCCATGCCAAGATTGGATATTCCCAATATGTTGAAGCCTTTTGGACTTCCTGCTGATTTTGCAAGTGAGATATCCGACGTAACGACTATAGAAGGAGTGTATACACTAACCGTCCGCATTTGTTATGGATATTCTTTGAATTTTGACATAGGGAACTATATTCCCTTATACATCCAATATGCTTCGACAGATTTGGAAAATTGGGAATTGGTTAAGCAGCAGGAAGAACCAATCCGTGAAGGCTCCTTAGATTGTAACGGAAAATATTTTTCCGGTTCCGAGGTAACGTATACGGTTGATCAAAATAATCATTTCACCATTCACATCGCAGACTGGAAGGAAGATCATCTTCTCACATCCTTTTCCTATCAAGACATCCAAACCTCCAAATACTCTGCGAGGGCGATCGGTGTCAACAGTGAGCGCGCCTTTTTCCTTCTGCATAAATACTATGAAAACAAAATCACCGTAGTGAGCTTTGAAAAGGGTTCTCCAAATGAAAGCGTTGTAACGCTTGACGTGGATGATGATTTGTATCGGATTTGCGGAAATTTTGTAAACGAAACCGTTGGATATTTGTTTGCATTCAAGGAAACAATGGAAGGAGGACATTCAAGAGGCGGCTCAAAATTATCCAACCTTTTTAAAACAGAGGACGGTGGACGCACGTGGACTTCGGTAGACGTGCAGAATGTTCCTGTAACCGATTTACGGGAACCTGTCGTTTATGCAAAAATGATCAATGAAGATGTTGGACTCATTTACGGGCACATTTTTGCTTCTGATTATAATTTTTGTGAACGAACCTTGTTGACAACCGATGGAGGGATCAATTGGTTTTACATATCCGATTTACCGCTAATAGAGGATCACTGTCTGGTGGAAGTCATCGACTTTATTCAGGATAAAGACTATATTTTAACAGTACGGTATCTAAATTCGGAAAACAACTACGAGTATTTAAAGTATGTGTCATCAAATTTGAAAAGTTGGTTTATACTCCAAGAAATCGGATAAAATTCTCGGCCACACGAGCTATCAATCGTCGGATTTGAAGACTTGGACTCGTGCAAACGAAAGATGAAAAGGGCGGCAGAAAATCTGCCGCCCTTGTTGATTCCATTTTTTATTACAGCTTCCCTTCCACCGACTTGCGGAGGTATCCGCCGAGGAAGCGGACGAAATTCTCCATCTCGCTGCCAAAGTAGCCGAGTGCCAGCTCAAAATTGTAAACACCGTCATATCCGATCTCATCAAGTGCGGCATAAACCTCCTCCCACTTGACACCGCCCGCCATTTTCTTCATGGGCGGCAGGTGCTGATCGGAAAAGCGATTGTTATCGTTGAGGTGCAGGACCTTAATATCCCTGCCAAACATCTTAATGGTCTCCACCACGTCGGGAACGGGTGAGCCGTCGGAAAGCCCTACGGCGTGCGCCTTGTTGGTGTGCCCCGTATCAATGCAGATCACCTTCTTGTGGGTGTTCAAGGCATCAAAGGTCTTTTTCAATTCTCTCGAATCTCCAAAGAAATCAATCACACGCTTGCCTTCCACCTCGGAATCCCCAAAGGTCTCAAGAGCGATATTGACGTCGATTTCCTCGGCATAGGGCGCGAGATATTGGAAGAACGACAGATTCTTTTCATGCATAAACGTGGAATCTCCATCGGGAAACGCCTTGGTGGTAACGCTGTGAATGACGCAGGTGGGAGATTCCAATGCCTTTGTAGCAAGGAGATCCATGCGGCTGACCCATTTCATCTGCTCGCAAAACGCCGCATCGGAAGTCGCAATGCGATTCCTGCCGTGGGTCTGGCTGATCGTAAGTCCCAAGCTCTTGGCATATTCTCCGATTTTAGAAAAATGCTCGATGACTGCCTCGTCACCGTCGGCATACACGGGGAAACCGTCTCTGCCGTATTTCTTGAGGTTAAAATCCACCGCGTCAAAGCCGCTTTCGGCACAAATTTCAAGGGCACGCTTCTCGCCCAAAACGGCTTGCAGGGCTCCGATACTGATTCCTATTTTTTTCATCGTACGTCATCCTTTCACATTCATCCTATCCATTTTACAGAAAAAATCGCGAAAAGTCAATAGTTTTTTCTGTTTTCCCTTGCGTTTGTCAAAAAAAGGTGTATAATAGAAGTAATCAGGAAAAGAGCGTGAAGGAGACCTCTATGAGCATACCCCAATCTCTGAAAAACATCATGCAACAAAACCGCACGATCCTTGCGGCATACAGCCGATATATCAACTACACCCCTCGGTTTATCACGGCGGAAATGGTGGAAGAGCTGGCGCGGGACTGTGAATGTCCCAACCACGATGCCTATCTGCTTTTGCTTGCCGCCGCCATGGGGCTTGACACGGTGGACAACAAGGAGCACAGACTTTTGGATCGCCTCTACGTTCAACCCGGCGTCACACGGCTGGATCCTCTTGCCTATCAGAACGACGAATACCGAAGAACCATCCGATTCCCTGCCCAAAGAATTGGAAAATGGGAAACCGTTACGGGCAGCTACAAAGCCTTTGAGCCCTTTGCGTGGCGAGACCCCATTCTGCACCCCGATTTCAGAGAGATCCCTCAGATCGGCTATTTTGAAAAGGATTTTGACTTCCCCGCCATTCACGAAAACGGTGTGGAATGGATGTCGGTCAAGCCCAACGAGGTGGAGACCATGAGAGAGCCCATTCAAAAAAGCCGCGGCAGGGTTCTGACCCTTGGGCTCGGCATGGGATATTTCGCCTTTCACGCCAGCCAAAAGAACAACGTGGAAACGGTAACAGTCATTGAACGTGAGCCCGACGTCATTGCCCTTTTCAAGGAGCATATTCTGCCCCAATTTCCGCACAAGGAAAAGGTAACGGTCCTCCAAGCCGACGCCCTTGTCTATATGGAACGGGAGCTTCCCAAAAACCGCTTTGATTATCTCTTTGCCGACCTTTGGCACGATGCCTCCGACGGCTTGGAGCTCTATGGGCGCTTGAAGCGGCTGGAGAAAAACGCGGGAAATATCCCAATCGATTACTGGATCGAGGATTCCCTGCTCTCCTATCTGCGCGGCATGGTGTTTGAAAAGCTACAGGATCCAAAATTCCCGCTTCGCTTCGAGGGCGTGTCCTATGAGAAGGCGTTGTCGAACGAGTTTTTGAAAACCTTGAAGCTATAATAAAGAACGGGATCGCCATGGGCGTTCCCGTTCCTTTTTTTATTTGAGATTACTTCTTTGCGTTCTTCATCATAGCGAACAGATCGTCAAAATCATCGTCTGCCGCAGGCTTCTGAACCGTCTTTACCACTCTTCTCACAGTCGTGCCCTCAGGTCTTGCAGCCTTGGGGGCTTCTGCGGGAGCTGCCTTGACTTCCTTCTTAAAGGGAGACTCGGGGTTGGTGGTAACACCGGGATTTCTGCGGGTAGCATCCTCGGGCTTCTTCTCAAAGCCGGTGGCGATGATGGTAATTCTCATCTCATCCTCCAGCTCGGGATCAAAGGCAACGCCCCAGATGATGTTTGCGTCGGGATGCGCCTCGTTTGCGATCAGAGTGGACGCCATATCCACATCATCCAAGCCTACGTCGGGAGATACCTGGAAGCTGATGAGAATGCCCTTTGCGCCCTTGATAGAGGTCTCGAGCAGAGGACTGGAGATTGCCTCCTTAGCTGCCTGCTCTGCCTTATCCTTACCGGTAGCGGCACCAACGCCCATGTGCGCGTAGCCCGCATTTGCCATAACGCTGGTAACGTCGGCAAAGTCAAGGTTGATAAACGCGGGGAGCGTGATCAGCTCGGAAATGCTCTTTACACCGCGACGCAGAACGTCGTCGGCAATGCCAAACGCGTTTGCCAAAGAAAGCTTTGCGTTGGAAACCTGCTTCAGTCTCTCATTGGGGATTACCACGAGGGAGTCCACGTACTGAGCCAGCTCGGCAATACCTGCCTCTGCCTGCTCCATTCTTCTCTTACCTCAAAGCTAAAGGGCTTGGTTACGATACCAACGGTAAGAATATCCATCTCGCGTGCTGCGCGAGCAACCACGGGAGCCGCACCGGTACCGGTACCGCCACCCATACCTGCGGTAATGAACACCATATCGGTGCCTTCCAGAATGGTGCGAATATCATCGATGGATTCCTCAGCGGCGCGCGCACCGATCTGGGGATTTGCACCTGCGCCAAAGCCCTTGGTGATCTTCTCACCCAGAACCAGCTGGTTAGGCGCCTCGGATCTGCGGAGTGCCTGACGGTCGGTATTCACCGATACGAAATCCACACCGCGGATATTGGTAACGATCATACGGTTGACCGCGTTGTTTCCGCCGCCGCCTACGCCGATGACCTTAATATTTACGCCACTCTCGAAGCTATCATCATGTTCAAATGTCATGTTTGTTCCCTCCCGAACTTTCCAAATCATATTTTTTCCGATTCCACGCCCAAAACGGGCTTCACAGACCTATTTATTATATAATACTATTTTTTTTTCAATTTTGCAAGATGTTTTTTCAATATTTTTTAATATTTTTCAATTTATTTTCAAAAAAATCACTTTTTTACGCAAAAAACGGCTGATATCCTCTTGCAGGGGGCGCTCAGCCGTTTTTTTCGGTAGCATTATTTCATCAAAAAATCAGATGCATTTCCCAGGCGATAGGTAGGCTTTTCGGTGGAGGATACGTTCACAATGGCATATTCTCCCTCGTTGCCTCTTGCCGAAAGGATCTCACCCACCAGCATCAGCTTGGTGTCAAGATCTCCCACCTTACCAAGCTCCACGCGGCAGTTCCCGTTCATCACGTAGGAAACCTGAAATTTCTTTGAAAAATCAACGAAGGTCACATCCTCCAAAATCCCCTTCTCGTTCAGGGAATCCAACAGCTCCCCTACGTAATCCATATTGGTTTCTTCGTTTGCAAAATACATATTACCGCCCACCGAAAGTGCCGCAATGGGAGGAAGCTCTACGCGCAAAAGATTGGTGTAGGCCTCTTCATCCGCCGACTCGGAAAGCACGTGAAAGCTACTGTCAAAGGCAACGTACTTGCCGTTGAAGGAGGTATACATCATATTGGACTTTTCCTTCACAGTGATGCGGATCGAGCTGATGGACTCATTGCTGATGGATACGCTGTCCACGTAGGGGCAGGACTCCAGAATATTGTTGATCGCCTCGTCAATATCCAAAGCGAGAAGCTCGTCGCCCACCTCAATACCCGAGCACTTGATGATATCATTCACACTGTAAACGGAGTTCCCCTCCACAACGATCTTCTTTACACGGAACGAGGGGAGAATGAGCAGCAAAAGCCCCAATATCACAATCAGCCCTCCTGCTGCCACCATGGCGGCGCGAAGCGTGGAAAGGGTCTTGCGGTCTACTCGCTTGCGACGTGTGGTCGCTCCTGCTCTGACGGTTCCCTGATTCATTGATTCTTCCTTCCTTTCAATAAGTCCTTTTATTTCGACCTCTTACTTTGTATCAGACCTAACAATTCCTCCCAGATGCGTTTGTTCGCCTCCGGATCGGCAAAGCCCGTAATATTGTTCTCAAGCGTACGCAAACGATTTTGATCCATGATCAATGCCTTGACCTGCTCGGTCAGCGCATCGCTCTCCAGCTCCTTTTCCTCCACCAGAACCGCAGCTCCGGCATCCGAAAGCGTCTTGGCGTTGCGATATTGGTGATTCTCCGCCACGTAAGGCGACGGAATCAGAATGCTTGCCTTTCCCAAAAGCGCCAGCTCCGAGAGGGTCATGGCGCCCGCGCGACAGATCACAAGGTCCGCCGCCGACATCTGCAACGACATATCGTAGATATATTCGGCAACCTCGCAGCTTCCAAGCTTTTCAAGACCGTTGCTTCGAAAATCCTCCAGCGTGGCTTGATAATCACGCTTCCCCGCCGCATGACGGAGCAGGATCTCGGGATGCGCGCCACCAAGCTCCTTCATGGTGCGTACGATCGCCCGATTGAGGTTCTCGGCTCCAAGGCTTCCGCCAAAGGAGAGAATGAACAACCGATTTGCTTCAATGCCGAGCTTGCGTCTCGCTTCCTCTCGGGAAATACCGCCAAAGCCTCCCCGAAAGGGATTGCCTACGCGCAAAATCTTTTTTGGAACCTTAAGATAATCCTTGGTGCATTCAAAATTGGTCCAGATGCGGTCCACCTTTTTCTGCAAAAGCCGAACGGTCAATCCGGGAATCGAATTGGATTCGTGAACCGCTGTGGGAATCCCCATCCGCGCCGCCGCAGCCATCAAGGGCCATGAGGCAAAGCCACCGGTTCCGATCACCACATCGGGCTGAAATTCCTTGATAATGCTTGTGGTCTGCTTGGCGTAGGGCGATGTGAAGAACAACCACGCCGAACGGAAATTGGAAAGCGACAGCGATCTTTTGAAGCCTTGGGATTTCACAAAATGAAGACGGAAGCCCTCTCGGGGAATCAGCTCGGTTTCCTTTCCCCTCTCAATCCCCACAAACTCGATGACCGCCGAGGGATCGTTTTGCTGAATGGTTTGGGCAATGGCAAGAGCGGGATTGATATGTCCCGCGGTTCCGCCCCCCGTTAAAAGAACTCTCATAAATCAAACAACTCCCGTAATCGGCACCTGCCAAAGCATGACGGTGCCCACAAAGAATACCGCGGTAAGAAGCGCGGGAATGGCGAACCAACGCTTGTCGCCCTTGAAAAACGGAACGAACACGAATGCAAGAAAGCTGAGGACCGCAATCGCCAGCACCGAAAACACCAGATCGGTCATACCGCGAAAATGTGTTGTTGCCAGGTTTCTTCCAAACAGAGCGAACCAGACTAGAAACAGTGCCGAAAAGCCCATGACACTATGTAGCGTATAGAAAAAATAACGGGTTCTGATCTTTTGCATTCTGTAAATTCCTTTCTTTTTCAAATTTTTTGGTGAGAGGCGTATCGGGAAATCGAAAGAATGATTCCCACCTCGAAGATCTGCAATGCAAGTGAAGTACCGCCGTAGCTGAAGAAGGGCAACGCAATTCCCGTATTGGGCATGGAGTTGGTGACAACGGCGATATTGAGAAGCGCCTGCAATGCCACCTTAAAGCCCAGTCCGTAAACCACCAGGGCGCTTGCCTTATCGGGCGCGTGCTTGGCAATGTGGAAGCAACGCCACAAAAAAGCAACGAAAAGTCCAATGACAAGGATCGCTCCCACAAAGCCCAACTCCTCGCATACAATGGTGAAAATAAAGTCGTTTTGCGGTTGTGATACGTAACCGAATTTCTGTCGGCTGTTTCCAAGCCCGGTTCCAAAAAGTCCGCCCGAGCCGATCGCCATAAGTCCTTGAAGCGTCTGCCACGCCGCACCCAACGGGTCTGCCCTTTCAATGAAGAGCCAAGTTTCCACACGCGCCTGCGCGTAATCCGAGACCAGCACCAACAGGCATCCGGCAAGAATGACGGCACCGCCGATGGAAAAGATCCACTTGATATGCGTTCCTCCCAGAAACATCATGGAAATTCCCAGCATACCAATGATCATGATACCCGAAATATGTCTTTCCAGCGCGATGAGTGCCACCAAAAGAAAGATCATAGCACCGGGATAAAGCACACCGTATTTGAAATTTCCGCCAAATCGGTGAGGAGACGTGATCTTTTTTTCATAGGTGGTCATAAATCTTGCCAACGTCAGAATCAGCGCCAGCTTTGCCACCTCCGAGGGCTGAAAGGTAAAGACCTTAAAATCCAGCCATCTCTTGGCTCCGCTTCCCAGATCCGAGCCGATGACCAGCACCAGCAACAGAAGCACCACCGAAACGCCGAACAGAATATATCCAAAGTCGTACCAGAATCTCGGGGTGCAAAACCGAACGATCACAAAGGTAAAGGCAAGTGCCAGCACCAGAAAGAACAAATGCTTGGATATAAAATAGGTATTATCGTTGTGATATTGCTCCGCGTAGATCGCGGACGCGCTATAAACCATGACACATCCAAAGAGCACCAGCATGGAGGTGATCAGAATCAGAGGAATATCGGGTAGTCCCTTGACGGGCGGAGCCTTGGGTTCCTCTTCTCTTTCGTGGATCGGCTCTTTGAAGATCACGTCCTGCTTCTTCTCACGGAATCTGCCCAAGGAAAAGGAAGATTTCTTATTCATAAAGCAAAATTCCTCCCTCTTGGAAAATCAACGTTACATGGCAAGCCACGCAATGATACAGAACAAAAGCTCAACTACGGAAAAGACCGCTACGATCTTGTTTTCTTTCCATCCGCATTTTTCAAAATGATGATGGATGGGCGCCATGCGGAACAGTCTTTTTCCGTGGCTCAGCTTAAAATAAACTCGTTGCAAAAGGCTGGAAAGCATTTCGACGATATAGACGGCAGATACGATCAAGCCGATCAGAGGCGCCTTCATGGCAAAGGCACCGCCCATGACCAAGCCGCCCAGAAACAGCGATCCCGTATCTCCCATAAAGACCTTTGCGGGATGGAAATTATAAATCAGAAATCCAAGCGTTGCTCCCACGAGAATTCCTGCCAGCACCGCCATTCCCTCGTTGTAGAAAACGAAGGCAAATACGGCAAAGAAGCCGCCGATCACGCAGGTCACACTGCTTGCCAATCCGTCAATACCATCGGTAAAATTCGCGCCGTTGATAACGCCCGCCAGCAAAATGATGGCAACGGGATATGCAAACCAACCAAGCTCCATTGCAAAATCGGTAAAGGGAATTTTCCAAAGCGTAGGGAAATTGCCCGTATACGCCATGACACAAACGTATGCGCCTGCGAGGAAGAGCTGAAGAAACAGCTTTTGCAGCTCGGTCAAGCCCTCGTTCTGCTTTTTGATCAGCTTGCAGTAATCATCGGCAAATCCGATGGCACCGTTTGCTACGGCAAAGGCAAGAGTGATCGAAAGAGGAAGATAATTCTGCGCTTCCCCTCGCAAGCCCTTTACAACAAAGAAGACTGCCGCCACCAAAAGCGTTGCAAGAATAAAAGCAAGCCCTCCCATAATGGGAGTTCCCTCCTTGGACTTGTGCCAGCGGGGTCCGATGTCCAGTATTTTTTGTCCCACCTTATGGGATCGCAGGATCGGAATCAAGATCCGCAAAAAAACAACGGTCAGGGCAAACACCGATAGAGTGACTGCCAAAAAAGCAATAGCGTGCGGCTCCATAGCACCGATCCCTTCCTTCCAAAATTCTAATCTGTTACAAACGTTCCTTTAAATAATCAATGACACGCTCCATGCCAATGGCGCGGCTTGCCTTAAACAGCACCACGTCCCCTTTTTTCAGCTCCGCAAGAAGTGCCTGCGCGGTTTTCTCGGGAGAATCCGCCATGGGATTTTTCTCGATCTGCTCGGTTGCCATCCCCTTTTGACGGGCACCCACGGCGATCTGATCGGCTTCCTGCCCCAGCGTAAAGAGGAGGTCGATCTTCTTCTCGGGAAGATGCTCCCCCACCTTTCGGTGAAGCGCCGGACTGTCAGAGCCAAGTGCCAGCATGGTTCCCAGCACCGCAATGCTTCGTCTGCCGGTTCTTCGGCTATACTCACCGAGAACGTCCACCGCGGCAATCATGGATTCGGGAGAGGCGTTATAGCAATCCTCGATAATGGTAATATCTCTGAAGTCGTAAATATGCTGTCGCATACCGCGCGGCTGATAGGCATAAAGACCGCGTCGGATGGAATCCACGTCCATTCCCGCCAAAATGCCGGTGGCGAACGCGTAAAGCGCGGCGTAAACGTTGTGGCGCCCCATGATCCGCATACACAGATCCTTGGCTTCTCCACCCTCCCAAACGATATCAAAATAGGTCAGATTGGGCTCCACCCTGATATTCTTTGCAAAAAAGTCGGCGTTCTCTCGCTGGATCGATACGTACAGCGTGCGGTAACTTTTTCCGCGTACGTTTTCCAGAAGCGGCTCGTCGGCGCTGAGCAAAAGCGTTCCGCCCGCGCGAAGTCCGCAAAGGATCTCCAGCTTGGCGCGGCAGATATTCTCACGCGATCCCAGCGTTTCCATATGAGAGCTTCCAATGTTGGTGATCACGGCGATCTGAGGCTCGGCGGTAATCGAAAGTCTTTCGATCTCGCCAAAATCACTCATCCCCATCTCCAAAACCGACCACGCCGAGCGCGGCGGTGTTTCCAGCATGGAAAGTGGCATTCCCACAAGACTGTTGTGGTTTCCCGAGGTACAAAAGGTCTCGTACCGCTCGGAAAGCACCGATGCGATCAGATCCTTGGTGGTGGTTTTCCCCACGCTTCCCGTCACGCCAACGTTTTGACAGGAAAGATATTGACGGTATCCGTTGGCAAGCTTGGAAAGTGCCAGCTCAGAATCGTTTACCACAATGGCGCTGGCATCCGATGCCGCCAGCTCCTCGGTACGGTGCTCACAAATGATGCAACGGCATCCGCGAGCAAGGGCGGCACCGATAAAATCATGTCCGTCCACCCGCTCTCCGCGAAGCGCTACAAATACCGTATCCACATCCGCCTCTCGGGAGTCGGTGCAAAGATATTCCACTGCCATGCGTCCAACGGCACCCGGATAGAGGACTCCGCCGCACAGTCGCGCCAGAGTGCCAAAGCTGATTTGATTGATACTGAAATGAATTTTCATAGTTCGCTCTCCGTAACGTCGGTGGGTCTGCTTCTCTGACGGCGCAGGGCAAAGGCTTCCTTTACCAATTCCCTTTCGGAAAAATATCTGCGACCTTCTTTTGTAATTTCATATTCCTCGTGACCTTTTCCCGCCAGCAGGATCAGGTCACCGCGCTTCGCGTTCAGAATCGCAAAGCGGATCGCTTCCTCCCGTGCCGGAATCACAACGCAAGGCGCGCCTGATTCCATGCCGCCGAGAATTTCGTTGATAATCTCCATTGGCTCCTCACCTCTGCTGTTATCCGAGGTTACCACCGTAAAATCGGCAAGCGTGGAAGCCAAATATCCCATGACGGGGCGCTTTCCGCGATCGCGGTCACCACCGCAACCAAATACCAGTACAATGCGTCCCGTATTGCCCTTGATCTCTCTTGCGCTCCGCAAAAGATTCTCCAGCGCATCGGGCGTGTGCGCGTAATCGATCAGCACTGCGAAGTCGGCTTCATGCCCCATCCTCACAGGCTCCATTCTTCCCTTCACCCCTGCCATGGCGGCAAGAGAATCCTTTACGTTGCGAGCCGCGATCCCAAGCTCCAGCGCGCAAATAGCCGCCTGCATGGAATTTGCCACCGTAAAGCTTCCCGGAATGGGACACCCCACGGAGATCCTCGCGTTTTTGGAGCATATCTCGTAGCGTACGCCCTTCTCGCGATGAAAAGAAAGATTCTCGGCAACGTAATCGGCGTTCTTCCCGCACGAAGAGCAGGTGACGAGTCGCCCGGTACTGCCAAAGATCATTCTCCCCGCCCAAGGGCTGTCGAGATTGATGATGGCAAGCTTACTTTTGGAAAAGAGCATTGCCTTTGCCTCAGCGTAGGCATCCATGCTCCCGTGAAAATCCAGATGATCGGGGGTAAGATTGGTAAAGATCGCCGCCTCAAATTGAATCGGCTCTAATTTTCCCAATGCCAGCGCGTGGGAGGTTACCTCCATGATCACGTACTCCACGCCGTCGTCTGCCATTTCGGCAAACATACGGTAGCGCTCCGCCGGATCCGGCGTTGTCATATTGGCAAGCGGATTTGCGTTCTTAGCTTCAAGGCATCTTCCCTTGGATTCGCACCCCACCGTGCCAATGATCCCGCACGGATGAAGAGAGGATTCCAGAATCAAACGCAGCATATGGGTCACGGTTGTCTTTCCGTTGGTTCCCGTAACACCGATGATCTTAAGACGCCTTGTGGGAAATCCATACCATGCGTGAAAGAGCATGGAAAGCGCCCTTCGTGTGGACGGCGCGCTGAGATAAACCACGCCGCAAGCCCGTTCAAAGCTTGCCCCCTCCTCCACAAGCACGCAGTCAGCTCCCGACGCCACCGCATCCGGAATGAGCGCATGGCTATCGGTGTGAAGTCCCTTGATGCAAACGAACAAGCATCCCTTCACAGCCTCCTTAGAGTTGCTTACAATGGAGACGATCTCCCGATCTTTTTCCATGGGCGGACAGTAGATTCCTGCCGCCTCACATAATATACTCAGCTTCACAGAGCCTTCCTCCCGGGAAAATTTGTTGTTTCAACGTCCCGACAGAAAGCTCTGTCTGTTAATGCTCCAAATCGATTCCGATGTCGTCACCGCCCAGATACAGGACCGTGATCTCCACAACGGTTCCCTTGGGCACCAATGCGCCCTCGGGTAGGGATTGCGCCGTGACTCTGACGCCGCTTCCCGTATAGTTTTTGGTACCGTTCACGCGGATATTCAGTCCCGCGTTGATCAGCACCTGATTTGCCGCCGCGGCAGAAAGCCCGGTTACGTCCGGCACCTTTACAACCGTCTCCTCGGCACTCTTCTCCGTATAAAGGATCACCTTGGCTCCCGTACGCTCCACAACGATTCCCTGCTCCGGGAATTGCTTGTAGACGATGCCGTCGGGATCTCCCACGATCTCGGCTTCAATGCCGTAGGAGGAGAAGAATTTTTTCGCGGTGGACGCGTTCCAGAACAGGCAGTTCTGAGGAATCGTCACCACGGTTTTTTCCAGCTCCGCATCGGTGTAAACGGCTTCCACTCCAAGATACGGAAGAATGCTTTCCATCACGTTTCCAACGTAGGGAGCCGCTACGGTGCTTCCGTACAGCACACCGCTGGTGGGCTCATCCACCATAATGATCACCGCATACTGTGGATTATCCGCAGGCGCAAACGCAACGGTAGAACAGATATACCGACCAAGGCTTCCCTCGTTCTTTTTCTCGGAGGTACCGGTCTTTGCGGCAATGCGATACCCGGGAACGTAGGCGTTCTTGGCGCCGCCGTCTCCCGAAACGCCCTCCTCAAGGATCTTTGCAACCGTCTTACAGGTCTCTGCGCTGATGATCTGTCTCCGCACGTTGGTGTCAAAGGATTGGATCACCTTACCGTTCTTATCGGTGATGGAAGAAACGGTGTGAGGGGTTACCAGATATCCACCGTTGGCAACGGCAGAGATCGCCGTGATCTGCTGGATCAGCGTTACGTTAAAGTTCTGACCGAATGCGTAAATGGCAAGATCCAGAGGAATGCAATCCTCCTCGGCGGCAAAAATGCTTCCGCCCTCGCCCGGCAGATCGATCCCGGTCTTTTCGGCAAAGCCGAAGGATTTGAAATATTGATAAAAGGTAGGAATGCCAAGACGCTCTCCCATGGTCATGAGCACGGGGTTACAGGACTGTTGGATTCCCTGCACAAAGCTGAGGCTTCCGTGTCCCTGCGTTTTATGACAACGGATCTTGCGTCCGTTTACGATCTTGTAGCCGGGGCACATGAAGTGCTCGTCAAGGTCCACCACGTCCTCCTCCAGGGCCATAGCCGCCGTAATGGTCTTAAAGGTGGAGCCCGGAATGTAGTTTTCGGTGATCGCCTTGTTGGACCACATCTTCAAAAGCAGCTCCTGCTTCAGCGCCGAATATTCGTCGCTTCCCTCCAAATACTCCGAAAGATCCAGCATCAGGCTCGATTGCGTATCCAGCGTCCAAGGATCGTTCAGATCAAAATAAGGGTAGACCGCCATGGCAAGAATCTCGCCCGTGTGAACGTTCATTACAATTCCCGCGGCGCGATTTTGCGCGTTGGACTCAATATAAGCAGCCTTCAGCTGCTCCTCCAATGCCGATTGCACGAAAACGTCGATGGTGGTGTTCAGATTGTACCCGTCCACAGGAGCGATGTACTCTTTATATTCATAGGGCATCTCGTTGCCCTGCGCATCTCTTGCGGTAATATAACGTCCGTCGGTTCCCTTGAGCAGTGAATTGTAGGAAAGCTCCAGCCCGTAAAGCCCCGTACCGTCGCTTCCCGTAAAGCCCAGCACGTGGGACGCTACGGAAGAATAGGGATAATATCTGGTATGCGTTGCCTGCAGATACACCATCTGCTGAAGCCCGTAAGCATCGATGAATTCACGAACCTGATCCGCCTTTTCCTCCTCCACCTGTCGTTGAATGGTGCGATCGAGGTAGGTGGTATATCCCGTTTGCTGAAGCACGTACTCGTAGCTGACGTCAAGGATCGAGGAAAGCTTCTCCGCGATCAATTCGTCCAGCTTAACGCCGTCACTGTTCTTGTTATGCTCGGTTTGCGCCGTAGCGATAGACGAAGGCGAAATGAAGACGCGGTACGTGGTCACGTTGGTTGCCAGAAGCACGCCGTTGGCGTCGTAGATGTTTCCGCGCGCCGCCGTAACGCTCGCCTCGGTGGTCATCTGCTCCAGCACCTTTTTTTGATAGTAATCGTAGTGAAGGGTCTGATATAAGAAGATGCGAAGGGCAAGCAGGGAAAATAAAATACAACCGATTCCCAGCAAGATCTTCGCTCTTCCCGCCATTTTGGGAGAATCAACACCACCCGAGTTCTGCGCTTCATAAGGCTTTTTCGAATTCATCGGCATCACACTCCCTCTCTGTTATCGCTATTTATTTTATGGACAAAATCCTTTCATTATGACTGTTTATCGACTGTTTATCGAATTCCGATGGCACTGAGCAATGCCGATATACCGGCGCTCTGTCCCTTCTCATCCTCAAAGGTTTCAATCGAATCCCGATCCGCCAGGGTGATATATTGCATTTTAACGTATTCCTCATCCACCATTCCGTATTCCTCTGTGGCAATCCGACGGATCAGAAGCAGGTTGTCGCGAGATTCCAGCTTTGCGTGCAGATCCCCCGATTCATCGTATGCCGCCATGATCTGCTCATTGAGCTGATCGGTCCGATGCTCGGCTCTTGTGATCAGCACCGAGCTTGCCACGATCAGCATCAAGGATACTGCCACCGCCGCGATCGCCGCGAAGGCGGAAAGCGGAAATCTCTTTTTTATGCCCGAGGTGTCGGGCTCCTTGGAATCAAACCAGGTGGGCGCGGCTTCCTTTAAGGATTTATGCTCCGCACGAAGCCTGTCAAGCAGCCGCGTGGGCTTTTGCTCCGCAACGGCAAGCGAACGCACCTCCTGACTCTCTGCCAAGGGTGACTCCTCTGCTTCAGTGTTCTCGGAAAAATCCACGTTGCGAATCCGTTTTGCCCGCGTCTCGTGAAAGTAGATCATCAAATCGTTCACCGCCATGCTGCTCTTTCCGCGACGGTAGCAGCTGTCAATGGCGGCATCGCTGAGGCTTGACATCCGATAGGCATCGGGCGCCAGCTCCCGCGTGCTTTTTTCCTGTTCCCTCTGCTTTTGCGCATCCTGAAGAACCGATTTGCGCAAGCCGCGATCGGAATAATAACGAGAAAAGGCGCAAAGCTGCTGCTCTGCCGAAATTTGCAAACCGCTTCCGCCCTTGGGCGTCACGTCTTTGATATCAACAGCTTCCATGCCTTGCGCTTCCTTTCATCAAATTTTCAAAGCTTTTCCGCTACGCGAAGCTTTGCGCTTCGGGAACGGGGATTGATCTCCAGCTCCTCGGGTGAGGGCAGGATCGGTTTTCTTGTGATCACCTTGCAGATCGGCTTTTTGCCGCACACGCATACGGGAAAGCTCTTGGGGCAGGTACATCCGCAAGCCAAATCGGCAAACGCCTGCTTTACAATGCGATCCTCCAGCGAGTGGAAGGTGATGATGGCAATTCTGCCACCCGGCTTCAAAAGCCCGACGGCGGACTTGATCGCAGGAGCGATCACATCCAATTCGGCGTTCACTTCAATGCGCAATGCCTGAAAGGAGCGCTTGGCCGGATGGTGTCCGCCATCTCTGGCATGCGCGGGAATCGACCGTTTGATGATCTCCACCAGTTCCCCTGTGGTTTCGATCGGAGCCGATTCTCTCGCGCGGACAATGTTTGATGCAATGCGGGAAGAAAAACGCTCTTCCCCGTATTCAAAGAGGATCTTTCTGATTTTATCCTCGGAGTATTCGTTGACAACGGTACGGGCGGTGAGAGGATTGCGAACATCCATGCGCATATCCAAGGGGGCATCCGCCTGATAGGAAAATCCCCTCTCGGGGGTATCCAGCTGATAGGAGGAAACGCCGAGATCCAACAGAAGCCCGTCGATGCTTGTGATCTCCAGCTCCTCGCAGACCCGTGCCAGCTCGCAAAAGTTGCTGCGCACCACCGTTGCCCTCTCGCCAAATACCGAGAGTCGCTTGGTGGCAACCTGTACGGCGGTGGCGTCCTGATCGAGTCCGATGAGCCTGCCGCCCTCCCCAAGTCGCGATGCGATGACCGAGCTATGTCCCGCACCTCCGCAGGTTCCGTCTATATAGATTCCGTCCGGCTTGATATCAAGACCGTCCATGCATTCGTTCAAAAGCACCGAGAAGTGCGAAAACTGAATATTCTCTTCCATAACCGCTCTCCTCTTGATTGTATTTGGATTAGAGTCCAAGCTCCTCCAGATCGGCGATCATCTGATCGATGTCCTCCTCTGCCTTGAGCTTTTCGTAGACCTCCTCTGACCAGACCTCCGCGTAATTGTAGCAGCCTACCACCACCACGTTCCGATCGATCTCGGCGTAGGCAGTCAGCTCCTTGGGAAGCACCACGCGCCCGTGGGCATCGGGGGTAACCTCCACCATGGAGGCACTCAGGAATCGAAGCACCTTGGACTGGAGCTTTCTCGCCTGTCCCAGGATCGGCTCGATGTAGTTTTTCCATTCCTCAAGGGAATAAAGCTTGAGGCATTTTTCGCGAAGATCCTTGGCAATGACAAAGGTGGTTCCCAGCTCGTCTCTGAGCTTTGCGGGGATGAAGATTCGATTTTTGGGATCCAGACCGTGACGGTATTCTCCACCCAGCATATCGGCAGCCTCCTTTTTCATCATTTTTGTGTCAAGCGGCTTGTTTTTGCACCACTTTGATGCATTTTGAACCACTTTGCACCACTTATGGATATATTATATATTATTTTTTACAATTTGACAAGGGGTTTTTGAAAAATTTTTTCACTTTTTTTCAATTTTTTTTGATTTTTTTCGACCTCTTCGGAGAAGCTTCCAAAAGAGCCTCCCGGAAGCGACGATTTTCTCAAAAAATGAAAAAAAGAGCGCTTTTTGCGCTCTCCGGATTGCTGACAAAGGTATGAGCACTGTCACAATGGTGAAAAGTTTTGGTCAAGCTTTTTCAAAAGCTTGCGCAGTGGAGGGCGCGTGCCCTCCTCGCCCTCCGCAGAGGGCGAAATCCCCCATTCGGCGCTTCTCTTTTGTGAGCTTTTCTCTTGCGCCTACACCGCCAAGAGAAAAGCGGCTAACAACCTTGTACTATTTAACGAACGTTTGTTTTTATAATAGGGTTTATCAGTAACCTGAAGAGCGCTTTTTGCGCTCTCGAAAAAAACGGTATTTTTTTGTAAAAACCTATTGACAAATCGGTCTATTTGTGATAGACTATAATCACAGGTCTACAACGGATAGACCAAGAAAGGAGAAAACGATGCAGGATTTTAAAATGGGAGTTGTGGAAAGACGCTTTGCCGAGATCATCTGGGCAAACGAGCCCCTTTCCTCGGGGGAGCTGGTCAAGAAATGCGCCGAGGAGCTGGAGTGGAAAAAGTCCACCACCTACACCGTGCTCAAGAAGCTTTGCGAGCGCGGAATCTTTCAAAATCAAAACGGAAGTGTCACCTCGCTCATCGGGCGTCAGGAGTACGACGCCATGCAAAGCGAGCAGTTTGTGGAGGAGACCTTTGGAGGCTCCCTTCCCGCCTTTTTGGCGGCGTTCAGCAAGCGAAAAAAGATCTCCGCAAAGGAGCTTGAGGAGATCCGCAAGATGATTGATTCCTATCGGGAGGACGTATAATGGACGCATTATTTTTAAAGATTTTCAACCTATCTGTTATAGCGGGATGGATCACGCTAGCGATCTTGATCCTGCGCCCTCTTCTCAAAAAAGCCCCCAAGGCGATCACCGTGCTGCTGTGGGCGCTGGTGGCGATCCGACTGATTTTTCCCTTTTCCATAGAGAGCGTGATCAGCCTGATCCCAAGCGCCGAAACCGTACCGCCTGAGATCATTTATGCCGAGGCACCCGCCATTGAAAGCGGCATCCATTATGTCAATTCGACGATCAATCCCGTAGTCTCCGAGAGCCTTGCGCCAACGCCAGAGGCAAGCGTCAATCCCTTGCAGATCATCGTCTCTGTTGCTTCGGTGATCTGGGTGGTGGGCATGATCGCCATGGCACTTTACGCCGCCGTCAGCTATCTGCGCATTCGCCTCAAAGTAAGAGCATCTCTTGCCGTGGAAAAAGACATTCGTATTTGTGATAACATTGATTCCCC
>SVSL01000027.1 GCA_015064315.1 Oscillospiraceae bacterium
AGAGGGAGAATTAAGAAGACCCAAAAATATGAATTGTTTATGCATACAAAAATTATAGTTGGGACAAGTGTTATGAGCAAGGTGATCACAAACGCCCTAAACAACATAATATGATTGCGTATAGCTAAAGCCATACCACCGTTTATTCCTTTGAATTTCATATCAACCCTCCTTTTTTATCATTATACCACACTTTCGGGGATAAATCAAGGCGTAAGTCTTGTATATCATCAATTCCGTAGGAATTGTATATCATCAACACGCAGTGTTGTATATCATCAAGCCGCAGGCAAAATGCACGCTGGCGCGTGATAAGATACAGCCCCGCAGGGGCTGATGATATGCACCGCACTTCGTGCGGCGATGATATGCCAAGCCTGCGGCTTGGATAAACAAAAACAGAACATTTGTCGGTAGACAAATGTTCTGTTTTTGTTGGCTAATACTGATAAAAAGGTCAAAAATCGAGGTAATTGCGAAAAAAGGTCGACTATTTACCTTCAATTTTCACGATATAACGGCTATTCTCACCATACACAATTGTCCCTGTATCGTGTGCATCTATTCCGATATTGCTCGTCATATCAAACCAAAGCGGATCTTCTTCGCCATCAACGGTAACAGCACGCAAATCAAACCATAATTCGGAAACTGAAAAAGAAAAATGATATGTATTATCAATATCGTAATCACCGACATACATAACAAAGGAATTGTTCTCTATATCTTTTTTCATATTGTTGATATCTTGAAAACTTGAAATATTTATTAGTGAGAACAACAAGCAAATAACAGTAATGCTATCCTGCGCTATCAAGGACTTTTTGAAAATCTTGGAGTTTTTCCGCTTATCTCTTTTCTTTTTGTAATAGCAGAACGGAGCAACCCAAACAACACCTATTATGATAATTATTAAGACATAGATGATTACTATGTCAATAATTGTTTTGTTGATCAGAGATTGCATTTGCTCAACATAGTTCATATACATTACCCCTTGCGAAAATATTCTATCACACGTTCGTAAATAAATCAAGGCGCAATCCTTGTATATCTTCAAATGATGCATCGCCTGCGGCGATATGATGCATTTGCTTCGCAAATATGATGTTGCTCAACTGCGTTTCGCAATGATGCGATGTTTGCCCAATGTGCCGTCAGGCACACATCATTCGCGCAGCGAACATCATTAGGCGAAGCCGTCATCATTTGCCGCAGGCAAACATCATTCAAAAAACGCACCTTTGTCTACCGACAAAGGTGCGTTTTTTGTTGGTGGAGCGTAGGGGATTCGAACCCCTGACCCCAACACTGCCAGTGTTGTGCGCTCCCAACTGCGCTAACGCCCCGATATTCGGATGCTACTATTTTACCATAGCTTTGCCGTCTTGTCAAGATTTTTTTGCCGTTTTTTGAAAAAGTTTTCAAAAATTCCTCTCCCCACTTTCCAAAAAAAGGAAAGGCTTGTCCTTTTTGTCGCATTTTCTTGAAAATTTTTTCCGTTTTCTTTAAAAAAATTTCAAAAAGCCCTTTTCAACGGCGATTTTTTATTGTATAATAATAATTAGATAATTTTACTCGACGAAATCACATTTGCCGACCCTTGGCAAAGGAAAGGATCAAAGTCAAATCATGAAGCAAAAATACACCATTACCGTTGCCGACATGGAGCTCAACATCATCAGCGATGCCGCTCCCGATGAAGTGGAAAACATTGTTGGAATCTTAGATCGCCGCATTCGCGACATCAATCTCAAGAGCCCCCGTTGCACCAAGAACGAGGCGGCTATTCTCTGCGCCCTCTCCTACTGCTCCGAGCGCATTGCTATGCAGGAAGCATTCAAGAAGGTAGAAAAGGACGCCTTCCGCTTTGCCGCTGAGAACGAAAAGCAAAAGAGAACCATCGAGTCTCTGCAAAAGGAGATCGACACCCTGCGCAAGGATGCTGACGTGATGCGCTCGCTCCTCGACCGCGCCTCCATCACCTCCGCCGCTCCCACCGCACCTTCTGCCATTCCCGAAAAGCCCAAGTACATCCCCAAGGCAACCGAGCAAGCGGTAGAAGCACCTGCCGCGGAAGCCGCCGCAGAAGAGACGGTTCAGCTCTCTCTCTTTGATGACGTTCCCGTGATCTCTCCCGAGACCGAGGCTGCTCCCGCCGCTCCCACCGCGCCCGTGTTCCCCACGGAGCCCGAAAAGACGGAAGAGCCCAAGAAGTCCAAGCCCAACAAGAACCGTGTGGGCAGTATGTTTGATTTTTTGACCTTTAGTGATGTCTGATATCTGCAAAAAGAGAAAACTGCCCGAGCTGCTCTGCCCTGCGGGATCTCCTGCGGCGCTGGATGCGGCGATTGAAGGCGGCGCCGATGCCGTCTATCTGGGCGGCTCGGCATTCAATGCCCGTATGTTTGCAAAAAATTTCGGCGGAGACGATTTGCGCTCCGCCGTTTTGCGCGCCCACAGCTACGGTGTCAAGATCTATCTGACCCTGAATACCCTTGTCACCGACCGCGAGCTTCCCGAATTCCTACGCGCCGCCTACGAGGCGCACACGGCAGGCGTGGACGCTCTCATCGTTGCCGATCTCGGCGGTGCCGCCGCCATTCATCGGGTCTATCCCGAAATCGAGCTCCACGCCAGCACCCAAATGTCGGGGCACTGCGGCGATATGGGCAAGCAGCTGGCAGAGTTGGGCTTTTCCCGTATGGTCATTGCCCGTGAGACCCCTGCCATCGATCTGCAACGAACCGTTGAAGAATCTCCCATTGAAATTGAAGCCTTCATTCACGGTGCCCTCTGCGTCAGCCATTCGGGGCAATGTCTCTTTTCCTCCTTGGTGGGTGGACGAAGCGGCAACCGCGGTGAGTGCGCACAGCCCTGCCGTCTGCCCTTTGCCTGCGGCAGAAAGCAAGGCTATCCCCTCTCGCTCAAGGACCTCACTCTTGCCGCCCACGTGCCGGCGCTCATCGAGAGCGGCGTTTCCTCTCTCAAGATCGAGGGACGCATGAAATCTCCCGAATACGTCCGCGACACGGCACGCATCTGGCGCCGTCTTCTGGACGAAAGACGTGCCGCAACCCCCGAGGAATTGAAGCAGCTTTCCGAGATCTTCTCCCGCGGCGGCTTGACAGACGGCTACTTTACCGAAAAGATCGGTCACGGTATGCTTGGCATCCGCTCGGATGCGGACAAGAGCCAAAGCCGCGCTCTCGCCCCCTTTGAGGGCATCACCAAGAAGCTTCCCCTTGCGGTCTCGGCAGAGATCAAGCGGGATACGCCCTGCAAAATGACCCTTTCCCATGGAGAGCACAGTGTGACGGTATCGGGAGAGATTCCCCAAGCCGCCATCAACGCGCCCATGACACGGGAATCCGCCATGAAGAATCTGACCAAATTCGGCGGCACGCCCTATGCGATCTCTTCCTTTGATTTGGAATTGGACGATGGCTTGATGCTTCCCCTTTCCAAGCTCAACGAGCTCAGACGCTCGGCGCTGGAGGCTCTGAACGAAGCCAAAAACGCAACCAAGGAAGTCATCGAGGAGCGAAAATATCTCCCTCTGCGCTCCGAGAGCAAGCGACAAGCCCACAACACGGCGCGCTTTTACAGCATCGATCAAATCCCCGATGGAGCGTTTGATTATTTTGATACCATCTATCTCCCCCTGCACAAGCACGCGGAGGGCATCGACGGCGTAATTCTTCCTCCCGTCATCTTTGAGCGTGAGATGCCAAAGGTCAAGAAGATGCTTGCCGAAGCCAAGAAGAACGGCGCGACCCACGCTTTGGTGGGGAACGTGGGACATCTTGCCCTCGTTCGCGAAGCGGATCTCATCCCCGTAGGCGATTTTCGTCTCAACGCCACCAACAACGAGACGGTGCTGCGTCTGGAATCTCTGGGGCTCTCGGAGATCATCCTCTCCTTGGAATTGACGCTTCCTCAAATGCGCGATATCAAGGGCAATACCGCCGCAGCCGTTTACGGCAGAGCCCCTTTGATGACGCTGGAAAAATGCGTGATCAAGGAGATTGCCGATTGCAACGTGTGCGCCTCGGGCAAAGCCATTCTCACCGACCGCCGCGGCGTTTCCTTCCCCGTTCTGCGGGAGTGGGAGCATCGCAACGTGGTTTACAACAGTCTCCCCACCTGCATGAGTGACAAGCAGGATGTTCTTGACCGCCACAATATCATCAACCGCCATTTTATCTTCTCGGTGGAATCCAAGAAGGAAGTGGAAGAAATTATCAAAGCGCATCAAAAAAAGCTCCCCCTGAAGGACACGGTGAGGAGATTGAAATAATAGAAAATGGCGTTGGATCAAATGACGGATTCCTCGTAAGGCGGGGGCTTGCTCCCGCCGCCATGAACCGCATAGATCCAATAAAACGGCGGGAGCAAGCCCCCGCCCTACGGCGTAACCGTCGCCCCCTCCATATCGGTAAGGGATGCGTTCGCCTCCCATCATCGCCAAGCTTCAAAACAAAAAAACAACCGAACGGTGTAAAACATCGTTCGGTTATTTTCTGCGCAATTATTTGTACTTGCGCTTTCTGGCTGCTTCAGATTTCTTCTTGCGCTTCACGCTCGGCTTCTCATAGTGTTCTCTCTTGCGAAGCTCGGTGAGGACGCCGGAACGGGCGGTTGCTCGCTTAAAGCGACGAAGAGCACTGTCCAAAGACTCGCCTTCTTTAACTCTGATTTCTGCCATTCTTTATCCCTCCCCTCTAGCTTTAGCCATAAGAGATAATATCGTGGGAATAGATCCCTATCAAAAATTATCTTTTAGTATTATACACGATTTTCCTTCATCTGTCAAGTGTTTTTTTCTTATTTTTTCGTTTTTTTCAAGGAAATCTCAATCCTGTGCTTCATTTTCCAATAATTTATCAAAAATCGCGCGGTAATCGTCAAGGCTCGACGCCTGCATCACCGCCGCTCTTGCCGCCGCCGCGCCGCGGATATCGTGCAGATACCACGCCATGTGCTTGCGACTCTCGGGAATGCCCACGCGCTCTCCCTTGTGCGCAATGATCCTCTTGGTATGCTCCAGCGCCACGTCAAGGCGTTCCCGTGCGGTGGGAGCGATATATTCCCTGCCCTCCAAGCGGCAAACGATCTCCTCAAAGATCCATGGATTCCCCTCTGCGCCGCGCGCCACCATCACGCCGTCACATCGCGTCTCGGAGAGCATCCGCAGGGCATCATCGGCATGGAAAATATCACCGTTGCCCACCACGGGAATCGAAACGGCGTCCTTGACTCTTCCAATGATCTCCCAATTCGCCCCCGGCATATACATCTGCTGACGGGTTCTGCCGTGTACGCAGATCATCTTGGCGCCCGCATCCTCCAGCATCTTTGCCATTTCCACGGCGTTGATATGCTCCGCATCCCAGCCCGCGCGGATCTTGACGGTAATGGGCAGCTTTACAGCATTCGTCATGGCACGAACGATCTCGGCGGCAAGCGCGGGGGTCTTCATCAAGGCACTTCCCTCGCCGTTGGCAACGATCTTTTGCATGGGGCAGCCCATGTTCACGTCGATGGCGGCGGGAGGAAGCTCACTACTGTTTCCAAGATACTCTCCGCTCTCCAGCATCCGCGCCGCCTCTGCCATAAAGAAGGGGTCCGCGCCAAACAACTGCACCGCCATGGGGGATTCCGCACGCAGAACCGACGCCAGGGGAGCCGTGCGCAGGGCTTCCTCTTTTCGGCATTTCTGCTCGTAGCAAAGCGCCTTTGCGGAAACCATTTCGCTCACGGTGTATTCCGCGCCGTACTCCTTGGCAAGCAACCGAAAGGAACGGTCACTCACGCCCGCCAAAGGGGCAAGGCAAAGCCCGTGCCTCAGTTCTATCTCTCCGATCTTCACAAAAACGCCTCCCTTCAACTCTGTTTTCACGCTCTCTATTATACCGAAAAATCATGGATTTGTCAACAGAAAAATTCCCGCGATCAAAAAGCGTTCGACCAAAAATCCTCGGCTTCCCCCAAAACAGTCTCCTTTCTTGAAAAAAACCTACGCCAAAAGCCGAAAATCCCCTTTTCTTGTCCTTTTATGGGGAATGGTTTTTCTTGACCTTTGGTATATTTTATGTGATAATGAAGAAAAAAGAAAGGACGAAAAAGCACATGAAGCCCCAAACACAATTTTTGATGATCGCCCTCGCCATCACCTTTGCCGTAGGTCTTGCTCTGACCGTCACCCTGATCTGCCTTTCCTTCTTGAAGGACGGCACGGGGCAGAATCTCCCCACCGCTCCCGAGGAGGAGGCTTTGGAGGTCTACGATCCCACCGCAGGCTTCTCCGAGGAAGCGACCACAGGGGCGCCTTCTACCACCTCTTCCGTGACCGAGAAGCCAACCGATCCCCCAAAGGATCCCGAGGTTCAAGGAAACGGATTGATCTACGTCAATAACGGCGACGGCACCTGTCGCGTTTCGAGCATTGGCACTTGCCTTGACGCCTGCGTGGTGATTCCCGAATACGCTCCAGGCGGAAGCCGTGTCACCGCCATTGAGCCCCGCGCCTTTTACGGATGCGCCACGGTAAGCGCCATTCAGATTCCCCCATCGGTCAAAAGCATCGGCGCACTCGCCTTTGGGGAATGCAAAAATCTGGTCTATATCTCGGTCAGCGCCAACAATTCCGCCTATTGCGATATCGACGGCGTTCTTTATACCGCCGATCGAAAGACCCTTTTGCTCTATCCCTCCATGCGCGCGGGGAGCTACGCGAATATCTCCGCAAACGTCACCGACATTGCCGAGATGGCGTTTTATAATTGCGTCTATCTGCGCACCGTGATTTACGAAGGAACTCCCGAGCAATGGGAGCAGATCAGAATCTCACCCAAGAATTACAGCCTCACCGCCGCGGCAAAGAGCTTTGGAGGGGGGAAATAAAAGTCGCGTGCTTGCCACGCAAGCACGCGAACGATGTTGCCCTACGGGCAAATGATGTCAGCTTTGCCGATGATGTGCGATTTCGCCGTTGTCGAAACGCAATGATATGTGCCTGCGGCACAATGAAAGAATCAAGGCACTTGCGGAAAATCCGCAAGTGCCTATTTTGATATCAAGGTGACCCCCCTAAACGTGCCGTCGAGGACGTCGCCCCCTGCAAGGGATGATATATATCCAACACAGGGGCGCTTCACGAAGCGCCCGCCGTTGAGGAATTTCGCCGTCTGCGGACGGCGACAAGGGCTTCGCGCCCTTGACCTGCGCCACCTTTTAAAAAAGGTGGACGAAAACTTTTCACATTGGGGACAGTGCAAACATCGTGCGCTATTTTGTCGCCTTTTCCCTTGGCAATCTCACCGTAAAGGTACTGCCCTTCCCGGACTCACTTTCTACCTCGATGTCGCCGCCGCACAGGCTGACCACCCTTGCCACCATAGGGAGTCCCACGCCGTATCCGCCCCCCGAATGGGAGGGATCGCCCTGATAGAATTTTTCAAAGATATGCGACTTCACGTCCTCGGTCATGCCGATTCCCGTATCGGAAATCTTCACGGTTACGCTCTTCTCATCGGTATAAAGCTCCACCCGAACCGTGCCGTCCTGCGGTGTGAACTTGAGGGCGTTGGAGAGCAGATTGTCCCAAATATGAGACAGCAACTCCTCGTTGGAGTAGAAGCGCACCTCATCCAATTCGGGAATGATCTCAATGCTCTTCTCGGTCCAGATCGGCTCCTGTCTGAGGATCGCCTGTCGAAGCTGCTCGTCGAGGAAAAACTCGGTCTTGTCGGTGACGATCTGCTGATTCTCCAGCTTGGAAAGCTCCAGCACGCTGATGGAAAGTCGCGCCAGCCGATCCGATTCCTCGGCAATGATCTTGGCGTATTCCGCGCGCTGCTCCTCGGTCAGATCTCCCGCCTGCAATTCCTTGGCAAAGCCTCGGATCGACACGATGGGGGTCTTGAACTCGTGGGAAAAATTGTTGATGAAATCGTTGCGGAACATTTCAATACCGTCCAACTCCCGTACCATCTCGTTGAAGCTGGTGATCAGAGTGCCCATCTCGCTGCTCGGGTTGTTCTGATGCTCCACCTGCACCTTGAAATCTCCTTTTTTCACCCGCTCGGTTGCCTGTATCAGCTGCTTTAAGGGGCGCAGATAATACTTGCCGAAAAAGCCCGAGAGGATGGTTCCGATCACCGAGCAAATACACAGCAGCGTGATGATCAGCGAATACGGATTTACGGTAAGCGCAATGACGATGGGATGGAAACGGAACAACAAAAGCAGCAGCGTATAGACGATTCCCGTCGTCAAGCCGGAAACGATCAGAATCAGAAAAACGAACAGAGTCAATCTCCACCGCAGGGTGTTGCGCAAACGGATTTTTTGCTTTTTCTCTTCGGATATTTTCTTCATTGCTTTCTCTCTTATTTGTGCAAAATCGCCTTGTAGCCAAGTCCGCGAACGGTGACGATCTCAAAATCCTCGCTTCCGCGGAAGCGATCACGCACACGGCTGATGTGAACATCCACCGTTCGCTCGTCGCTCTCGCTATCCATATCCCAGATCTCGTCCATCAGCTGACGTCGCGTGTAGATCTTATTGGGATAGGAAAGCAGCTTGAAGAGCAGCATGAACTCCTTCTGCGGCAGCTCCACCATGCCCTCCTCGGTCTTGACCGAAAGCGAATCGTAAAGCAGGGTGGTCTTTCCCACCGTCAGCTTACGCTCCCCCGCGATCTTGGAGCGCCTCAAAAGGGCGGCGATGCGAAGGATCATCTCCTCCTCGTCCACGGGCTTGACCATATAATCGTCGGCGCCCACGATAAAGCCCCGCTTCTTATCCGACTGGGTCTCCCGTGCGGTGACCATGAGAATGGGAATGGTATTCCCCGCCATGCGCAGGGTGTTTGTAAATTCGTAGCCGTCCATACGCGGCATCATGACGTCGAGAATAATGAGATCCACGTGCTTGCGATCCAGCACCTCCAGGGCTTCCACGCCGTTGTGTGCCGTGATAGGCTCGTAGCCGTATCGGGTCAGCACGGCTTCCATGAGACGGCAAGCATTCTTATCGTCCTCTACAACCAATATTTGAAACATTTTTGATCCTCCCTTCGGGGAAAAAGCTTCCTCTTTGGCTTCATCATACCACAAAAATATGAACCGAATGTCAACAAAAATCAAATCTCCGATGAAATTGTAAAAACAAGTTCATCGGAGATTGAAAGAGCTTAGATTGTGCGGATGCCTTAGCCGCTTTTCTCTTTGACACCATAGGCGCAAAAAGAAAAGTTATCAAAAGAAAAACGCCAAGGATATTTCGCGCTCTGCGGAGCGCGACCGGCGTTTCGCCGCCAGCGCACGAAAAACTTTTAAAAAAGTTTTACCAAAACTTTCACACTGGGTGCAGTGCGAACAAAGTGCGATTAGTTTTCGCTGTAAATCACAGTCAGGTCGCTATGGAGCTGGAGAATGGATGCGGGAACCAGGGGCGTGATGGGGCCGAAGAACGCCTTTTGTACGATCTCCTTCTTTGCCGCGCCGTTGGCAATGAGCAGAACCTTCTTTGCCTGCATAATGCCGCCCATACCCATGGTAACCGCCTTGGTGGGAACCTCGTCACGGCTGGCGAAGAAGCGAGCGTTTGCCTCAATGGTGGACTCGTGAAGATCGACCACGTGGGTGCCCTTCTCAAAAATATCGGCGGGCTCGTTGAAGCCGATGTGTCCGTCAAGACCAATGCCCAGAAGCTGGAGGTCAATGCCGCCAAAATCCTCAATGCGTGCATCATAGGCTTCACATTCAGCCGCTACGTCCTCGGCACAGCCGTTGGGAACGTAGGTGTTTGCAGGATCAATGTTGATGTGGTCAAAGAGATTCTTCTGCATAAAGTAACGATAGCTCTGATCGTTGGATCCGTCAAGTCCCAGATATTCGTCCAGATTGATGGACTTCACCTTGGAAAAATCCAGATCGCCTGCCTCATAGCGTGCGATCAGCTCGCGGTAGATGCCCACGGGAGAGGATCCCGTAGCAAGTCCCAGCACGCTCTTGGGCTTTTGGATCACCTGTGCCGCAATGATATTCGCGCCCTTGCGGCTAAGTTCGTCATAATTGGAAACGGTAATAAAATTCATAACAATCTCCTTTTTGGATGATAATTTTGAAAAATCAACAGACTCATCTGAAAGAGTCGCCATCTCGTATTTATTATACCACAAAAAAACGTCGATTGCAAGAGAAAAAGGAAAGAGATTGAATTTTTGTTTTTCTCTTTCCTTTCAGTTGCTCTTATTCCTCCTCGCGGAACTGCTGCTGATAGAGCTTGGCGTAGATGCCGTTTTCTCCGAGCAGCTTTTCGTGGTTGCCCTGCTCCATGATCTTTCCCTCGGCAATGACAGCGATCTCGTCGGCGTTCTTGATGGTGGAAAGTCTGTGCGCCACCACCAGGGTGGTTCTTCCCTTGCAAAGCTCATCCAAAGCCTGCTGGATCATGATCTCGGTGGTGTTATCCAAGGCACTTGTCGCCTCGTCGAGAATCAGAATGGGAGGATTCTTGAGGAATACGCGGGCAATGCAAAGTCTCTGCTTCTGTCCGCCCGAGAGGCGCACGCCGCGCTCACCAATGATGGTATCGTAGCCGTTCTCCATGGAGAGGATATACTCATGAATATTGGCTCTCTTTGCCGCCTCAATAACCTCCTCCTCGGTGGCATCCAATCTGCCATAGAGGATATTATCGCGCACGCTTGCGTTAAAGAGGTAGATATCCTGCTGCACGATGCCGATGTTGCGGCGCAGGGATTCCAGGGTGATATCCTGAATATCCACACCGTCAATGCGAATGGTGCCCTTTTGCACGTTGTAAAAATGAGGAATGAGGTGACAGACGGTGGTTTTTCCACCGCCGCTGGGTCCCACCAAGGCAAAGGTCTTGCCTGCCTCGATCTTCAGGTTCACGTTCCTCAGCACGTCGCGCTCCTCGTCATAGCCGTAGGTCACGTCCCGGAACTCGATCTTGCCATCCAGTCTTGCAACGTCGGTGGCGTGCTCACCGTCCATTTCGGGCTTGGTATCCATGATCTCCACAAATCTCTCAAAGCCTGCCGCGCCGTTCTGGAACTGCTCCATGAAGCGAATTAAGGTATTGATGGGATTGAGGAACAGGTTGACCGAGACAATAAACGCCGAGTAATCGGCAAAGTCGATCTTTCCGTGATACATAAACAAACCGCCCGCGATCAGAAGCACCACATTGAACACGTCGGTGATAAAGCTGGTGGCGGAATGGAACTGTCCCATTGCCTTGTACGCGCCACGGCGCGCCTCGCGGAACTTGGCGTTGCCCACCTCAAACTTTTCGGCTTCCTTCTCGGCGTTGGTAAACGCCTTGGTCACACGAATGCCCGAAACGCTGCTCTCCAGAGCGGCGTTGATCTCTGCCTCGGATTGGCGGCTCTTCTGAAAGGCATCCTTCATGCGCTTGCGGGTAAAGAGAGAGACCGCGATCAAAAAGGGAACGCAAACAAAAACAATGAGTGACAGCCAGGGATCGATAGAGATCAGATAAGCAAAGGAGATCACCACCGAAACGCTACTGATGATCAGATTTTCGGGGCCGTGGTGCGCAAGCTCGCTGACCTCCCAAAGGTCGGTGGTCATGCGCGACATGATCTTACCCGTCTCGTGCTTATCGTAGAAGGAAAAGGGCAGCTTTTCCAAATGATTGAACAGGTCGCTTCTCATCTGCGCCTGCATCCGCACACCCATCATGTGTCCCTGATACTGAATGAAATAGTTCAGAAGCATCCGAATGAAATAGAGGGTCAGCACGCCCACGCCTGCGTAAACGATCAGCGCATACTTGCGGTTGGGAATGAGATCGTTGAGCATGGCTCTGGTAACCACGGGGTAAACGATTCCAATGAGCGCTACCAGAAGAGATGCCCCCATATCCAGCGCAAAGAGCTTCTTGTGTGGCTTGTAATAGCTTAAAAATCTTTTTAACACAACACTTGTTTCCTTTCCTTATTCTTGAAATACAATCCGCTGACGTAAGGTGTCGGTTACAGAGGTGTCGGTGCGGAAATATTTGATCAGGGGCAACAGCTCCCCTTCACTTCCGTTTTCTCGGATCTCTCTTGCATAGAGGATATCCCCATCCAGAAAGCGTCCGTATGCATCCTTGATCGGCGTTCCGCCCGTTTCGGCGTACAGCATCTCCCGATGCTTCAACGCATACTGCAAGCCCTCTGCCAAGCGCATGGTGCAACAGAAATAGGCTTCGAATTTTCGTTGGTAGAGAAAAGGCTGAGAGAACGTCACAAGGCTATCAGTCCCCGCGCCGCCATTGGCGCGCTGTGCCGAGGCAAGACCGTTGTGAAAGATCCGCGCCGCCATACGGCGGTAGGATTCCTCCCCCGTGATGCGGTAAAGCTCCCCCGAAAGGATGAGCGAATCCACAATGGCACAGGGCTCGGTCCAGCTATCGGGTCTGCCCCACCAGTTGTAGTTCTGATAGGTCAGGGTCATGCCCGATTTGATATAGAGCGCATAGATGTCCGTTGCCTTGTTCAGATAATCGGTCTCTCCAAGGCATCCGTACATCCGAAGCATTCCGCGGGCGGCGGTGAGGGTGCAATGGGTCTGCGCCTTCAGTTTTTCTTTATCGATGGAGGAATAAACCTCGATCATCTCGTCCAAGAGGTCTTTTACCTCGTTCTCTTTTGTCAGAACGTAGTAATGGGAAAGCCCATCGATGCTCATAAAGGCGCATCCGATGTCGGTGGAGATCTTCCATCCGTTCAAAATGCCTACGCTGCTTCCCGAAACGCCTCCCGTGGAGTTGTCACGCTGAACGGGATAGGTGGCATATTTTCCACGCGTGGGCAGGAAGAGTCCCCTTACAATCTCTTTTGCGTACGCAAGAGATTCTTCATCATGATATCTTTCATGGTGTGCGCAAAGACCGCGAAGCATCCAGCTGTGTCCCGAGAGCTGCTGCTCAAAGAGATCGCCCTCGGCGATCGGTCCGAGATAGCCCTTTTCGTTCACCATTTGCGGATATTTCTCCAAAAAAGGCTTCATACAAGGGTTCTCAAAGCCCGTCATGTTGGCGTGGTTCACGAAGGCGAGAAGGGCTCTTCCCTCCTTATCCCCGGGCCACTTGGCGTCATAGGGCTGATAAACCTCGTCGATCTGATAGTAGGCATCCAGGAGGCGACCTTGATTCCGCTCAATGCGCTCGCGCAATTCCTCGTGGGAAAGCTCTGTGCGGCATCCCACCTTCGATTGCTGATCCATATCAAAAGGCTCCTTTCATAGGACAAAAACTTCCATCCTCTATTTTACCACAGGTTTGTCGGAATGTCAATTCCATAGGAAAGAAAAATAGGAAGCAGACGAAAAAAAACGCAAGCGTGAAGTTCTTTCTTGACACATCCCGGCATCTGTGCTATAATACAGTCGAAGTCAAAAACGAAAAGAGGAATTTTTCATGTTTGCAAGACAAAAGATCTCCCTGCCCTGGGAGGGGCGCATTGAGCCCTTCCGCCTTGTGGGTAACGTCTATTTTGTGGGAACCTATCAGGCATCCTCCCACCTCATTGATACGGGCGACGGCCTGATCCTCATTGACACGGGATACGAAAACACCCTCTATCTGCTCATCGACTCGATCTACAAGCTGGGCTATCGCCCCGAACAGATCAAGTATATCATCAATACCCACTGGCACCACGACCACACCGCAGGCTCTGCCGCCCTTGCCAACCTTTCGGGAGCAAAGAATCTGATCGGTCACAAGGATTTTGAAAAAGCAAAGCAATACGTTGTTGCCGACGAGCTGATCAAGGAGGGCGACACCCTCTCTCTTGGAAACTGCAAGATCGAATTTTGGGAGACGCCCGGTCATACCGCAGGAACGCTTTCTCTCTTCTTTGACGTGGTCGAGGACGGAAAAACCTTGCGCGCGGGTATGTTTGGCGGCGCGGGTCTGAACACCCTCAAGCAAGGCAAATTCGACTTTGAAGGTGCTCGCGAAGCCTATTTTGCATCCCTGCACCGTCTTTCCAAGGCACACGTGGACGTTCTCATTGGAAACCACACCTGGAACAACGATACCTGGAACAAGGCACGCATTCTTGCCGAAACGGGAGAAAACACCTTTGTAGATCCTACTCTTTGGAATCAATTTCTGGATTACTATGAAAAAAAGCTGAATCGCATCATCCGCGAGGAAGCTGCCGCAGCCGAGCAATAAAAAGGGGTTTGAAAAATCCCTTTTCAAAATACAAAATGGAAAGAGTCCCGTCAGGTGCTCTTTCCATTTTTTCAATAAGGTCCTTTTATTTCGCGGGAGCTTCCCGATATTTGGTAAGCCATTTTTCGCTGATCAGACGGCAAAGGAATAGGATCGAGCGGATCAGCCAGTCCACGCCCACGGCAACCTGAACGCCCATGATTCCCATCCCAAGTCCCGGGAAAGAAAAGATGCCAAACAGGGAGACGGTCTTTTGCGCCAGTACGTAGGCAAGTGCCACTCGGAATATCCACATGGAAAACACCGAGACCTTCATGGTGAAGCTCATGTCACCGGCGGCGCGGAGGGCGGATGGCAAACAAAAGGCAAAGGGCCAAAACAGGAGAGAAACGATGCTTTGAAAGAGGAGCAGCTGACGGCCGATCTCCACGGTCTCTCCCGAAAGCCCGTAAAAGCGCAACAATGGGGTGGCAAATATCAAGGTCGGAAGCACTACGGCAAGGACGAGGAGGTAGGCAATGCCCAAAAGCAACCACGTGTATTGCTTTGCCTGCTTTTTCTCTTTTGCTCCCACGCAACGTCCCACCACGGGAATCATGGTTTGTTGACTGGCTCCACCCGCACTGTATTGAACGTTGCAAATGGAGTTCATTGCGCCTCTTGCGGCAATGGAGGCGGTTCCCAAAGAGGAAACCAGGCTGGAGGTCAACAAATTTCCAAAATTATGCATGGATTGTTCAATTCCGTTGGGGATTCCAAAGTGCAAAATAGCCTTGATCATGGCAGTATCGGGACGATACTGCCATAAATGATCAACGTAGATATAACGCTTTTTGTTGCAAACAATGATCAGCTTGAGAAGGGCACCGATCATGCGGGAAAGAAGCGTTGCAATGGCGGCGCCTGCTGCCCCCAAATCCAGTCCGTAGATCAAGATCGCGTTGCCTGCAACGTTCAAAAGATTCATCAGAACAGAAACCTTTAACGAGGTCATGCTGTCGCCTTGTGCCCGCAGAGTGGCGGCAACGCTGTTTTCAATGGCCAAGAATGGGAACGAGATGGCAAGGAAAAAGAAATAAGCCAGCGCATTGTTCAAAACATCGGCTTCCACTTCTCCAAACAAAAGCCTTAAGATCGGCTCTCGAAGCAGCAACGTGACCGCGCTGATGGTTGCCGCTACCATAGTGGCAACGTATAGCATCTGCTTGCTTGCCTCGCAGGCGTATTCCCGATCCTTACGCCCCATCGCCTGCGCCAAAACCGCCGATCCGCCGGCAGTCAACGCCGAAAACAGCGTAATCAAAACCGTGTCCAGGGAATTAACCAACGATACCCCCGCAAACGTAGCCTCGCCCTTGTTGGATACCATAATAGAATCTGCCATACCAATGGCAATCGACAAGAGGTTTTGCAGAAGAAGCGGCAGAATAATCATCGCGATCTGCCGTGACGAAAACAGCAGCCTTGGTTTGTCTTTGAGCATCGTTTTCTCTCTCATTCTTCTTCAATAACCGGGACGTCGTTCCCCGCTGTGTCGATGCAATTGCGGCAGTGGAGCTTTGCGCCTCCCGAAAGCTTGATGGGAATCACGGTCTCCGGCGCACCGAAAAAGCAGTCTGTCATCATGGTGGAGCCACCGTGGATCTGAATATTGACAAATCGGTGAAAATGCGTGCCGATAAACTGAATCCGCATGGAGTTTTCCAAAACAACGTCCGCAAAGCCGATCTGACATGCGCTGAAAATATATCCCGGATTGGAATTTACGATTTTAATACCGATCCCACCGTTATTATCGTTGGCATGGTGGAAGGTACATCCAACGGCGATCCCGTGGGCATTGTTTTTTGCCATGCCGTCGCTGTTGTCGATCAAAAAGCCCAGCGTGTTTCCGCTGAAATTGCAGTTCAGGAACACATTGTTTCCGCCGTTGTTGATGCATCCGTACCCATTGCCGGTGCAATGCATATTGGTGAATTGATGAAATTCGCTGAAATGGGGGATGTAAATTCCCACTCCGCAACGCACGATATGGCAGTTGGATGCCGTCATGGACGAGCGAACGCTGGATCCCGTATCTATACATTTCAAGCCACCGCCCGTAAAGGAATGGACGTAGCAGGCCTCCAGGGTTGCGTTTTGAAGCCCCTTGTCTCCATGGTGCTGAGCCGTTCCCCGGAACAAAAGCCCCGTGCGTGTGCCGATCTCCTTGGGGCGAGCGGAAAATTCCTCCTCCGCTCCCGCAACGCACAGATTGCGAACCGTACAAAACGAATCGAGCTGAATTGCCGCCCCCTCATCGACCTCGGGGGAGAGGATCACGCGCGTGGCGTTTCCCTGCCCCCAAAGGGTGGAATGATCGGGCATTTTGACACCCGTAACGTAAAAAACACCGCTTCCCAGAATACAAACACCGTAAAGCTTCAGCTTTTCTTCAATTTCTGCGGTGCGGTCGCTTTGATCATTTTTACTTTTCAAAAAATATTCTTCCATGCGATTTTCCTCTTTGCTGTGACATTTTCCTAAAAGGCTCTTGACTTTTCGGGCAAGCCAATCTATAATAAGTATAATGCTTTTGCGTTGCAATTTCTTGCCAAAAAAGCACTTAATTTATGCCATTTGGGAGGATATATGAAAGCGTTCCTTCACATCCGACGGGAACAGATCCGTCGCTTTCACATAGAGCACTACACAGCGTTGAATAACATCAACCCGCATTTTCATTCTCATATCGAAATTGTATTGATCAACCGGGGCAAGACTCGCTTGTGGATCAATGACACGGAGCAGATTCTGAATGCAGGTGAGCTTGTAATGCTGCCCAGCTATGCGCCGCATCAATTTCAAGCGCCTCAGGACACGGTTGATTGTACGGTTCTGTTTATCCCTCCCTTTCTTTGCTCCGATTTTATGGAGGCCATCGCCGGAAAAAATATATCCGCACCCATCGTTTGCGATGCGGAATCCATCAAAACAGTTCAAGAAGCCGTTGCAAGGCTGGAAAACAAAGATATGAATGCCATCGAGCAAACAGGATATATTCACGTCATATTGGGCACCGTTTTGCGCTATATCCCCCTTGAGAACAACGCCCCACAGGGAGACATCGATCTTGCCACAAAGATTTTTCTTTACATCAATGAGCATTTCAAGGAGAAACTCTCCACAGAACATATCGCACGGGAATTGGGGTATAGTCCAAGATACGTAGCAGAGAGATTTCGCACCGATTTTCATATTGGTATCAGCCGTTATATCAACACGGTGCGTTTGAAGAACGCGCTATCGTTGATCCGTGAAAACAAATACACGGTTACCGAGTGCGCCATGGAAAGCGGCTTTTCCTCCTTGCGAACCTTTTACCGCGTCTTTACCGAGGAATGCGGTTGCTCCCCAAAAGAGTATTTTAAAACAGAATAGTTTTCTCTTCGTGTCTCTTTGTTTTTTCTGCCAAAATGACACAAAGAAAATGATTTTTTGGCAAGCATCCGGCAAATAAACGTGTTATACTGAATACATTACCGATACCGTAAAGGAGCTATAATATGGAACACAAATTATTTGCCAGGCACCCCATTGGGAATCCTCGCCGCAAGTGGAGACAGGACAATGTTCTGTTACGCGTGAACCCCTGTCCCAGAGGGGGAAAAAACAACCTGCAGCCCCAAAGCGAGCTGACGCACCGCAAGGCGCGCCGCGCGGTCAAAACGGCGTTTGAAGCCGGCTTTGACTCGATTGGAACCGGATGGATGGAAACCAATCTTGCTCTGGACGTGATCCGTACCACGGAGCAATGTGGAGGACAGCTCATCTACACAGACTTTTTGCGCTTTGGCGGCATGGGAGATAAAAATATCTTTTGTGAAGACAACAATTTTGAGACGATCCTTGAAGAAACCAAAAAATGGAATTCCGTAAAGGGCTACTGCTTTTGGGACGAGCCGATCCTCCAGGAGCACATGGAGGCGGTTCGCCGCATGA
Organism: Oscillospiraceae bacterium; assembly: GCA_015064315.1. Classification (GTDB taxonomy): domain Bacteria; phylum Bacillota; class Clostridia; order Oscillospirales; family CAG-272; genus UMGS1865. The sequence continues at coordinate 18,211 of SVSL01000027.1, forward strand.
TCGATCAATGCGAGAGCCTTTGCCCCGAGATGCTGCCCTATACCATTGCCAATCCCGATTATCACAAGCTCTGCCGCTGGCAGGACAATGCATATGCCCCTTACATTGAGCGCTTTATTTCAACCATTGATCCCGTGCAGATGGGATTTGACTACTATCCCATTGGCAGACTGGAATACGATCCCGCCCTCCAGCTGGATAATACCACCATGTGGAGCGATCTGGAGATCGTCCGCCGCGCTGCGCAAAAGCACGAGATCCCCTTCTGGTTCACCTATCAGGGTCAACGCCTGACCTTCCATAAAATCGACTACATCTTCCGCTTTCCCATGGTACGCGCCATGGCTTACGCAGGTGTGCTTCACGGGGCGAAATCGCTTGCAACGTACTGCTCGTTTGGCGGACACATTGATCCCACCACGGGCGGCAAGGGCGTATACTTTGAGGACCAAAAGCAGCTGAACCACGAGATCCACGCCCTTGGAAACACCTTGATGGCTTTGGAATGTCTCCGCGTGATCCACGATGATTCCCTGCTCCCCGACCATCCCTCCATGGAAGGCATTCGCACGCCTTTTGAGGAAAGCGAGCTTTTGGACAACGAAAAGCCTTTGTGCACTCGCATCTCGATCTCCGAGCACAAGGATGCCTACGGGCATAAATACCTCATGGTGCTCAACCGCGATTACGATTCCCCCCAGCTGGTTCGTTTGAAATTCAAAAACCCCTCCCACGTTTACGAGGTGAGCAGGGAGGACGGCGAGGAGAGATTCATTTTTGAGGACGCTCCCCTGATGAATCTCGATTTTGAGCCGGGTGAATTGCGCCTCTTCCGCATCCAGTCCGCAGAGGAAACACCCTATACGCTGGAATATTATCTCGACAAATAAGCTTGATCAATCGCCTCAAAGCAATCCCCCGACGGGTCGTAAAATCCGTCGGGGGATGATTTTATGATCGGTTACGCTTCGTTTTCGGCTTTCCTCGTTGGTATCTCCCGATACTTGGAAAGCCATTTTCCGCTGAGGAATCGCCACAGGAATAGGATCGTGCGGAAGACCCAGTCAATGGTCATGGCGACCCAAACACCCATAACACCCATTCCAAGGCCGCCAAAGGACACGATTCCAAACAGCGAAACCACATCCTGTGCCATAAAATAAGCCAAGGCCACGCGGAAGACCCACATGGAAAAGGTGGAGACCACCATGGTGAATTTTACGTCGCTGGCGGCGCGAAGCGCAGGGGGCAGACAAAAGCCGATGGGCCAAATGAAGATCGAAACCGCGCCGTGGTAAAGAAGTAATCGGCGCGCGATTGCGGAGGTCTCGCCCGAAAGCCCGTAGAGACTCAACAAGGGCGTGGCGAACACCGAAAGGATCAACACCGCCACAAAGATCGTTGCATATGCAATGCCGAGAAGCGCGCGGGCATAGTACTTGGCTTGCTCCTTCTCCTTAGCGCCCACACAGCGTCCCACCACCGCCACCATGGAGCTTTGCACCGCTCCTCCCATGGTGTATTGGAGGTTGGCAAGGGAAAGTGCCGCCGCGTTTGCGGCAATGGCGACCGTTCCGAGAGAGGAGACCAGACTGGAGGTCATCAAACGTCCGAACTGGAACATGGTGTTCTCAATGCCGTTGGGTACACCAATGTGAAGAATGGCACGAATGATCGATCGGTCGGGTCGGTAATGAAACAGACGCTCGATGTAAATATAGCGTTTTTTGTTGTGAATGATGGTCAACTGGATCCCCGCACCCAAAATACGCGAGATCAGGGTTGCAATGGCGGCACCTGCGGCACCAAGATCGAGGCCATAGATCAAAACGGCGTTGCCTACGATGTTTAAAAGATTCATCAAAATCGAAATTTTGAGCGAGGTCATGCTGTCGCCCTGGGCGCGAAGCGTAGAGGCAACACTGCTCTCCATAGCCAAAAACGGAAAGGAAAGCGAAACAAAGAAGAAATATGCAAGGGCGTTTTTTAAAACGTCGGCCTCCACCTCGCCAAACAAAAGCTTTAGGATCGGCACACGAAAGATCACAACAATGGTGGTGATCGTCGCCGCAGCCATGGTAGTGGCATAAAGCATTTGCTTTGCCGCCTTGCAGGCGTATTCCCGATCCTTACGCCCCATTGCCTGTGCCAGCACCACAGAGCCTCCTGCGGTCAGCGCCGAAAACAGGGTGATCAGAACCGTATCCAAGGAGTTTACAAGCGAGACTCCCGCAAACGCCGCCTCGCCCTTGTTGGAAACCATCATGGAGTCCGCCATACCAATGGTAATGGAAAGCAGGTTCTGCAGCAAGAGCGGCAGGATAATGGCGGCGATCTGCCGTGACGTAAACAACATCTTTGATTTGTCTTTGATCATAGTCTTATCTCCAATTCACGCTGTTTTGAAAACTCATTGCCGAAAAATACGGTGAATCACCTTGCCAACTCATAGATCTCAACCTCCCAAGGCAGGAGATCTCTTGAGCCACCCATGGAGGGTGTCGTGTCCATTTTGTTGGTGAGTCTTCTTCTCCAGCTGCTGTTTTCCAACTCCTCAGGAATGGAAAAGTGAACGTTTTTTTCCGAATAGTTGGCAACCACCAAGAGGGTCTGACGGATACAAGCACGCGTATAAAGAAGGATCTCCTCGTGATCGTCCAGCAGAAATCTCAGATCCCCATCAATGATCGCCGGATCCTCACGGCGCATTCTGATCAGCTCCTGATAAAAGGCAAAGATCGAATCCCCGTTTGCGCGGTCGGCTTCCAGATTGATATGGGTGTAGTTGGGATTCACCTTGATCCAAGGAGTTCCCGTGGAAAAGCCCGCATTCTCACTTCCGTCCCATTGGTACGGGGTACGTGCGTTGTCACGGCTTCTTGGTGCAAGAAGATCAATCGCCTCCTTGGGAGACACACCCGACGCTATCATCGCATGATAATCCCCAACGGTGTAACAACAATTGTAATCTTCGATGGTATCATACTTGACGTTCGTCATACCAATCTCTTCACCCTGATAAATAAAGGGCGTGCCCGGAGTGGTATGGATCAGCGTTGCCAGCAGCTTTGCCGAATCGGTTCGATACCGCTCATCATCACATCCATAGCAAGAAACCTGTCTTGCCGAGTCGTGATTGGAAAGATACTGTACTGCCCATGCGTTTTTGCGCAATACCTCCGCCCAATTCTTCTGCACGGTGCGAAAATGCTCCGTGGAGATCGAATAAAGCTTTCTGTGTGAGAGCTGAAAATGATACACCATATCAAGCTCTTGCCGCAAGGCACCAACGTAATCTGCAGCGTTTTTATGCGACACTCCGGCGCCCTCGCCAACCGTCATACAGTCTCTCGGACCAAAGACCTCTGTGTAAAGCTCATGAAGGATCTCGTGAATGCCCTCCACGTTGGTACACATGCTCGGATCCATCACAAATCCGTTTCGATCCAACAAAAGATCAGGTGCCTTCTTGGTATCAGGAAAGCCCTCGGGCTTTTTAAAGCGTGTGAAAATATCCAGTCTGAAGCCATCCACGCCAAGATCAAGCCAAAAGTGAAGCATATTGTAGATCTCACGGCGCAACGGCTTATATTCCCAGTTGAGATCGGGCATCTTGATGGAATATTGATGCAGGTAATATTCGTTCGTGGCTGCATCAAACTCCCACGCCGATCCGTTCCCCTCGCGAAAATAATTGCCCCAATTGTTGGGAGGGGAGCCGTCGGGCTTGGGAGGCTGCCAGATGTAATAGTTCCGGTAAGGATTGTCCTTGGATTTTCTCGATTCTTTGAACCATTCGCACTCATCGGAGGAATGATTGAGAACCATATCCATGATCACGCGGATCCCCATGCCATGCGCCATATCGAGAAGCTTTTTGAAATCCTCCAGCGTTCCGTAGGCGGGGTCGATATTTCTGTAATCCGCAACGTCATAGCCGTTATCCACCTGCGGTGAGGTATAAATGGGCGTAAACCAAATGCAGTTTACGCCAAGATCACGCAGGACGTGAAGCTTTGACATCACGCCGCGAAGATCTCCAATTCCGTCTCCGTCGGAATCGCAAAAGCTCTTGCAATAAATTTCATAAACAACGGCTTCCTGCCACCATTTCTTTTTCATGTGTAAAAAATTCCTTTGCTGTTTATATAAGATCTGATTTCTCGACCACGGTACAGTCGTTTCCCACGGAATCGATACAATCGCGCAGACGGAGCTTGGCTCCCCCCGAAAGCCTGATGGGATTCACGGTCTCGGGGATACCGAAGAAGCAACTCGTCATCATGGCGGAGCCACCGTAGATGCTGATCTCCACTCCGCGACCAACGGAATGATCGGGCATTCTGACACCCGTGACATAAAAAACACCGCTCCCAAAAATACAAACGCCGTAAAGCGTCAGCTTTTCTTCGATTTCCGCGGAACGGTCGCTTCCGTCACGCGTACTCTGCAAAAAATATTCTTCCATGCTTCCACCTCTTTTTTCAAGGCACAAATTTCCAAAAAGGCTCTTGACATTTCATACGAGCCGATCTATAATAAGTATAAACCTTTTATTTGGCAATTTCTTGCCAAAAAACACTATTTTTATGCCATTTCATGTCATTTTGGAGGAGATATGCAGCCCTATTTTCATATCAAGCGCGAACAAATCCGTCGACTGCACATCGAGCATTATACGCGACTGAGCGGTCAATTCCATTTTCATTCCCACATTGAGCTGATGTTAATGGAAGAAGGTCGCGCTACCGCCTGGATCGGTGACACCGCGGAGGCTTTGCACGCCGGGGAGATCGCCATTGTTCCCAGCTACGCCACCCATCAATTTCATGCGGCGCAGGACACGGTAAAATGCACGGATCTTTTTATTCCCACCTTCCTATGCCCCGATTTTATGGAGGCGGTTGCCAACAAGCGTGCCGTACATCCCGTGATTCGCAATGATGCTGCAACGGCAAAGATCAAGGCCGCCATTGCGGAGCTGGAACGCGAGGATCTGAACCCCGTTGAACAAATGGGATATCTGCACGTCATTCTGGGCACGGTTCTTCGATACATCTCCTTTGAAAACGGCGGCCCCGATGAAAACACCGACCTCCCCGCACGGATTTTGCTTTACGTCAACGAGCATTTTAAGGAGGAGCTCTCCACCGAACAGATCGCCCACGCCATGGGGTACAGCAGTAATTATCTGGCAGAGCGTTTTCGCTCCGGCTTTCATATTGGAATCAGCCGCTACATCAATACGGTGCGCCTGAAAAACGCGCTGACGCTTCTGCGTGAGAAAAAGAAAAACATCACCGAATGCGCCATGGAAAGCGGATTTTCCTCCCTGCGAACCTTTTACCGCGTATTTACCCAGGAGCTTGGCTGTACACCGCGGGAGTATCTCAAAAACGAATAGTTTTTTGCCTTTTTCACTCACTGATGTTCCGCTAAAATGGCACGAACAAAATGATTTTTGGCAAGAACATGTCAAAAAGATGTGTTATACTGGATGTATCATATTCATCAAAAAGGAGCATTCACATGGAACACAAATTATTTGCAAGATACCCTATCGGAAACCCAAGACGCAAGTGGAAGCAAGACAATTTTTTGCTTCGTCTTTCCAGCCCGGCGGCACGTGGACTTTCCCCTCAGAGCGAGCTGACACTCCGCAAAACGCGCCGAGCGGTCAAAACGGCGATCGACGCAGGCTTTGATCTCTTGGGATGCGGCTGGGCAGAATCCAATCTTGCCATGGAGATCGTGCGCACCGCCGAACGCTATGGCGGTAAGGTTTTGTTTTCCGACTTTTTGCGATATAGCGGCATGGGCGACAAAAATATTTTCTGCTCCACAAATGACTTCGAGGGGGCAATGCGCGATACCGAAAAATGGAACTCGGTCATGGGTTACCTGCTTTGGGATGAGCCGATCCTTCCGGAGCATCTGGAGGAAACGCGCCGAATGCTGGACTTTTGCGAAAGCACGCGTCCTCATATTCTTCCCTATGTTCCCCTGAATCCCGATTACCACAAGCTTTGCTCCTGGCAAGAGAACGCCTATGCGCCTTACATTGAAAACGCGCTTTCGGTCATTGATCCCGTGCAAGTCGATTTTGACTACTACCCCATCGGCAGAATCGGATACGATCCCGCCCTCCAGCTGGACAACACCACCATGTGGAGCGATCTGGAGATCGTTCGTCGCGCCGCGCAAAAGCATGAAATTCCCTTCTGGTTTACCTATCAGGGACAGCGCTTCAGCTTCCACAAGATCCATTACATTTTCCGCTTCCCCATGGTACGCGCCATGGCTTACGCGGGAATCCTCTACGGTGTCAAGTGCTTGGGACTGTATACCGCCTTCGGTGGCTACGTAGACCCCACAACCGGCGGCAAGGGCGTATATTTTGAGGAGCAAAAGAAGCTGAACGAGGAGCTTCACGCCCTCGGAAACACCTTGATGGCTTTGGAATGCCTCCGTGTGATCCATGACGATTCGCTTCTCCCCGATCATCCTTCCATGGAAGGGATTCGCACCCCCTTGGAGGAAAGCGAGCTTTTGGACAACGAAAAGCCCCTTGGCACTCGCATCTCGATCTCCGAACACAAGGATGCCTACGGACACAAATACCTCATGGTGCTCAACCGCGATTACGATTCCCCTCAGCTTGTCCGTCTCAATTTCAAAGCCCCCTCCCACGTTTACGAGGTGAGCAAGGAGGACGGCGAAGAGAGATTCATTTTTGAAACCGCTAACCTGATGAATCTCGATTTTGAGCCGGGAGAGCTGCGACTCTTCCGCATCCAGCCCGCAGAGGAAGCGCCTTATACGGTGGAATATTACCTCGATAAATAAGCTTGATCCAGCACCTTAAAAAAGAGCCGCTTTAGGCTGGTTCTCATAAGGATGTTCCTCTGTAGGGGCGACCATTGGTCGCCCGCAAACAACCGCAAAACCAAAACGGGCGACCAATGGTCGCCCCTACAAACAAATTTCGGCAGAGATGTTGTTTTCTCTGCCGATTTGTGTTATAATGGGGTTATATCGTAGGGCGGGGGCTTGCTGCCGCCGTTACAAACGATATAAATTTAATCATGCGGCGGGAGATGAACCCCCGCCCTACAACAAAAGGAGTACGAGCGTTTTGTTCGTACTCCTTTTCATACACCTTGCCCCGCAAGATATCGTGTATTACACCTTGTGGTGTACTGTCGGGTGGTAATAAGCCTCCCTTGTGTAAAGGGAGGTGGCACGGCTTGCCGTGACGGAGGGATTGTAAAAGGCAAAAATTCATCGTTAAACAATCCCTCAGCCGCCTTCGGCGTCAGCTCCCTTTACACAAGGGAGCCTCTGGCGGTGTTCGCTCGTCTACCTACTATTCCATTTATAAAACTATCCTTAAGAACACGGCGCGTACGAAACGGCTCTTTCTTCTTTTTCAAGATAAAAGCTGTACGGGCGCAGATCAAAAATTGCAACCGCCCGTTGCACAGAATCGCCGACTGTGGTATAGACAAGCGATTGATTTTCTGTTATAATGGTAAAAAAAGATATGGAGGTATTTCTGATGTTGTGTAATCGGATCGGATCCAATATCAAAAGCTTGCGACAGGAAATCGGCATGACGCAAAGTCAGCTTGCGGATCGGCTGTACGTTTCTCATCAAATGATCTCCCGATACGAAAACGGCTCAACTCTTCCCGATATCACCACGCTGATCAAGCTCTGCGAGGTCTTTCAGGTTTCTCTGGACTGCCTGTGCGGTCTTGAGGATTCGTCAAAGGCTGCCTTGATCAAACAGCTGATCGAAGCATATTCTTCCAAAAACGATAGCTCCTTTTCGGTTCTTCAAAAAGAATACGAAAGCTTTTTAAAGGATGCCGAGACCGTCCTGCTCGACGACCGTGTTTTGCGTATTCAGCTCAGCCTGCTTGAAAACATGCACAACAACATCGAAAACGATCGACAGCACCGCGTGGTAAATGAACTGATCTTTGAGTGTGCCTCTCGCGTCCTTGACCTTTCCCGCGATGACGAGCTTCGCAGCTACGCCAATTATCTCATGGCGATCTACTACTGGGAAACGCCCTTTGATTCGCCCGATCACGCCAAAAACCAAGTGCTTTCCAAATCCTACGCCAAAAAGGTTCTGCTCAGCACCTATTTTCCCGAATACACGCCGCCCATGGGGGAGGATATAAGGTCCGAGGAATATCTCAATACGCAGATCAACAACGCGGAATTCTTTGAAAAAAAGTTATACGGTATTAAAAAACGGTTGAAAAGCATCCATGAGAAAACCGACTGATGCATGAAAATAATCTCACGAGGAAGAAAGACTCCCTTGACTTTGAGCCCGGAGAGCTGCGACTCTTCCGCATCCAGCCCGCCGAGGAAACTCCTTATACGGTGGAATATTACCTCGACAAATAAGCTTGATCCATCGCCTTAAAAAAGAGCCGCTTTAGGCTGGTTCTCATAAGGATGTTCCTCTGTAGGGGCGACCACTGGTCGCCCGCAAACAACCGCAAAACCAAAACGGGCGACCAATGGTCGCCCCTACAAACAAATTTCGGCAGAGATGTTGTTTTCTCTGCCGATTTGTGTTATAATGGGGTTATATCGTAGGGCGGGGGCTTGCTCCCGCCGTAACATAG
>SVSL01000028.1 GCA_015064315.1 Oscillospiraceae bacterium
ATCCCGCCGTAATGAACGCCTTGAAGCAAAAAAAGGCGGCGGGAGTAAACCCCCGCCCTACAAGGGGTATGGGCTTTGCCCGAAGCCTTTGTAATACAAAGGCGAAACTGGCGATAAAACGGAATGATAAACCAAAAATTGACGAAGAAGGTATTTGTATGAAACACAAAAAACAACGCGGGCAAAAGCGCAAGCTGAATGCGCTGCTTTCAAATATAAATCAAATACAACCTTTTGAAAATACCGACTGTCAATACGAGCATTTTCATGTTCCGTGCAGTCAGTTTATCTCATCTCCTAAAACCTACGGAAGAATTAAGACACAGTTTTGTAGGGCGTGGCTTGATAAAACTGCAGAAATTATAGAGCAGAAACCAAATCACCTGTCCTTTTGCAAAGTGGTTGCTGTCATTGATGAATTTGATCTTTGGGAATCACAAATAATAATATTCTACGACCCAAAATATTACAATTCTTTTTGGTCAAGAACCTCGTGTGAACAAATTTGGCAATCCATTGAAAATCAAGGGAAGTCATTCGTTCAAGAAAGGCATATTGAATCAAGTCTTAAAGAAAAAGGTTATCTTGAAATAATCAATGATTTTGATTATTCTCATAAAACAATATTGTGGTTCTACGGCGATATTTTATAACTCAATAAATTTGAGTTTATCTATCAGAATATAACAAACCCCGACAGAAAAATCTGTCGGGGTTATCTCTTTGTTTTCTGCGGATCAAATTTTGATTATCCGTAGGGGAGACCTGCGGTCTCCCGCGGGCGAACACAGTTCGCCCCTACCGTGCATCAGGTTAACTTCCTTATGAGAAGTAGCCTTTCTCTGTCCTTTTCTTTTTATCTCTTTCTCTTCCCCGCCACCTTGAAGACGTCGCTGGATTTGCCCATGACCACCACGTGATCGTCCTTTTGGAAAACGTAATCGGCGCCCGGCATGGGGTTGAGTCCCTTCTTCTCGCTCTTAACGGCAATAATATTGATGTGGTGCTTTTTGCGCACGTCCACCTCAATAATGGTCTTGCCCTCCCAAGAGCCCATGATCGGGATCTCGTAGATCGAGTAATCCGCGGTCAGCTGGATATAATCGAAAATATTATTGGAATTGTATCGGATCGCCAGCTTTTCGGCGATCTCCTTTTCGGGATAGATCACCTCATCGGCACCAATCTGGGTCAACAGCTGGGCTTGAATGTCCTGGTTCGCCTTTGCCACCACGTATTTTGCGCCTACCCGCTTCAGAATTGAGGTAATGACCAAGGAGGACTGAAAATCCTCACCGATGGAAACAAAGCAGTAGTCCATCTGCTTCACACCAAGGGAGCGTATGACCGCCTCGCTGGTGCAGTCACCGATGTGGGAATCGGTAAACTGAGGCGCCAGCTCGTTTACCAGCTTTTCGTCCTTGTCAACGATCATCACGTCGTTTCCAAGCTCTCTCATTTTATTGGCAAGGTGACGGCCAAAGCGTCCAAGACCGATCACCAGTACAGATTTTGCTCTCATAATTTCCTATCCTCTCTTTAACCAATGAGTATTTTTTCCACGGGGCGTTCCAAAAGCGTGGTCTCGTTCCTCTCGCCAATGGCCATGAAGATCGAAAGACCTCCTAACCGTCCCGCAAACATGAGTATGATCAAGATCAATTTCGACATCCAACAAAGGGTCGGGGTCAGATTCATGGAAAGTCCCACCGTTGCAATGGCGGAGACCACGTCGTACATCACCTCGCGCATTCCCGCAGGCTCCAGCGCGCATATCAAGGTCGTTCCAAGAAGGATCACACCAAGATACACACAAACCACCGATCCCGCCTGACGGACGATACGGTCATCGATGCGTCTCTTAAAAGCAACCACCGTCTCCTGATTGCGCGCAAGACGGATCGCGCTGAACAAAAAGATCGCCACGGTGGTTGTTTTTACACCGCCCGCGGTGGAGCCGGGAGAACCGCCGATAAACATGAGCACCATGGAGATCAAGGATCCCGAATCGCTCAGCGTGGATTGATCCACGGTATATGCCCCCGCTGTACGGGTCGTCACCGATTGGAAGAGGGACGCCATCATTCTTTGCGACTCGCTCAGATGCGCCATGGAGGCATTCCGCTCGGTGAAATAGAAGAGCACCGCGCCCCCCAAAAGAAGCACGCCCGTAATGCAAAGCACCAGCTTGGTGTGCAGCTGCATCTTGCGCCAGCGGAAAAGAGATTTTAAAAGATCGTTCCAAACGAGAAAACCAAGACCGCCCATAACCACAAGGAACATGACGGTAAACATCACCACGGGGTCGTCCGCAAAGGTGGTCAGGGATGCACCTCCCACGGGGGTAAACAGATCCAAGCCGGCGTTACAAAACATGGATATGGAATGGAAGATGGCATACCAAAGCGCCTTCTCACCCAACACCGGCAAAAACCGACGGTAGAGAATGAAGGCTCCCAAGCCCTCCATCACCAGCGTTCCCAGAAGAATCTGACGGAAGGTTCCCATTACGCCGCCCATGTGCATAGCTCCCGCGCTCTGCATCAAAAGACGTCGCTCGTGCAGGCTGACCTTTCCCTTTACCAGGAAGGAAAGCAGCGTAAACAGGGTCATAAAGCCGATACCGCCGATCTGAACCATCACAAGGATCACGATCTGCCCGAACATGGACCAGTGAACACCCGTATCCACCGTGACAAGACCCGTTACGCAGGTCGCCGTGGTGGCGGTAAACAGGCTATCTATCGGGTTTGTCCATTCAAAATTCGCAGACGCGAAGGGCAAGCAAAGCAGTAGCGTACCCGTTAAAATAATGATCGCAAAGCCCAACGCAATGATGCGCGTATTGGTCATTCTGAATTTGAAATTCAAAAAATAGTCCTTGATTTTTTTAGGGTTTTTTTGTGTCACGCTTTTTCAAGACCTCCTTTCGGATCGCTTTTTTATTATATAACATTTTTTTCAAAAAATCAAGAGGATACCCAAAAGAAAAGGCTTTTCGATTCTTTTCAGGCACCGAAAAGCCATATTCGATTTTGGATCAACCGTTCTGCACCACGTCACGAACGATCCAGTTCAACTCGTCATACTTATTCATAATATCCTTCGCGAGCTTGAGCTGGCAACGGGCGCGAACCAGATTGTGTCCCGGATATTTGCATTTGAAGTAGGTGTCTCCCACCAAATAATCGTCCAAAAATCTTGCGGCAAGCTCAACGGTGATCGAGAAGGAAGCCAATACCAGATTGTCGATCTCATCCTGCGTCAGAGAATCCTTGACCTTTCCGATAAATCCTCTCGCGAAGGCGCGGAATTTTGCGGTATCAAAATACACGGTGGAAAGATCGCTCTCATCCTCCTCGGAAGTGTTGGCAATAAAGCGCACCGCATCGCCAAAATCGTACATTGCCATACCCGGCATAATGGTATCGAGATCGATGACCACCAGGGGGCGATGGGTCCTGCGATCAAAAAGCACGTTGTTTGCCTTGGTATCGTTGTGGGTCACGCGGTTGGGAATCTCACCGTTGGCAAAGCGGATGCTCAGCTCGGATGCCGTGGCTCTGACCGATTGAATGTAATCCAATTCCGCCTTCACCTCGCAGGCGCGCCCGCAGACGTCACGCTCGGCATCGGCAAACAGAACGTCCAAGCGCTTTTTGGTGTTGTGAAAATCGGGAATGGTCTCGTGAAGAATCGAGCCGTCAAAGTCGGCAAGCTGCATTTGGAAATTGCCAAAGGCTTCGCCCGTGGATTCGATGACCGAAAGATCCTCGGTGCTGTTAAAGGTAACCGATTCCACGTAGTTGCTCACGCGCCAGAAGCAATCATCCTCGGCAACGTAATAGATCTCACCGCTATCGGTGTGATGAAAATGCAGGGTGATCTGATTGGGATATTTTTTGCAGATGAAGGAGGTTACGTGATCAATGTTTTCCATGATCTTGACGGGCTCCTTAAACACCACGGTGTTCACACGTTGAAACAGGTAGGTCTGAAAGCCCACGTTCTCCTGCTGATAGATCACCTTATAGGTGGAATTGATGTTTCCAAGGGTGATGGCATCGAAGGAGTAAAGCTTTCCGGGAATGCGGAACTTTTCTCCAATGCTTTTGATTGTCTCAAACATAATAGCCTCCAAAAAAATAAAGAGAAGCTCAAAGAGAGCAGTCTCGCCTTCAGGGAGCTGCCTTGCCGAACAGATTCGACGTTCACAAAGAGTCTCTGTTAACCATTATATCACATCATGCCGTCAAAGTCAACACCAAATTGATTTTTGTCATTTCACAGGCAAAAAATCCCATAGACTCGTTGGATAATTTTCGTCACAGCAACAAATAATAGCCTTGAAAGCATAAAATGTTTCATTCAAGGAGAAATAAAACCATGAAAGCAACCGGAATTGTCCGTAGAATTGATGACCTTGGACGCGTCGTCATTCCAAAAGAAATCAGAAGAACCATGCGTATTCGCGAGGGCGACCCCTTGGAGATCTACACCGACCGCGAGGGCGAGGTCATCTTTAAGAAGTATTCCCCCATTGGCGAGCTGGCATCCTTTGCCTCTCAGTACGCCGAGACCCTGCACAAGACCTGCTCTCTCTCGGTGGTGATCTGTGACCGCGATGCGGTCATTGCCTGCTCGGGGGTTCCCAGAAAGGAATATACCGACAAGTCTCTCTCAAAAGAGCTGGAAAGCGTGATCGAAAGCCGCTCCCTGTATTTTCACCGTGAGGGTAGCGACGCCATTCCCGTGCTTGCAGAAGGCGGAAGCTTTTACGTCAGCTGCGCCATGCCCATCATCAGCGAGGGAGACATCGTTGGATGCGTAGCATCGGTGACCGATCATCCCAACGAGCCCCGTCGCGAGCTCCCCGGCAGTGAGGTGGAAACCAAGCTGATCCTCACCGCCGCCGGATTTTTGGGACGCCAGCTGGAAAGCTGAAAAAATTGCATCAAAGCATCGAGGCTGCGTTGAAAAACAGGGCTTCGATGCTTTTCCCGTCCCATCAAAAAACCAAAAACATAACCTCCTCTTTTTTCCAAAAGCCCTTGACTTTTCCCTCCGTTTGTGGTATAATGCTCTTGTATCTGAAGGAAGCTCCCTGGTCTCACGTCCCCGCGGATCACGGTTTATAGGTTCGCGAAGGTTGTGGGCTTTTTGTTTTTTCCGGGTACAAAATCTATACGGAGGTACCCGACATGAATAAAGGTACGGTAAAGTGGTTCAACGCTGAGAAGGGCTACGGCTTTATTTCCAATGACGAGGGTGGCGACGACGTTTTCGTACACTTCTCCGCCATTCAGGTAGAGGGCTTCAAGACCCTGACCGAGGGTCAGAAGGTAACTTTTGACACCGAGCCCGATCCCAAGAACAGCGCAAAGCAAAGAGCCATTAACGTTTGCTTGGCATAAGTCCAAAGGAACCGTCGCAAGAATTTGCGGCGGTTTCTTTTTCTTGTTTTTTCACCGTTTCCTCTTGACAAAAACTATCAAAAAAGATATAATAATGATAGCAAATCAAGTTTTTGGAAAGGAATTGAAGATTTATGAGCGATCTGATTTTTGAATTTTTGAAATATTTCGGCATGTTGATCCTTTTAACGCTTGGCACACTGGTGATCTGCGGTCTGGCGGTACGCCTTTGCGCCAAGGCATTTTCCAAGCTGATGGGGTCTCCCTCGGGTGCCATCTTTGACGTAACCTCCATCATTGGCACCCCTGTTCATGAATTGGGACACGCCATGATGTGCCCCCTGTTCGGTCACAGGATCGAGGGCATGTGCCTTTGGTCTCCCAAAGCCGAAAACGGCGTTTACGGATACGTGAATCACAGCTACAATCGCAAGAACATCTGGCAAAAATTCGGCAATCTCTTCATTGGTGTAGGTCCCATCTTCAGCGGCATGCTGGTGATGGTACTGATGCTTTGGATCTGCTTCCCCAATCAATGGAACGACTATCTTGCAAGAACGGCGGAGCTGACCTTGGGTGGAAACAACTTCAAAGAGATGCTGGAGAGCATCTTTGCCCTCTTCCTCGATCTCCCCGACGCGTTCCACACCGATGCGTTGCGCGCGATTCTGGGTCTTGTGGTCATTCTTCCCATCTCGCTCCACATCTCTCTGAGCCCCCAGGATATCAAGGGAAGCCTTGGCGCCATTCCCTTCTACCTGCTTCTGCTCTTAGCGTTTGGAATTACTACCTTTGCCATTGGTGTTGAAGCAATGATGGTATCGGCTCTTTGGATCTTTAATCTCCGTTTGCTGTCCCTGTTCTGCGTGGTTATCGCCTTCTCCCTGATCTGGGTCGTCATCGGTCTGATCATCCGCGGCGTGAAGACCTTGATTTCCTGCTTCTGATTCCATTGCTTGATCATTCTATTGGAAGATCCGTGATTTTTTGCGGATCTTCTTCTTTTTTTTCCAAAAAGCATTGACAAGATTCCCGATTTATGCTATAATTTGAGAATCATTCTCAAATTTGAAAAAGGAACCTCTATGCAAAAGAAATCCTACAACACTGCGGGGAGAGCCGCGCTGATCAGCTTTCTCTCCTCTCACCCCGACGAGCAATTTAGCGCCGAGGAGCTTTGCAAAGCCCTCTACGGCGATGAAAAAAGACGAAAAAGCAGTATCTACCGTCAGCTGAATCAGCTCTGCGACGATCACAGCGTGCAAAAATTCCGCAATCCGAACAACCTCTGCGACGTGTTTCAATACGTGGGCGAGGGATGTGACTGCGATGAGCATTTTCACGAAAAATGCATCCGTTGCGGCAAGGTAGAGCATCTGGACTGTCACGCATCCACCGAATTCTTCAGCCATCTTCTGAAGGAGCATGGATTCCAAGTGCTTTGCGGAAGATCGGTTCTCTACGGTCTTTGCGCTGACTGCCGCGCGGGAGGTAAGAGTCATGTATGATCTTTTACATCTTGCGGAGCACGCTCTGCTCCACTCGCTTTGGGAGACGCTGAAGCTTCTTCCCTTCCTCTATCTTACCTATCTGCTCATGGAGCTTTTGGAGCACAAAGCGGGCGGTGCCGCTGAGCGCTGGCTCAAGGGCTCGGGAAGGATCGGTCCCCTTTTGGGCGGCGCCATGGGCGCGCTTCCCCAATGTGGCTTTTCCGCCGCCGCCTCGGGGCTCTATACGGGACGCATCATCACCACGGGAACCCTTTTGGCGGTGTATCTCTCCACGTCCGACGAAATGCTCCCCATTCTGATCTCGAACGGTGCGCCGCTTCCCTTGATCTTAAAGCTTCTCGGCAGTAAGCTGATCATCGGTATTGCCGCAGGCTTTGCCGTGGATCTGATCGCGGGACTGCTTCGTCCCAAGAATCAAAAAGCCCCCGAGCCGCAGATCGAAGAGCTTTGCGAGCGTGAGCATTGCGACTGTCACGATCATTTTGCCCTCTCGGCACTCAAGCATACCCTGAGAATTTCCCTGTTTCTTCTGATCTTCACCATGGCGCTCCATATTGCCGTGGAATTGATTGGTGAAGACCGTATTGCCGCGCTGATTCTGAATCGCCCCGTGATCGGAAGCGTCCTCTCGGCACTGGTGGGACTCATTCCCAACTGCGCCTCCTCCATTCTTCTGACCCATCTTTATCTGGAGGGCGTTTTGAGTGTAGGCGCCATGCTTTCGGGACTTCTCGTGAACGCCGGCATTGGACTGGCGCTCTTGTTCCGCAACAACAGACCCGTCAAGGATTCCTTCCGCATTGTGGGCATTCTGCTCCTCATCGGCATCCTCTGCGGTATTCTGATCGACGTTACTCCCATTGCAACACTTTTTTAAATTCCCGTTAAGGAGGCTTCTGTGAAAAAACTTTTTATCATCCTGCTTGCGTCCATCCTCCTTTTGAGCGGATGCAAGGCAAAAAACAATCCTCAATCCGACGAGAGCGCTATGTCGGAGCAAAGCACCGATTCGCTCCCTGTTCGTGACGATCCAAGCGAGGATAACGCTTACGAAAATCTTGATCGACACAATACAAGCGGTATCCATGACGTGATCATTTCCTTCCACAGCATTCCCTTTTCGGTTTCGCTCTCTCTGCCCGAGGAGTGGGAGCTGAAGGAAGCCGAGGAAATCTCCACCCGTATCATTCTGCGGGACGGGAAGGAGATCGGTAGACTTTACAAGGGAGAAGCCACCGATCTTGACGAGTGGAAAACCGTTGCCACCCGCAAATCGGATCTGACGGGCTTTCCCATAGAGGAGCATATCGAAAAGCGCGGAACAAAGGACACCCTCGTCTTCCGCTTCCGCTACTACTTTGCGGTGGAAAAGAACGGTGAGAAGTGTCCCCTGACTCTGACGGCAGACTACACCGAGGTTGGCAGCAACGTCTCCTTCCGTCTTTTGAATCAAACCGAAATCACCAAGGAAACCGGCGGTGACCGTTTGGGAGACCTTGCGGGACTGGAGAACGCAAAAATCGCCATTCTCGGAAACAGCTTTATCAACAGCTCGCGGATAGGAAGCATCCTTGAGGAAATGCTGATCAATCACGGAAAGAAAGCCACCGTAACCGATTATTCCTGGGGCTATGCCACCGTAAAGACCTTTGTGGAGGATCCTACCCTGATGTCCGAAATCCGCGGCGGCGCATACGACGTCGTCTTCCTGTGCGGCTTTTATTCGGCATCCGAAGCAACCAATCTGACCGCTATGAAGGAAGCCTGCGATGCATCGGGAACGCGCCTGGTCCTCTTCCCCGCCCATAACGAAAAGCGCACCACCATTACCGAGGCAGCCATCCGTCATCTCTCTTTGTACGTTATGGATTGGAAGCAGGAGATCGATTCCCTCATTGCCGAGGGCATTGACAAATGGGATTTTTGCATTGACGATCAGCACGGACACAGCCGTCCCTTGGCCGGATATGTGGGCGCACACATGATCTACCGCGCCATTTACGGCGAGCTCCCCACCCTCGACGGTGGATGCTCCTACGTCAGCACCGCACAGATCCAGCAGCTTCTCGGAGACTATCTCAAAACAGGAATCACGGGAGAAGCTCCCATCTATCTCGACTGACAATCAAGCAAAAAGGAACAGCGTGAATGGAAATCTCACATTCACGCTGTTCCTTTTGATATTTTACCAAAGCTTCTCGGGAGCGATCTCGGAGAAATCCCCCTCGGAAAAGCCTGCCGAGATGAGGTATTTTTCCACGTCCGCGCGAAGGTCGCCGTAGTTGGCGTGAGAATCCGATCCGTAGGTCACGGGAATGCCCTTTTCAAACATCTCCCGCAAAAATTCGGCGTACTGATGACGGAATTTCTCGGTAGACCTCGGATTCTTGAAAAACTGCGAATTGCACTCCACGTACTTTCCGTGTTCCTTCAGCGCCGCCGCGATCTCCTCGTTCATGGACTTGGGGATCACCGAAAAATCCTCATACCAAAGCCCCTTTCCATGCCACCACGGGTGTCCCAAAACCGTGACGCGCTCATCGCACGCCAACCAGATCTGCTGGCGGTACCATTCGCGAATGCTTTCGTCAAGGCTTGACGGAGCATTCCTTCCGTTTGGCAGATCCACGCGCCAATGTGCCGCACCAACGGCGTAGCGCACGCCACGCGCCATCAGTCCCTCTTTACTGACCGCCAGCTCGATATCGTAGGGCTTGGCAGAAGGAATCGGCTCGTAGCCCTCCAAGGAGCCGTGAACCGCGATGTAATCGAATTCGGGCTTTGCGATGGGGGTCAGCTCCACGCCAAGCACCATAAAGGGATATTGCTTTTGTATTTCCTTGACCGCCTTGACAGACGCATCAAGATCGCCCAGAAATTTTTCATCGTTGAAATTGACGTGATCGGTAATTCCAACGCCGCGCAGTCCCTGTGCCATGGCGTTCTCGGCAATCAGCTTCAAGGGGTTTTGAGCATCGTAGGAATGCTCACTGTGAATGTGCCAGTCGGATGTAATCAGCATTTTAATACAAGTCCTTTCGTTGTCAAATCATTTCCAAGTCGTCCCAAGAGGGCATTTCAAGGTAGCCGTTCTCCGGATCGTCGGAGTACCAGTACGCCACCGAGGAAATGTCGTCCTGCAGGGGAAGATAGCGCTTGCCGCTTCTCCAGCCCAGCGCCTGAATGGTCACGCGCAGATCCTTTTTGAAGTAGATGGGGTCGGTAATATGCCAACGGTACATATCAAAATAGCGTTGCGAGCGATAGGTCTCATCGGTAAAGCCCACCTTGGAAAGTCCCGCATAAGGGGTGCAATATTCCACGTATTTTCCGTCCACGTCAAAGTTGTAGGCTCCGCAGAAATAATCCTCGGTGCCGGTTCCGCAAATGCTGGGAAAATCGGTGTCGCCGTCAATGTAGAACTTGATCTCACCCTCTCCCCACCAGCCGTTGGACTTGACGCCCCAATGGAGGTAGGTTCCCACGTAAAGCCCGCCTCCCTTGATATTGTCAAGGATGGTGTAGACCGCCTTGTAAGGAAGCGGATTGACACGTCGAAACTGAGCGTGGAAATACAGGCTCTCCGCGGGAATCTTCTTTTCCTCGCAATCGATCTGATAATAGAGGTTGCAATTCGACTCCCCAAGATTTTCAATCTCCACACGAAAGCCCTTGAAATAAGGCATTTCAAAGTAGCAATTCATGCCCTTGCGGGGATTGAAGCAGATGGCAAGACTGCTCAGCTGACGGTATTCCTTATAATCGGCGTTGGCAAAGAAATCAGACAGCGGAACGTTGACCGATGGCTTTTCGGCACCGTCAAAATAGATGCGAAGGATCAAGCGTCTGCCCTTTCCGGCGCCGTCGGTGATCCAGATATGCTTAATGGCGCCCTCGCCCTTGATATCGGCAAGCACGGTGGTGCTTTTTCCCTCCAAGACCAGATAGGGATTGACCTTCCAGCCCTGTCCCAGATCCTGCGCCGCAACCGAGGCACTTCCCTCCTCAAGGGTTGCCATGCCGCCCATGCCCTTCTCCCCCGTGAGATTCTCGGGGCATACCGAAAAGCTGCGGATATCCTTTTTCAGTGTCAGATTATGTAACATTGTTTCAAGCTCCGTTTCTTGATGCTTCATTCGGTTATCTTCCGCCGGCGTGACCGCCTCCGCCTCCGCGTCCGCCGCCTCCGCGTCCGCCATGACCGCCGCTACTTGTCTGGATAATACGGGTTGTGACAAAGCTGCCCACAAAAACATCCTCTCTGCCCTTCAGCTCCAGCTTTGCAAAATGCTCCAGAGGGTAATCCACAGAGCGCTTTTTGGCGGTGTAGGATTTGTAAACACCGACACAGGCGATCGATCCAAACACGGCGGCAATGGCAAAGGAAAGCAGAAAGAGCTTTATATAGTAGGCGTTCACGATCCTTTGGCATTCGGGGCTTCTGCCAAGATAATTCTCGGCACCAAGCTCCAAAAACGCCTTGATGCCCTGCGCCAGCTGTCCGCCCTTGAGATGGTTGTACACATCCTCGTGATCAAGAATGTAATCGATCTCGTGGCGGTCGATCAGATCCCGCGCATCTCCGTAGAGGTACAGATCGTAATAGTTCTCGGAATAATCTCTGGTGATGATGAGAAGCACGATATCGTCATTCTCGGTGAGTCTATGCTCTGCGAGAAAATCCTCGCCCCAGTATTCACCCACTCCGCCTCGCATATCGTGGGTCACAACGTAAAAACAGCATCCCGTCTCGTTGGCTTTCTCACGCGCCAGCGCCGAAAGCTCGTCTTCGGTGCTCTGATAGAGCAGGTTTCCGTTGTCAAAAATCACCTGCTTTTCCTCAGCTTCAGCCGCACACGGAAGAACAAGCAGCACCGTAAGCAAAAGGCAGAGCGACGCGATGATCAAAATTTTCTTTCTCATAGCACCAGCCCTCCCAACAGCATAAAGAGTGGGGTGAGAGCCGCTATGAAGCCCGCCAGCATCAAGCCGAGCTTGAAAAAGCTGATGGGCAATTCGCCGTATACCTTGCCCGTGTGTCCGTTCATGGCGTAGGTATAGACCTTTCCCTTTTTCGAGCGGTAGGTCAGCACCCATACGGGGAGCAGAGAATATTCCCAATGGCTCTTTTGGATCTTGAGCTCCAGATTGTCGGGCGTCACCGTGCTGTATCCCGTAACGGTTCCTCTGAGGAGCGTGGAAGCGTAATCGTTCATGCGCCTTTTCACTTCAAGATTCAGATCCTCGCGCTCCACGTCGCGCTTTTTGGCAACTTAGCCCGACAGATAGGGCATGGAAAACTCCTGCAATGCCTCGCTGGGATAGGGGAGAACCCCTTCCAGCATATTCTTGTCCGCCTCGGAAAAGGCAGAGGTGGTAATATCCTCAAAATGAATGTTGCCGCTTCGGTGAATCTTGAATCTGGAGGTCTCGGTGTATTCCACGTTTCCCAGCCTCCAAACGCGAAGGCGGGTGGCGTTGGCTTCCAAATCCCCCTCGGTATCGGCGTCGGTGATCCAGAAGGGATAATAAACGCCCGTGATCTTTTCCACCTGCGAGGCGGCAAAGAATCCGTTTGGAACAAACCATTTTGCTTTTGCGAATTTTAAGAAGCGTGCCTTTGCCTGCTCCTTGTCGTATTTGAAGGGCACGATGCGATGAGGTCTCATCTGTCCCGAAAGCTTGCCCCCCAGCACCACGGGATTGTGGCAATAGTAGCAATAATCGGCGGCGGTATGCTCGTCGGCAACCACTTGCGCACCGCAGTTGGGGCAGGAATATTCGTTTAAGGCATCGTTGTATTCGGCGCGTTCCCGCTCCTGCTCCCGCAGAATCTCCTCGGGCTGATGCGCCGAGACCTCTGCCTCGGTAAAGCTTGAGAGACAGAACTCGCAGTTGAATTTCTGCTCCGCCGCGTCAAACGCCAGTCCCGCGCCGCAATTCGGACATTGATAAGTAACGGTGGTTTCCATATTGATGTAAAAGTCCTTTCCGAAAGGATGGATTCACGTAGATCATTAAGAAGGTGAGGCTTCGTTAGCCACTTTTTTCTTTGACACCACGGGCGCAAATGAAAACAGGCTCCGCAAGCTCCGCCGCAATCGCAAGCGATTGCCAAGTTGTCAAAAAAGAAACGCCGCTCGGTGGAATTTCGACCTCTGCGGAGATCGAGGAGGCTTGCGCAGCCTCCACCGCGCCACCTTTTGAAAAAGGTGGACGAAAGCCTTCACTGCTGAGAGAACAAAATTTGTTCGTTCAGCGATTAGCCCCTCTTATTTCCGCACTCGGCGCAGAATTTTGCGCCGGCGTTGTTCTTGTGTCCGCACTCGGTGCAGAACCAGCTCTCCTCATCGGGTCTCTTGGCGCCGCATTCCGAGCAGAACTTTCCGCTGTTCACCGCACCGCAGGCACAGGTCCAGCTTCCAACAGCGGCAGGCTTTGCGGATCCGCACTCCGAGCAGAATTTTCCGCTGTTTACGGCACCGCACTTACAGGTCCAGCCGTCTGCCTTCTGCGCCTCGCGGCGCGCCTCGTTTTGCATCTGCATCTGCTGCGTATTTGCCGCGCTTGCAGACGCCATAAAGTTGCCTGCCGCTCCCATGCCCATTCCCATGCCCATGAAGGCTTGGGCGCTTCCGCCGGGATTGCTTCCCGCAGCCTCCATACCTCTGGCAATGGCACTCTGCACGTAGCCCTCGCGCACCGTGGGATCCCCCATCATAGCGCCCTGATTGCGCAGATTGATCAGCTTCTTGGATTCCTCGTCATAGCTGATGCTGGCAATACCAACCGACTGCACCTCAAAGCCGCGCATACGCTTCCAATCCTCGTCCAGCTCACTTGCCATATACTTGGAGAGATCACGGGATTTGGACGCCACCTGAGAGATGCGGATATTATCCACCGACATCTGATTGATCGCCGCCTGCAGAGCCTCCAAAAACTCGGAAAGATACTGCTCGTTGACGTCCTTGATCTCCATGCGATCGGCGTTCTTGGCAATGACCTCGCTATAAAACTGAAGGGGGTCGGTGATCTTGATGGAATAGGTGCCGTGGGCGCGCAGGAAAAGCTCACAGTTGTAGAAATTGTCAAAATAGTTTACCGGTGTGGGCGTGCCGAATTTGATGCCCTTGATCTCCTGCAGGTTGACGTAAAATACCTGCTGCTTTTGAGAGGGCGTGCCACCGTAACGGATGCGGGAGAAAGTCTCCTTGAGAGACTCGCCAAACTGACCGCTGAACATGGAAGGCATACAGGTGTTGTCCACCTTATAGTATCCCTCCTCGGCGGTATAGTCCACGATCTTACCCCCATCCACCAGCATCATGAACTGGTTGGGATAAACGTGAATGATCGAGCCGTTGGTGATCAGATCCTCGGTTCCCTTCTTATTGCTGCTGCGCTTGTCGTTTTTACGAACCTTAACGCCCTTGGTAAATACGGTGGTATCGCTCATGCTGTCGGCTTCAATAACCTCCTGCCATTGGTCGGCAAAGCCGCCGCCGAGAGAGCCGAAAAACGCTTTGATAATTCCCATTGTCTTTCTCCTTTGATTTATGTTACTGTTTGATTTTTTAAAAAACACAAGGGGATGCCTGTGCGGCACCCCCTCTTCATTCTCACAGGACCGAGGTCCTGCAAAAGAAACCCACCGAGCCGTGTAATCGGGAAATAAGAACCCTGAAGGTCAGGGCGGTGTCCTTCCTGCGGCTTTACTGCTCCCAACGTCCGTATTCAGCCGAGACAAGTCAATCGATGCAGAATACGGGAGGTCTGCAAACCACCGCGATCGGTCAGACTCCTTTAATCAGATGTGGGTCTATATCACCGATTATCACGCACTAAGCAGGATGCGTAGCGGATACCCTCCGCCAAAATTCGTTTTGATTACTTCTGATCGTAATCGATCTCCTCGGAGAACATATCGTCAAAGAGATCGGCAACGTCGTCGAACTCCTCGTCGTCATCCACGGAAACCAGATCCGAGGTGCCGTCCTCGTTGGAAACCACGCGCAGGATCACATACTCGCAGAAGCCGTCCTCGCTCTCCTGTGCCTGATCGGCAGCATCGGAGGGGATCATTGCATAGTAGGTGTTGTCCTTGTATTCGGTAATTCCGATCAGCTCAAATACCACCTCTTGACCGTTTTCGTCAAGCAGGGTGAAAAATTCTCTTTCGTTATTGTTTTCCATAATTCCTTTAGTCCTTTATATGTTTTTTCGAGATGGTTTCTGACATTATTGTACACGAAAAAACGCCGTTTGTCAATAGTTTTTTGGGTTTTGGATCAAAAATCCAAAACGTCGGAAAGAATGGCGTTGCTCAGGTACATTCCCCGTGGGGTAAATGCCGCGCCCTCCTCGGTAACGCGCACAAAACCGCTCGCCTCGTATTTTTTCAGCCTTGCGCCGAAGGTATCGAAAAAGGATTCTCCAAAGCGGGCTTCATACTCTGCCGCTCTTACGCCGTCGGAAAGGCGCATACGGAGCATTACGTATTCGTTTTTCCGTTCCTCGAAGGAAATTGACTCACGCTCCTCGGTGATCTCTCTGCCTTCAATATATGCATCAAGGTCGCGGGAATTGCCAAACCGTTCGCCGCAAAAATCCGAATGTGCCGCCACACCGAAGCCGAGATACTCGTCACAGCTCCAGTATTTGAGGTTATGGCGCGATTCATACCCCTTTTTTGCAAAATTGCTGATCTCATATTGCGCATAGCCAAGGGATTGCAAGAGCGCGATCCCCTCAAAGTACATCCGCTCGGCGGCGTCCTCATCGGGAAGCGGAAGCCTGTTCTCCATGCGATGAAAGGGGGTTCCCTCCTCGATCTGAAGCCCATACGCCGAAAGATGGGTCGGATGCAGAGCGGCAAGCCTTTCCAGCGTTTCCAAAAAGCTTTCGGGAGTCTGATGAGGGATACCGAACATCACGTCGGCACTCAGGTTGGAAAATCCCGCCGCGCAGGCATCGATAAAGGTCTTTTCCACGTCCGAAAAAGAATGGATACGCCCCAACGCCTTCAATTCCCTTTCGTGAACGCTCTGCACCCCAACGCTCAGGCGATTGAAGCCCGCGGCGCGCATGGCGTGAAAGAGCAAACGGCTTTCGGTGGTGGGATTGCATTCCGCGGTGATTTCCGCATCGCTCGATACCCGATAGTGCCTGGTCACCGCATCGAGAAGCCGAGGCAAGCGCTCACCGGGAAGCGAGGTGGGCGTTCCGCCGCCAAAATAGACGGTATCCACCTCGTATTCCCCACAAAGATCGCTTTTTTGGATCAGATCACGCTCCAGTGCCGCAAGATAGGCGTCCACCGGCTCGCCCGCAGGACGGGGAAAGGAGCAGAAATCGCAATACAGGCACTTACTGCGGCAAAAGGGGATATGGACGTAAAGTCCCAGTCTTTTTTTCACGGCGACTCCTTACGCCCGATCCTTGTGGCAAACCATGTAAACGATCTGATAGCTTTCGGCAAGCTGATTCAGCATACGGCGCGCCGCTCCCATTCTGGCATCATCCAGATTGACAAAGGGATCGTCCAAAAGCAGGAAGGGCTTTTCCGCCCCCTCGGCAAAGAGGGCTTCGGTCAGAGACAGACGGATGCAGAACTGCACGGCGTCACGCCAGCCGCGGCTGAAGCTCTCCATGGTGCGGGTCTTTCCGCCGCCCTGCATACGAACCTCAAAGCTATCGTCCATCATGGATTCGGGTGCCTCGTCTCCCACCAGCATGGCAAGAAAATCGGCAAAGCTATCCTGCATACCGTCCAGATAGCGGGTGGAAAGCGCCGCCTTGGAATCCTCCAGCAGTGCCATGGTATGCACAATGGTATCGTAATTCGCCTTGGAAACGCGGAGCTGCTCTCTTGCTCGATCGATCTGCGCCGTCAGCTCGGGAATGCGGTCCACGTCGGCGCGGAGACGGTCCATGGTGCTCTTGACCACCGTCTTTTTGCGCTGCAGCTCGGCGATCTTTTCGCCCAGCGCCTTTTCCTGCTCCACCAAACGCTCATAGGAGGTGGGAGCCTCGGAATTGATCTCATCCAGCTTCTTTTCGGCAATGAAGAGCTTGAGGTCATTCTCGCGACGGGTGATCTCCTTGCAAACACGGACGTATTCCTCACGCTTCTCACCAATGATCTCCAGACACTCGTTCGGCTGATAAGCCCCCTTGGGGTCATATCTGCGAAGGAAGGGCATAAACTGACGGTTCAGATCCTCCAGCACTGCCTCAGCCGCCGCACGGTCGTAAAGACGCTTGCGCTCCTCCTGCTCCAATCGCAGAAGAAGCTCTCCGTCACGGCGCAGAATATTCAGCTCGGCAGAATAATCGTTTTTGAATTCCGCAAGCTTTACAAAACGGGAAAGCGCGGAACGGATCCCTGCAGACAGGGCTCTGCGGCGTTGCTCTAAGCTTCTTCCCTCCTCCATCAGCGCACTCTGTCGCGATTGACGCTCGCGGTACTGCGCCGTCAGAAGCGAAAGCTCGGCAAGTGATGCGGCAGGGCTTGCCACAGACATTCCGTATTCCTCAAGAAGGCTCTTGACCGCGCCCTCCGCTTTTTTGCATTGGGCTTCCCACTCGGCGATCTGCTCGGCAAGTGCTTTGTCAAGCTTCTTCTTTTTCCCGTTCATCACAAGACTTACCGCAAGCAGGGCGACAGCCGCAAGAAGCAGAGCGCCGCCGCCAATGGCAAGCGCTACGGGCATATTCTGTACCAACAGGAAGATTCCCATAAGGATCGCGCCAATGCCGAAGCAGACGGCAGACGGGATCGAGAATCGACGCACGCCTGAAAAATCGTTTTGTCTTTGATCGGCATCCGCAATATCGGCACGCAAACGGTCGATCTGTCCCAAGGAAGCATTTGCCGCCTCAATGCGGGATGCGGAGGGGGCTCCCTTGGGGAAGCGCTCCTCGGTCTCCTCTGCGCCTCTGACCCGCTGCAATGCCTCCAGACGCGAAACGGTCTGCCTCAGCTCCTCATTTTCCTTGAACCAAAGCTCCAGCTCCGCCGACGTGGGAACGCCACTCGGATAGGCACGCTTCAAAGCCGCGCGCTGCTCCGGCTCGGAGGGGGTTTCGGGAATGGCGCTAAGACGGGCACGGGTCTCCTTGATTTTTTCAAAAAGTCCTACCTGATGCTCAAACTCCTGTGTGGAGGGCGGAAATCCGCCAAAGAAATCCCGCAGGACACGCTTTTGCCGCGAAAGCTCACTCAGCTCGTTGAGCATGGCGTTCTTGCGCTCGATCAGCGCCGCGTGCTCTCTTGCAAGCGCCGCACGTTGCATCTCGGCACGGTTTTCCAGCAGCAGCTTTTCCATTGCCTCCAGCTGCTCGCGCAGCTCATTCAATTCGGACTCCTGTACCTGCAGTGCCTCCTCCTTGCGACGGCAATCCTCCAGCTCGCGTTCCCGCTCGGGGATCTCCTGCTCAAGTGCCGCAACAGCACCGCGATTTCCCGTCATTACGTAGTGACGGCGGCGTTTTTCCAAGATTTCTCTTGCGACGTCGTAGCTTCCAATGTCGTCCACGTCATCCAAAAGGTTCCCAAGGCGTGCCGAGATCTCGGCGTTGCCACCCTTGGAATCCAGCGCGCGCTGAGAAAGATACACGCTGCGCTCAAAGCCGCTCGCGTCAATGCCGAACAGCTCGGCGCCCACGCGCTCGGAATACGCCTCGGAGGGACGCTTGGTGGAAAGATCGTAGAGGGCAAAGCTATCGTCCTTTTCCTTGTCCCCAAAGCTGCGCTCAATGCGGAATTTTCCCTTGGCACATTCAAACTCCAGGCTTCCGCCAAAGGCACCGCCCTGCCAGGGGGTGTATTTTTTGCGCTCGTTCTCATCAAGAGACCTCTTGGAGGTGGCCGGAAGCCCGAAGAACATTGCCTTGATGAACACTGCCAGGGTGCTCTTTCCCCAGCCGTTTTCGTGGTGCAGCACCTGAAGTCCCCTTGAAAACTCCAAGCGGTAATCGTGAAGCGCGCCAAAATTTTCTACGTGCAGATTTAACAGTCTCAAAATCCGATCTCCTCTCCCGTCAATGCCCGAAATCCGCAGGCAATGACACGTTCTTTTTCGGCATCCTTCAGATCCGATGCCATTACACGTCGAACAAACTCTCCCTTGAGTGAAATATCGTGCGCATATTCCTCGGGATGGATCAAAAGCTTGCTCTCATCAATGATCTTTACAAAATAGAGCCCCTCGGAAAGCACCTGTGTCAGATGCGGAATATCCACAAGGGTCTGGGCGGGGCATTCCCCCGCAAGAATCACCTTGACCAGATCACTCTCGGGGATCTCCCTCACACTTGCCAGCAATCGGTTTTCCAGATCCAATTGGGAGGTAAAGCCCGTGACGTCGCAGGTCACCGTGTGAAGCGTTCGCTTTGCTACGGGCACGAACTGATGGGTCAGTCCTCCGCGCGGATCGGTTTCCAGCAATACGTAGCCTTTTTTCCCGCATTCGTCAAAGCCTCTCCCCTCAAGGCATCCCGCATAGCAGGCGGTACATCTTGCGTCAATGGTGGCGGTGCGGTATTCGTGCAGATGCCCCAACGCCATATAGTCGATATGCTTTCCCTTGTATTTGGCAAAGCGGATAACGTCCGCCTTTTCCGCGCCGCGCCCCGCGCGCTCCTGCCCGTGAAGCAGAAGAATATTGGTCTTCTTCTCATCCAGCCTCAAGGTGTCGGGATCGGGCTTTTCGCTTCCCGTCACCGTCACCTCACCCAGCTCGTAGGAGGTCCAGCCATCTCCGAAGAGATAGAGATTTTCGGGCTTCTCCTCCAGCTCGCGCAAACGGTTTCCGCGATCGTGGTTTCCTGCCAGATAGAAAAAGCTGAGGGTGGGGTGGGAGGCGATCAGATCCAGCACGTATTTTTCGGTTCGCGCGGTAATATGATCGCTGTCGAACAGGTCTCCCGCGATCAGAATGGCACAGACCTCGCTCGCCGCCGCAAGGCGCACGGTTTTGGCAAAGGTGGCAAGGATCTCGCCCTTGCGCTCCCGCGCCTGTTGTGCCGAGAGATTGGACTCCATGGGAGAATCCAAGTGAAGATCGGCGCAATGGATCAATTTCATAGGAACAACCCCTTTCTTTCCGGGATTTTTTCTTCTTTCTTTTAGTATAACATACTTTTTTCAAAATGGCAAGGATAACTTTCCCCAAAGACTCACGTTTTTTTCATTTTTTTCGACAATTTTGAAGGTCTCCATCCAAAGTTGAGACAGAATCAACCAACGGTATATTGACATTGCGGAAAAAAAGTATTATAATAGGGGCAACGAAACGAGTGGAGGATTTGATTTTGCTCGAACTGTTTTCAAAAAACGGAACGCTCCCCATTGTTCTGCAAAAGAATGCCTCGCTGAGCGTACGAATCGCCGCCGAGGATCTGCAAAGGAATCTGCTGGCACTCTCGGGAAAGCAAGTCGGCTTTTCTTTCATAGCAGGAACCGAAAAAAAAGCGATCGTCATTCAAACCGATCCAACGTCCGCCCCCGATCATCCGGAGGGCTATGCGATCAGCGTGTGTGATCACGGCGTGTGCATTGTGGGCAGAGACGAGCTTGGAACGGTGTACGGGATCTACACGTTTGCCACCAAATGTCTCGGCATTGATCCTCTTTATCACTTTACCGATATATTTCCATCGGCAACCGAGCGTTGCAGTCTGGAAAATACCCAAATCCGCTCCAAAGCACCTGCGGTTCGTTTCCGAGGCTGGTTTATCAACGACGAGGATTTTTTATCGGGCTACGCCTCCTGCGGTGCTACGCGCAGGATCTCCTATAATCACGATTTTTTCAAGGAAGTCATTTCTGCGGAAATGATGGACGTCATCTGCGAGAGCGCCCTGCGCCTTGGAATGAACACCATCATCCCAAGCTCGTTTATCGATATTCTCAATCCCGATGAGGAAGCCATTGTGGCGACCTGCACGCAAAGAGGGCTTTACGTATCACAGCACCATCAGGAGCCGGTTGGCGTTTCCTATTTTGCGGCGGAAAATCTGATGTCCGAAAAGCATCCGGGGAAGGCGGTATCCTACATTGCCAATCCCAACGAAATGAGAGAGATCTGGCAGCTCTACGTTGAGAAATGGGCAAAATACGAGCCCCATGTGATCTGGCAGCTCGGACTGCGCGGCAGAGGAGATCGAGCCGTTTGGCATACCGACAATAGTGTAAAAAGCTCTATGCAGGAGCGCGGTAACATCATTTCAAATGCCATTGCCGATCAGTACGGCATGATCGCCAAAAAGCTTGGACATGAGAATTTTCTTTCCACGTCCACGCTTTGGTCGGAGGGAGCAGGACTGTACGAGCAAGGGCATTTGAAAATTCCCGAAAAAACCGTTACCGTGTTTGGAGATATTGGCAACACCCAGCTCTTCGGCTCGGATTTTTACAGCGTCAAACGAAAGAACAACCATCTGTACGGAATCTACTATCACGCGGGGTTTCATCATGAGGGACCGCATCTGACCGACGGCGTGGATCCCCATAAAATGCTGTTTTGTTATGGGGATGCGGAGCAAAACGACTCTCTCTTTCTCTCAATCCTCAACGTGGCAAATATCCGAGAGCTTTGCGGCACCGTACGGCTGAACGCGGCAATCGTTGCAGGCGCGCCCTCGGCATTTGATATGGAGCAGTATTACAAAAGCGTCTATCCCATGCTCTATCAAAACGCCGCCTCGGAGGTCGTTTCCCTTGAAAAGGCGTACTTCAACGCCATAGGCGATCTTGGAAAGGAGCTTGGCAAGGAAATTCTTTCCTATACGGATTTCAACTACTATGAATACGAAGCTCTGCCCTTCCCCTCCTATCCGCTGACCGACGGCACCCTTGCGTATATGGGAGCACATTTTCTTGGAAAGCGCTTGCGCGACAAAGCCAAGCCCTATGTGGAAAATGACAAAAACCGATCCTTGGTGCAAAGCGTTTTGGAAAAAAGCGAAGCCCAATATGTCGATTTGATACAAAGAGCGGAGGCAATCGAAACGGACATTCCCAAGGAGGCATTCTCTCACTACCGCTACGCATATTCCTACAAGATGCATCTCATGAAAGACCTGACTCATTTCGCGCTCTGCGCCTCAAAAATGAGCAAGGGCGAGGACGTGGAGAAAAATCGCGCCGAAGGACTGCGTTGTCTGGAGGAAATGGTGGAAATGCGAGAGGAATTTGCCCGTGGGAAATGGAAAAACTGGTTCTCCTGTGATGAACGCCGACGCATTGCCGAGCTGATCGACGACGTCAAAGCCTATCAATATCAAAAGCAATAAAAATAAACGGAGGTCTCTTATGAAAAAAGAAAACGGCTACAAAAATTACGTCAACTACTTCAAAAAATGGGAAGGCGCCGGCCCCTTGGGCATTGGAATGCTCGCCGTGGCGATCCTTCTGCTCTGGCTGGGCTGGAGAATCCCCTATTCCTATCTCATTTCCATCATTCTGATCCCCATCGGACTGCTTCTTTTCTTCTACGGGAACATCGGCAGAGCAAGCGATGCGGATATTCAAAGCGTGATCGAAAAATCCGAGGAAAAGATCCATTTCCACGAGCTGGAGGAGACACCCGCTCTGCGCAAGCGCACCCCCAAGCAGTGGGAGGCGCAAAAATTTGAGGGCTACGTTCTGAAAAAGGGCGTTCTCTTCAAGAAGGCCAAGAACGGAAGCCTGTGCTCCTCGGAATACGAAATTTCCAAGCTGGTCACTCTGAACGACGGATTTTATGTAAAGACACTCCATTTCTCCTTTATCTCCGAGGAGCAGGCGATCGTCGCCTACGACGTTCCCTTCTCCTCACTTGAGAGCATTACGGCGGAGCGCAAGAGCTTTAACCTGATGAAGGGAGAGGTTCCCTACCCTGCAAAGACCTGCTATTTGGTGCTGACCTACGACGGCGGCAAGAAGGTAAAGCTCCCCTCCAAGGACGATATTTATCTGGATGATCTGATCGAGAAGCTGAAAAAGACCGCGGGAATTTGATTTTTTTCGCAATGCTTCCAAAACATGACCAAAACGGAGGGCGTAAGTCCTCCGTTTTTTGCCAAATCTCAAAAAAATAAAAATTTTGGCAAAAAAATTTCAAAAAGCTCTTGCAATTTCGCTTTTGTTGTGATACAATATAGCGGTATATGAATGAAAGTTGTGCGCACCCTCTCAGGCGCCGCTTTTAAGTATCAATGCTTAAAATTTAAGGGAGGTGAACAGAATGCCCAACATTAAGTCCGCAAAGAAGAGAGTTAAGGTTATTGAGACTAAGACTCTGCAGAACAAAATGCACCGTACCGCTCTCAAGACTGAGATGAAGAAGTACGACGCAGCTTTGGCTTCCGGTGACATGGCAGCTGCTCAGGCAGCTTACAAGGTAGCCGTTAAGAAGGTTGACCAGGCAGCAGCTTACGGTATCATCCACAAGAACGCAGCTGCTCACAAGAAGAGCCAGTTTACCAAGAAGCTCAACGCACTCAACAAGTAATTTCCAACCCATCGCCATGTCCTAACCCAACGTGGCGGCAGAAAATACGCAATGATCTTAGGATCGTTGCGTTTTTTCTTTTTCTTGGTTGTTGACAGGGGAATCTGAAAGTGGTATAATGGAAAGGGATATGAAAACTAAAATCCTCAGCCACTTTTCTCTTTGACACCATAGGCGCAAAGAGAAAAGTTCACAAAAGAGAAACGCCGAGGAAAGTTTCGACGCCTGCGGGCGTCGAGGAGGCTTACGCAGCCTCCACCGCGCCACCTTTTAAAAAAGGTGGACGAAAACTTTCACATTGGGTTTGTACGAACATAGTGCGAAAATCAAACGTCGAAAGGAGACTTTCCATGATCTATCACAGCATTGAGGAGCTTGTGGGCAACACCCCTCTGCTTCTTCCCGAAAAATACAATCAAAAGCATTCCCCCAAGGCCTCCATCCTTTGCAAGCTGGAGTCCTTCAACCCCGCAGGAAGCGCTAAGGATCGCGTTGCCCTCTACATGATCCGCAATGCAGAGGAACAGGGACTTCTCCGCCCCGGCTCCACCATCATTGAGCCCACCAGCGGAAATACCGGCATCGGTCTTGCCGCCATCGGTACGGCAAAGGGCTACAAGGTCATCCTCACCATGCCCGACACCATGAGCATGGAGCGCCGCAACCTCCTTGCCGCCTTTGGCGCCCGGATCATCCTCACCCCCGGTGCCGAGGGGATGCAGGGGTCGATCAACAAGGCGCTGGAGCTTGCCAAGGAGATTCCCGGCAGCGTGATCCCCTCCCAGTTCGACAATCCCGCCAACCCAGAAGCCCATTATTGCACCACGGGTGTGGAAATCTGGAAGGACACCGAGGGAAAGGTGGACATCCTCGTAGCAGGCGTGGGCACGGGCGGAACCCTTTCCGGAACGGGAAAATACCTCAAGGAGCAGAACCCGAATTGCCGCACCGTGGCGGTTGAGCCCGCGTCCTCTCCCCTGCTCTCGGGCGGCAAGGCAGGCGCCCACGGGCTTCAGGGAATCGGCGCGAATTTCATCCCCAAGAACTATGACGCATCGGTCTGCGACGAGATCATTCCCGTGACCGAGGAGGAGGCATACGCCGCCGCGCGTGAGCTGGTTGCCCTTGAGGGCATTCTTGTGGGAATCACCTCGGGAGCCGCCCTGCACGCGGCAACCATTCTTGCCAACCGTCCCGAGAACGCAGGCAAGACCATCGTCGCCCTTCTTCCCGACACGGGAGAGCGCTATCTTTCCACGCCGTTGTTTAGGAAGTGAATAAAAGGGGCTAAAGCATTTTAAAAGAAAGAAAATCCGTTTTGATAAAGCCAAACCTTATGGCTACGCTATTTCTTGAAAATTTTCACAACAGTTTTTGTAGGGACAGGCGTCCTCGACTGTCCAAGAAGAAAAACGTCTTGCTTTTTATACGGCTATCGGTATGTAGCCATCTGCAAAGCAAAAATCTATGCTTCTTAGACCGTCGAGGACGCCTGTCCCTACAGGTTTTATCTATATTCTAAAGAAACAGCGTAGCCCTGAAATTCAAGGCTACGCCGTTTTGTTATTCCTCAAAAATCTCTTTTTCGATCACCAGCGCCATAAAACCGCCGCCCTCACCGTCGCCGGCAAGCTTCATATCAACGATTTTCCAACCATTGGCAAGATATTGTTCGTTCAAGAATCTACGGTACTTATCATTGCCAAACCACATGGATTTCAATTTTTGAACCCTTCGGGAGCCTCCCCGCATGAGGTAGTCCACGCTCACGCCAAAGATATCTGCGATCAAAGGAAACATGGTCACGTCGGGGTAACATCCCCCAAGCTCCCACTTGCTCACCGCCTTGTCGCTCACGCCCAGCCTTTCGGCAAGCTCTGCCTGGGTCATCTTGCGCTCGGTGCGCAACGCGGCAATCCTTGCCCCTACCTTTGCTTCATTCATTTCGTTTCCCTCCTCGTTTTTTGGATGATTTTATTGTATCACACAAAAATCCGAAAGTCAACCTACTCTTGGTTGATTGCATGAGCGGAATTTGAAAATTGAATTCTACTTGGAGTAGAATTGACGGCGTAGCCCGCTCCTTTTTTGTAGGGCGGGGGTTTATCTCCCGCCGCTTGATTCGATTTTTGTCTCTTATAACGGCGGGAGCAAGCCCCCGCCCTACAATGACCGCAGAGGATTCTGAACCCAAGCGTGCGCTATACCACACAATCGCAAACAAATCAAGGTGAAAGCCTTGCTATTCTCAATGATGCATCGCCTGCGGCGATATGATGCATTTGCTTCGCAAATATGATGTTGCTCCACTTCGTTTCGCAATGATGCGATGTTTGCCCAATATGCCGCAAGGCACACATCATTCGCGCAGCGAACATCATTAGGCGAAGCCGTCATCATTTGCCGCAGGCAAACATCATTCAAAAAACGCACCTTTGTCGGTAGACAAAAGTGCGTTTTTTGTTGCGAAGAACCGCGCAAACGGTGCGTAGGTGTAGGTAAAAACGCAAAAAAGGTGCGTAATTTCCCGTTGCCTATTAATATCCGCATAATATACGTATATCGCAAGATTTTGCCCAAATCAAAAATTTATCTCTGTCGCCCGATATAAAATCTGTATTTTGAATGACGAACACAGAGTGTGATGTTTCCATATACAAAAATTTCTTGTAACGATATATTTTGACGGATTGCATCAGTTTAATTTCCTTACCGTCTTTGAAAAGGGAGTTGTTCTTGGCTTCAAATATATGTTCCTTCTTTTGATTGCTCAAAAACACCCGATCATCGTATTTTGAAAAGAAAAATACAACATAAGAAAGTGTCAAAAGCATGAGAGGGAGAATTAAGAAGACCCAAAAATATGAATTGTTTATGCATACAAAAATTATAGTTGGGACAAGTGTTATGAGCAAGGTGATCACAAACGCCCTAAACAACATAATATGATTGCGTATAGCTA
>SVSL01000029.1 GCA_015064315.1 Oscillospiraceae bacterium
TGCATGATGGTCAAGGCATCTGTACCTCGCGCCAAACAGATGCCTTGACCATCATGCAGGCGGCGGTAACGGCGGAGAGGTTCTGCGCATATCCCGCGCGTCCCATATAACCCACCTCAGCGCGTCCAAAGCGGGGGAAGGCATGGCAGGCAAAGCCGCCAACGCCAAGCAAAACGCCTGCGTGCTGAACGGTATCGTCGGGATAGTAGAGCTTTGCGCCAACCGCGCCCACGTCGTCTCTTTGGGCATACATCAGCATTTCCTCCAGCCAGTTGGGGGTGATGATCTCAATGTCGTTGTTGAGCAGGAGATAATAGTCACCCGTAGCGTGGGAGATGGCAAAGTTGTTCAGGATCGAATAGTTAAAGGGAATATCCAGCGAGCATACCGTAATATTGGGATGGCTCTTCAGCTCCTCGTAGTAGGCAAAGAGTGCCGCTTCGGAGGAGCCGTTGTCCACGATCACGATCTCGTAGTTGGGATAGGTGGTGAGCTTCAGGATCGAATCAATACAGGTCTTCAGATCCGAAAGATGATCCTTGTTGGGGATGATAATGCTCACCTTTTTATCGGTATCTATCTCATAGCGAATGCGGTAGAAGGTGGGGATGATATCCGAGCTTTCCACGCGGGCGCTCATGCCGCATCGCTTGATGCTTTCCTCCACCGCACGGATACCTGCATCCACCGCGTAGGATTTGGATGCGAGATTGAGAGAAACCGAGTTGGGGTGGGATCTCCAATAGTAGAGAATCTGAGGAATATGCACGATCTTCTTTGCCTTTTCGGTAAGGCGAAGGATCATATCATGATCCTGGCTGCCGTCAAACTCCTTGCGGAATCTTCCCACCTGCTCCAAAAGCGTTCTTGAGAAAGAAGTGAAGTGGCAGATATAGTTGGCAACGCGGAGGTTATCGGGGGCAAAGTCGGGTTTATAGTGGTTGGTAATGATCTTTTTGGGATTGGGGCTCTTGAAGGTTGCCTCGTCGGTATAGATGAAATCGGCATCCTGCTCGCAGATCGCCTTCATCACCTCAAAGAGTGCCGAGGGATGAAGCAGATCGTCGTGGTCGAACAGAGAAATAAAGTCACCCGTTGCCATATCAATGCAGGCGTTGGTGTTTTCGGAGATGCCAAGATTCTTTTCCAGCTTTTTGTAAAGAATGCGGCTGTCCTTTGCCGCCAGCTCCTTGACACGCTCTCCCACGCTTGCGTGAGCGGCGTCACTGCCGTCGGCAAGACAGAGCTCCCAGTTGGGATAGGTCTGTGCCACCACCGAGTCGATCATTTCGTTCAAAAAGGCGATGGGGGTGTTATAAAGCGGAACCAGAATGCTGAATTTGATATTCTTTGGGAAGGTTGTATTGCGTTGCTCCTCCAGCACCTTGGGGTCGAGTGTGCTTCTCTTTTTACAACCGCTCTTGGAGGAAAGGAAGGACTTGATCTTTCTGAGGAAGCCCTTGGTTCCGTGACGGCGCCAGTAGCGAAGTCCCTTTGCGAAATAGCGGATGGGAGGGCATTTTCTCAGCTGATCGCAAAGCCAGCGCAGAGGCTTGGTAGCTCTCCAGAAGAAGGAATTGGAAATTACGCCGTATTCCAGCTCCAGCTTGCTTTTCATGGATTGGAGCTGCTGATTCTGCTCGCTGACCGCAAGATTGAGACGACGGGCGTTTGCAAGCTCGGTCTCCAGCAAGGCGATCTGTCGGTTGCATCTTTCCAGTATTTTGATCGGCTCATCCAAGGGTGCGTTCTGCAGATCCGAGGTGTAAAGGATGGGCAGGGAATAGGCATTCGCCAACGCGGTTGCCCATTGCAACAGCTCGTAGCCGCAGGTGGCAACGCCGTCCCCCGGGAGCAGGATCGCCGTATAAGGGGCTTCCTTGTGGCGCGCCTCCAGAGCTGATCCGTGATAGATACGCTTGCTTTCGTCCACCGTGGCAAAGGAGTCCACAAAACAATCTACTTCGGGAGATGCGCTTGCAAAGGGGATCAGCGCCTTGGCGCCTTCAAAGCTTACAGGGGCTGTAAAACCGATCTGCGCGATTTTAATCGTGTTCATAAAAATCTCCTGAAATTATCGGATCTGGGTCTGCATATAGGCATCGCAGATCTTTTGTGTTTCTCCAATGTCTTTTACCTCGCCGTGATCCAGCCAGATCACGCGGTCACACAGGCGGCGGATCTGATCAATGTTATGGGAAACCAAAAGCACTGTGGTGCCGTGACCCATGAGCTCTACCATACGGGCGTAGCTCTTTTCCTGGAACGCCGCGTCGCCCACCGCCAGGATCTCGTCCACGATGAGGATATCGGGAACCACCTGAGAAGCAATGGAGAACGCAAGACGCATGATCATACCCGAGGAGTAGTTTCGCACGGGAATATTGATGAAATCTCCCAGCTCGGAAAACGCCACGATATCATCGTACTTTTCCTTGAGGAAGCCTTCGGAATATCCAAGGATCGCGCCGTTGAGGAAGATATTTTCTCTTCCCGAAAGGTCAAAGTCAAAGCCGCTTCCCAGCTCCAGCATGGGAACCACGTTGCCGCCAAGGCTCACCGAGCCCTCGGTGGGGCGCAGAATGCCCGAAATAACCTTGAGGAGCGTACTCTTTCCGGCGCCGTTGCTGCCAACAATGCCAATGACCTCGCCCTTCTTGATCTCAAAGCTGACACCGTGAAGCGCGCGGAATTGCTCGTATTTGAGCTTCTTTTTCATCAATGCCACCATGTATTCCTTGATGCTTTGGATCTTGTCATGGGGCATTTTATAGCATACTGTGATATTATCTGCCTTGATCATCATGATAAATCAGAATGAAAATCCTTTCTTTGTGGTTTGAAAATACCGGGATCAAAGATTGAGAACAAACTTATCCTCATTCTTGCGGAAGACCAGTGCGCCGATGAGGAAGGGGATGACGCAGAGAACCGTGCACCAAAGGTAGGCGGAAGGCTCGGGGGCTTGCTTGTACATCAGGATCTCACGGATAAACTCAATCACGTGATACAGGGGGTTGAGTCGGTAGATCGGCATAAAGTAGGCGGGAATGATGGTATCGGGGTAGAAGATAGGGGTGAGATACATCAGCAGCATGGAGAAGATATTCCACAGGAACTGGGTATCGCGGAAGAATACCATCATGGTGGCAAGGATCAGTCCCACGCCGTAGCTGAGCAGGAACAGCATGATCAAGGGGAAGGGCAGCAGCAGAGCCGCGGGCGAAACAAAGGTTCCCGTAATGATCAGCATGATCAGAAGCGGTACCAGCGAGAGCAACAGGTTGACGCAGGAAGAAAGGGTACGCGAGAAGGGGTAGATATATTTGGGTACGTACACCTTGTTGATCAAAGAGGAGTTGCCCAGAATGCTCATCAGGCACATGGAGGTTGCTTCGTTGAAGAAGTTGAAGCAGATGATACCGCAGAGCAGGTAGATGATAAAGTTGGGAATATCGGATTTGAAGAAGGTGGAGAAGACCACGTACTGAATGCTCATGGTGAGCAGAGGGTTGAGGAAGCTCCAGAACATACCGAGAACCGATCTCTTGTACTTGGTCTTAAAGTCTCTTGCCACCAGCTGACGGATCAGGAAATTGTATTTGGAGAAGGATGCAACGATTGAGAGGGTCAACGTCTTCTTTCCCTTGCGGTGACAGATCACCTGACGGATGAGGTAGAGCAGGAAGAGGATCGCAACGATGCCGTAGATCAGCCAGAAATACTGACCAACCAGATGATAATCGGTGCCCCCCACCTTCATGCAGAGGCGGTAAGGCGTTTTTTCCTCGTCGGCAAGAATCGATTCCTTTTGACTTCCGCTATCGTAGAGTGCTACTCCCTCGGTGTTTTCCACCTGGGTCTTAATGGAGAAGCGTCCGGTGTCCACCGTGTTTCCGCAGTAGAAGGAAATGGCGTTTTTGGCTTTGCCCTCCTTGCTTTCTATGCGCAGAACAAACACACGGTCCTTGGCGTCGTCAATCGGCTCAAATTCGTTTACGGTCATCCAGTTGTTATCCTGCAGATCGGCGGTGGATTTTTCGATGGAAAAGAGCTCCTCTTCACCGTTTTCATCAAAAAGCTTGACGGTCAGAACGTCATTGTTTTTACGGGCGTTGGTACCTACGAGAAGCTGGATCTGTGTCAGTTCATCGTATTCGCAAACAAACTTTTGCATCAGGACGTCGCCTTGATGGAGCTCTCCCGTGGTGGATTTGTTTGCCACCGAGTCGCCAAGACTTTCGGTGGAGCGCAGACTGTCTCCCGCTACGAGGTAGAAGAGTGCGCCCAGAATTAAGTAAGCGGCAAAAGCAATCGCGCAAATGCGAGCGGCTTTGGTCTTCATAATTTTTCCTTTCTGCTTCAAAGGTGTTTTTTGTTTTACGTGGATGTCAGAGAACGCCCTTTTGGATCAGGCGGATGGCAAGGCGGAACAGGGGCGTGGGCATACGGAGCGCGAACAGCTCGAAGATTGAGGTGACCTTGTTGAATTTGCGCAGTCGCCAAAGGGCTCGGAAGCCCCCTTTTTCGCCCTTGAAATTGCTGCGACGTGCCTCACACCAGGCGAGGGCATCGTTCAGCTCGGGGAGGGGTGTGACCTTTGCAAAGGCGCGGACACGGTTCTCAAAAACCTCAATGCGCCGCTTGTAGTAATCCTCCTTGGTGGCAACGCCCGTCATGACGCCGGTTTGATTTCCGCCATAGACGCGGTAGCGGAGCTGTGGCTCCTCCAAATAATCAATGGCACCTTCCGCGGCGGCACAAAACGCAAGATAGTGATCGTGAACAACCGAGTCCGGGAAAGGGAGGCAGGATAGCGCAGCCTCGCGCTTCATCAGTACGGTGCAGCCCATTACAAAGTTGCGATTGATGAGCGTGGGGGCGATTCCCTCGCCACGCAAAAAGACGTGACGCTTGCGGTGCTCCTCCATCCGCGACGCGATCTGATTGCCGTCACCGTCCATAACGCTGACGTTGGTGCAGACCAAGACGGGCTTTAAGGGGCTGCTTTGGAACAGCTCCATGGTTTTTTTCAGCTTCTCGGGAAGCCAGACGTCATCCTGATCGCAAAAGGCAATATAGGGCTGGTCACAATCTCTGACCAATTCCGCAAAGGTTCCGTTGGAGCCGAGATTTTTCTCGTTTCTGCGGATCTCGAAGGGCATGGCGGTGATACGCTCCGAGACGATCTCGCGCAAGCGTTCGGGGGAATAGGTGGGAGACGCGTCGTCGCGAACGTAGAGCTTCAGATGGGGATAGGTCTGGGCGTTAAGCGAATCCAAAAGCTCGATGAGCCAATCCTCGCGCGGCTCGTAGATCGCCAACAAAACGGCAATCGTTTGATGTTCCAAGAAAACGCCCTCCAATTCCATGTGATTTTTACGCCATGCAAAACGGGTTTTGCAAAACATACAAAGTTATTATATCATAAAGAAGATAAAAAAGCAACAGATTTTTGAAAAAAGTGTGATTATGCCGTGAAAAAACGGCGATTTTTTGATAAAAAATACAGGATGCCGAGGGAGCATCCCGTAAATTTTTATTCTTTTTCTCCCAGCATGACCTGATAGATCTCGTTTTTGTGTACGCCGAGATCCTTTGCGGTATGCTTAATGGCTTCCATTTTGCTCATGCCGCCATCCATGTAACGCTTGACACGGGTGGGAATATCTACCGCTTCGGCAGAGACGGGAGCGGTGGATTCGCTCGCGCCCTCCAAAACCAGCACGTATTCGCCGCGCGGCTCGTGGGTATCGTAATAGGAAAGCGCTTCGCCCAGCGTCATGCGCAAAACCTCCTCGTTCAGCTTGGTCAGCTCGCGGCAAAGGGCAATGCGACGGGATTCGCCAAAGGCGACGGAAAGATCCTTCAGAGTGGTCTTGAGCTTGTGGGGAGCTTCGTGAAAGAGCATGGTGCGTTTTTCATTCTTCAATTCGGAAAGACGCTCACGGCGCTCAGCCTTGTTCACCGAGAGGAAGCCCTCAAAGGTGAAGCGTCCCGTGGGGAGTCCCGAGAGGGTCAATGCCGTAATGGATGCCACGGGGCCCGGAATGGACGTCACGCGGATGCCTTTTTCGGCGCAAAGCGCCACCATATCCTCACCGGGATCGCTGATGGCAGGCGTGCCCGCATCGGTGATGAGAGCGCAGGACTCGCCGCCCTCCAAGCGTAGGGCGATCTGCTCGCCGCGCTCCCGCTTGTTGTGCTCAAAATAAGACACCATGGGCTTGCTGATGCCGAGATGCGAGAGCAGCTTCATGGAGTTTCTCGTGTCCTCGGCGGCGATAAAATCCACCTCGGAGAGCACCTTGATCGCTCTTTCGGAGAGGTCGGCAAGATTGCCGATGGGGGTGGCGACCAGATAGAGAACGCCGCCTTCAACGCGGTTTTTCTCTTTTGCGGAAGCATCTAATTTTTTGACAGAACTCATGGCTTTTCCTTTCGTTACGTTTTTTTTGCTGAACCCAAGCTGTGAAAAGTTTTCGTCCACCTTTTTTAAAAGGTGGCGCGGTGGAGGGCGCGGAGCCCTCCTCGATGCCCGCAGGCGTCGAAATTCTTTTTGTCGGCGTTTTTCTTTTGATAACTTTTCTTTTTGCGCCTACGGTGTCAAAAAGAAAAGTGGCTAAGGTGTTTGGCTTTTTACAGGTTGATTCGTTTTTTTTGCGCGGAATTGTCAAAAAAATCTTTTTTTCATAAACTGTATTATAAAAAAATACTTTTTGGGAGGTCTGTATGGCAACGAAAATATACGTCGATCAGGGACACAATCCCGAAAACCCCAACGCGGGGGCAGAGGGGAACGGTCTGCGCGAGCAGGATATTACCTATCGCGTAGGGATTGAATTGGCAGAGCTGCTGCGAGGGAATCCCGATTTTGAGGTTCGTCTTTCCCGGCCTACGCCCACCACGGGCTTGGGGAGCTCCAATACCACCAGTCTGCAGGCGCGTGTAAACGATGCCAACGCGTGGGGGGCAGATTATTTCATCAGTTTGCACACTAACGCGTCATCCATTCCTTCGGCTACGGGCGTGGAGGCGTTTGCATATTCCCGACCAAGCCGCGGCTTTTCCTTGGGGGAGGATATCGTAGAGGGGATTTCCAATGCCACGGGTCTGCAAAACCGAGGGATGAAGGTGCGCCCGGGGCTTTACGTTCTGCGCAATACCGCCATGCCGGCGGTGCTGGTGGAGATGGGGTTCATCACCAATCCCGAGGATGCCGCCCTGATGAATAACAACCCCGCGCTTTTCGCAAGGGGGATCTACAACGGTATTCTGGAATACTTTGGATAAGGGGAAATCAAAATAAATCTTGACAAAATTCGACAGAATTGCTATAATAAAATAAAATTCTGTGAAAATAAGGATCGAACTTTTGATGAAAAAAACGACACGTCAGCTTTTCTGTTTTCTTTTGGCGGTGACGCTGTTGCTGGGGGGATGTATTCAGATACAAGAAGCGTCCGACGTCACGTCTCCCAAGGTAGAGGAGATCTCACCCGACGTCTCCGCGGAAGCATCCACCGAGCGTCCAACCGAGACGACTGCTGAAAAGACTACGGAAAAAACACCGGAAACAACGGTAGCGCCTTCCACGGAAGCACCCACCGAAAAGCCTACCGAGCCTCCCACGGAAGCGCCCACCGAGAAGCCCACCGAGCCTCCCACGGAAGCGCCCACCGAGAAGCCCACAGAGCCTCCCACGGAGCCTCCAACGGAAGCACCCACGGAGCCTCCCGTTACGCCTCCGGAAAATGAGGAAAAAATCAAAATTTACATCGACCAAGGGCATAATCCCCACACCGTGAATGCGGGTGCCGAGGGGAACGGTCTGCGCGAGCAGGATATCACGTACAAGGTGGGCATTCTGCTTGCCGAGCTTTTGCGCGCGGATGGGCGATTTGAGGTCTGTCTGTCACGTCCCACGGCTGAGACCATGCTGGGAACCACGCAGACCGAGAGCCTTGCGGCGCGTGCAAACGGCGCAAACGCGTGGGGAGCCGATTATTTTATCAGCATTCATGCCAACGCGCATACCACCTCCACCGCCCACGGTATCGAGGCGTTTTCCTATTCCAAGGAGTCACAGGCCTATCTGCTGGGCGAAAAGATCGTCGATGCCCTTGTGCATGAAACGGGGCTGGAGAATCGCGGTATGAAGACCCGCACCGATCTCTACGTCCTGCGCAATACCGTCATGCCCGCGGTGCTGGTGGAGCTTGGATTTATCACCAATCCCACCGAAGCCGCCATGATGAACGATCGCCCCGAGCTCTTCGCAAAGGGGATCTATGACGGGATCGTGGCGCACCTCAGCGGTGCTTCCTCGGATAAAAGCGAATGAGAAAA
Organism: Oscillospiraceae bacterium; assembly: GCA_015064315.1. Classification (GTDB taxonomy): domain Bacteria; phylum Bacillota; class Clostridia; order Oscillospirales; family CAG-272; genus UMGS1865. Next base: position 8,350 of record SVSL01000029.1, read on the forward strand.
TACCCGTAGGAAAGCAGAAATACAATGCTGTAAATAACGAAAGTGAAAACGGATGACGCAATGAGCAAATGCAGGATGCTGAGCAGGATCCAACCTGCCATGAGAAGATCTGCGATCATCCGTTTTCTTTCTTTTTCGGAGCGAGGCTTTTTTTGGACGTAAGCCGCCCACTCGTCCGGATGATCGTGTATCAAAATTTTTCGCGCTCTGACGATCCGAAAAATCGAAACGATCAGAAGTGCGAGGATGCCAACAAGAGCGTATAAAAGAATCGGGATCCATACGTTGGAAAAGTAGACCCATAGTGCGAATCCGGAAATCGAAGTGACCAGAGGCAACAGCACCAACAAAAGTGTTGTGCACAGGGGGATAAAAATCAAGATCAGCAGAGTGAAGATATATTTTTGCTTGAGAAATTCATACTGAAGAATGACATTGCTTGGCACGATGGGGCTTGACGAGGTTTCTTCGGGGAGCGCATCTGTTGGAGTCTTTGCTCTTGGAGCAGGCTCGAATGCAACGGTTGTAGCGATGTTCAAGCTGTTCAGCATCTTTTTTTGCGAGCGAGCCGAGCCGAGATTGACGAGCCATGCAATCAACGAGATCAAGAGCAGAAGAATGGTAATTCCCGCGTAAGCGGCTCCCAGGTTATCGCCAACCTTCAGATTTACTAAGATGCCGGATACGGGAATAATCTGAAGGATCAGGGCAAGGGTGATCCAACCAAGCACCGAGGCTGTGCGCTTTGTTTTCCGAAAGCGCCGCAGCAAAATGGATGAATAAGGATACGTTTGCGATGCTTGAGAATCCTTTCGCTCTCCCGCAAGCAGCTCCTCCACCGAGACTTCTAAAATTTGGGAGAGCCGATAGAGCTTTGCGGTCTGGGGCTTGGCGGCTCCGCTTTCCCATTTGGAAACCGCCTTGTTGGACACTCCAAGCATTTTTCCAAGCTCTGCCTGTGACAAACCTTTCGCTGTGCGTTGCTCGTATATGAAATTTCCGAATTTGTAATCGTTCATATCATTCCTCCTGTTTTTCAGTAAAAAAATGATATCATGTGCCGACGAAAAAAGCAAGCGTTTTGAAAAAAACGGATGTCGAATAACGGTAGAACATTGTGTGTTTGGTCAATTTGACAGGGACCTTATAAAAAAGGCTCCCTTGTGTAAAGGGAGCTGTCGCGAAGCGACTGAGGGATTGTTTTTGAGGAGATCTGATCTTCTACAATCCCTCCGCCTCGCAAGCTCGGCACCTCCCTTTACACAAGGGAGGCTTTTTTGTGCAGTTTCACTCTGATGAGGCGGCTCTTTGCCTTTTGAACCATTATTCATCATCCAGCTTCAGCACTGCCATGAATGCCTCGGGGGAGACCTGAACCGAGCCGAGCTGACGCATCTTCTTTTTGCCTTCCTTTTGCTTTTCAAGGAGCTTCTTCTTACGGGTAATATCACCGCCGTAGCACTTGGCAAGCACGTCCTTGCGCATTGCCTTGACCGTCTCACGGGCGATGACCTTGGTTCCGATGGCTGCCTGGATCGGCACCTCAAAGAGCTGGCGCGGAATGTTGTCCTTCAGCTTCTCTGCGATCTTGCGAGCGCGTCCGTAGGCTTTCTCCTCGTGTACGATGAAGGAAAGGGCGTCCACCTGCTCGCCGTTGAGCAGGAAATCCAGCTTGACCAGCTTGGAGGGCTCGTAGCCGTGAAGCTCGTAGTCAAGAGACGCGTAGCCACGGGAACGGCTCTTGAGAGCATCGAAAAAGTCGTAGATGATCTCGTTCAGGGGCAGATTATAATGGAGCTCCACACGGGTGGGGTCCAGATATTTCATGTCGATAAAGACGCCGCGACGGGTCTGGCAGAGATCCATCAAACCGCCCACGTAGTCCACGGGGGTGATGATGTTCGCCTTCACCAGAGGCTCGTACGCCACCTCGATGGTGTCGGGAGCGGGGTAGTTGGAGGGGTTGTCGATGCGTACCAGATTGCCTCCCTTGAGCTTGATCTCGTAGATAACGCTGGGAGCGGTGGTGATGAGATCAAGGTTGAACTCTCTCTCAAGACGCTCTTCAATGATCTCCATGTGTAAAAGTCCCAAAAATCCGCAACGGAAGCCGAATCCCAGCGCGATAGAGGTCTCGGGCTCAAAGATGAGCGCCGCATCGTTGAGCTGTAATTTTTCCAAAGCATCACGAAGATCGCCGTAGCGCGCACCGTCTGCGGGATAAATACCGGCGTAAACCATGGGCTGAACCGCCTTGAAGCCGGGCAGAGGCGTATCGGTGGGATTGGAAACAAGGGTCACCGTATCACCCACACGGGTGTCGCTGACGCTCTTGATGGATGCCGTAAAATAGCCAACCTCGCCTGCCTTCAGGCAAGTTCCCTTTTTCAGTCCAAAGGGCTCCATGGTGCCCACGTCCACGATGTCAAAGATAGCACCCGTGCTCATAAGCTGGATCTTGTCCCCCGTTTTGATCTCGCCGTCAATGACACGGATGTTGACCACCACGCCAAGATAGCTATCATAGTAGGAGTCAAAGATCAAAGCCTTCAGGGGCGCGTTTTCGTCACCCTCGGGGGAGGGGATGTCACGCACAACGGCTTCCAGAACGTCCTCAATATTCAGTCCCGTCTTTGCCGAAACGGCAGGGCAATCCTCGGCGGGAATGCCAATGACGTCCTCAATCTCGGTACGGCATTTTTCCACGTCGGCGGAGGGGAGATCGATCTTGTTGATGACAGGGATGATCTCCAGATTTGCGTCTACCGCAAGGTAGGCGTTTGCAAGGGTCTGCGCCTCAATGCCTTGGGTGGAGTCTACCACCAAGAGAGCGCCGTCACAGGCGTTGAGGGAGCGGGAGACCTCATAGTTAAAGTCCACGTGACCGGGGGTGTCGATGAGGTTGAAGGTATAGGTCTCTCCATCCTTTGCCAGATAATCCAGCTTGACCGCGCGTGCCTTAATGGTGATGCCGCGCTCGCGCTCCAGCTCCATGTTATCGAGAATTTGCTCCTCCATGTCGCGCTTGGCAACCGTTTGGGTCTTTTCCAAAATACGGTCGGCAAGGGTGGATTTGCCGTGGTCGATATGGGCGATGATGGAAAAATTGCGAATATGTTTTTGTCTTTCTGATTTTTGCACGTTCTGTAACCATGCCTTTCTTGTTGAAAACAGGATTCAATCTCTTATATTATATAATATTTTTCTTTTTTTTACAAGAGCTTTGCAATATTTTTCCTCCAAAAATCAAAAAAAGAAGATTTGAGAGCAATATTTGTCCTAAAAAAGGCAAAAAGTATCTTGAAATATACAAGAAAAAGGATTATACTTGTGTTGCAAATCGCAATATTTATCAGGATGTTTTCGGAAAGGATGAAAAACTGATATGAAAAAAATGAAAGTTGCAATCGTCGGTTTCGGCGGAATGGGTGGTTGGCATGCCAAGAAGCTTGCTGATAGCGACGTGGCAGAGCTGGCGGGTATTTATGATATTGATCCTGCAAGATGCGCGCTTGCGGAGGAACGTGAGATCCACGCGTACGCATCCTTTGAGGAGGTTTTGGCGGACAAGTCGGTAGAGCTGGTCGTTATTGCTACTCCGAACGACGTTCACGAAGAGATTGCAATCGCGGCAATGAACGCAGGTAAGAACGTGATCAGCGAAAAGCCTGTTACCATTACGTTGGAATCCTTGGAGCGCATGATCGCGGCGTCCGAGAAGAACAAGGTTCGTTTTTCGGTTCATCAGAACCGCCGTTGGGACCAGGATTTCCTTGCTATTAAGGAGATCTGCCAATCGGGCGAGCTGGGTGAGGTGATCAACGTAGAATCTCGTGTACACGGTAGCCGCGGAATCCCCGGCGACTGGAGAGGCATGAAGCAGTACGGCGGCGGTATGCTCTACGACTGGGGCATTCACCTGATCGACCAGATTTTGATGATCTTCGGCTTTGCCCCCAAGCGCGTAAGCTGTGTCTGCGACTATATTACCAACAGCGAGTGCGATGACGGCTTCCGTCTTGATATTTACTTTGAAAACAACATTCGCGCAACCGTTGAGGTGGGAACCTATAACTTTATCAATATGCCTCGCTGGTATCTGCGCGCCAAGAAGGGCACTGCTTGTATGAACGGCTGGAAGGTTCCGATCGACGTGATCAAGTGCGACAAGTGGCAGGAGCTGAACGTCACCCCCGTTGAAACCGCTGCAGGTCTTACCAAGACCATGGCACCCCGTGACGAGTTCACCACCGATACCTATCAGATCACGCTTCCTACGTCCGACGTGCACGATTACTACCGCAACTTCGTTCGCGCCATTCGCGGCGAGGAGGAGCAGCTTGTTACCCACGATCAGATGCGCATGGATCTGAAGGTGATCCTCGCGGCGTTCGAATCCGCCAAGACCGGTAAGGTTGTGGAGCTGTAAGACAAAAAATCAAGAGAGAGTTTTCGCACGGAAAACTCTCTCTTTTTGTATCACGAAAATCTCGCCATAGTGGTGGGATTCAAAAAAGGCTTTGCCGATGAAGGAAAAACAGAGAAGAGATCATCGCAGAATGTGATTGTAGAAAAGGCTCCCTTGTGTAAAGGGAGCTGACGCCGAAGGCGGCTGAGGGATTGTTTTACGATGAAGCTTTTGTTTTTACAATCCCTCCGTCTCGCTTACGCGAGCCACCTCCCTTTACACAAGGGAGGCTTGGTTTTGGTTCCGTCTGAGCGGGATTGTGTAACAAATGCATGGTCGGCAGACCAATCTTCAGCGCACTTGTTCGTAGCCGATGTCGGGTAGGACCATGCCCGAAAATGAAATCCTGCGCGGGAGATATTTATTTCATCGCGTTATTGACTTTCTTGACGCTTTGTGATACAATAAACCTATCACTTGAAAATCAAGGAGAACATTATGAAAATCACGTTTTTAGGCACGTCCCACGGCGTTCCTGCAAAGGATCGCTTTTGCAGCAGTATCATGCTGGAGTCGGGCGGCGCCTTCTATTTCATCGATGCCGGTGCGCCGGTGATGGATCTGCTCCTGCGCAACGATAAAACGGTGGCGGATTTCCGTGCGCTTTTCACCACCCACGCTCACATGGATCACACCGTGGGAATGCTTGGTCTCATCGGCTTGATGAACTGGTTCTACAAGGATAGCACGGGGGATTTTTTCATCACCACAGAGGCGCAGATCAGCGCTACCAAGAACTGGCTCGAGGTGACGGGCTCGGGAGCGATCGATGAGAGCCGCCTGCACTTCCACGTTCCCACGGCGGGCGTGGTGTATGAGGATGAAAACATCAAGGTGGAGTACATTCCCACACAGCATATGCCCGATTCCTACGCCATTCTGGTGACCGAGGGGAACAAACGCGTTCTCTTTGGCGGCGATTTTTCCTACAAGCTGAAAAAGAAGGACGTTCCCGAGGTGATCAAGGAGGAGCTTGACGCTTTTATTTGCGAGCTGGCGCATTTTGACATCGAGCTCTTTGCCCCCTATCTGGAGACCTGCCGCGCCAAAAAGCTCTTTTTCGTTCACGCCAAGCAAAGACATTACGAGGGCGCTGAGGCGGCAAAGGGCAAGTATCCCTTTGAGATCCTGACCCCGGCGGATGGGGATTCCTTTGAGATATAAAGCGGTGACGTTATGAAAAAATATCAAGAGACAGTGGAGGCGATTCTGAACTTGAATCCCCATCTGCGTGCATACCGCCGAAAGAAGCTGGCGGCGTTTTGGATAAGGCTCGTGCTTCTGGAGCTTGTGGTGATGGCGGCGACGGTCTATTTGATGTCTTTTGGATTGAAAGCAGCCCCTGCCTTGGGAATCGGTTTGGCGATCCTTCTGCCTGTTTTTGCACTAAAGCCAAAAAGAACCTTTGGAATGCGGATGAGGGGAAGGATCACAAAGATCGATCACGAGCGGAGACAGGTGTACGATCCCATGGCTGCCGGGCGTGCATCGGTGCGCGGAGCGACGATCCTGTCCTGCGCTGTGGAGAATGCAGACGGGCGTTCTTCTTGCTTTGACGTGCCCAAAAGATGCGTGAAGGTCTACCGTGAGGGAGACGAGGTCATAGGAATTTCGGGAATCCCTTATCCCATTGTTCTGACCCCTCATGAGTGGATCCTGTGTCCTCTGTGCGGTGGTGTTATGCCTGCGGTGAACGAGACCTGCGTGGAGTGTGGCGCCCAGAGGATCAAGAGCGCAGATATGACAATCATCGACTGAAAAGAAAAGGATCTTGCTATGAAAAAAAGAAAAGACAGCTTTTTCGGCTTGCATTTTGACTATCACGCCCAGCCCAAATACGGGGTACAGGGGCTCAACTTAAAGGAAGAGGACGTTCGTGAGATCTGTCGAAGCTTGAAGCCCGATTTTATTCAGATCGACTGCAAGGGACATCCCGGATGGGCATCCTATCCCTCAAAGCTCGGCAACGCCATGCCCGAATTCGCACAGGACACTCTGGCACTTTGGCGCAGAGTCACCCGTGAGGAGGACGTGGCGCTCTATATGCACTATTCGGGGGTGTTTGACCTCAAATACTGCGCCGAGCATCCCGAAGAGACCGTGATGGATGCAGACGGAAGCATCAACCGAGGCACCACCCGAACCGACGGAAGCTACGTGGATGAGCTGATGATCCCACAGCTGACCGAGCTTGCCGAAAAATACGGCGTGGACGGTGCTTGGGTGGACGGCGACTGCTGGAGAGCGGCGACCGATTTTCATCCCGAAAGCCTTGAAAAATTCCAAAAAGAAACCGGAATCGATCTCGCCGGCGGCATCCCCGCTACCCCTGCGGATCCCTATTATCAGGAATATCGCGAGTATCACCGCGAGCTGTATCGTCGATACGTTCGACACTACGTGGATGCAATTCACGAGAAATTCCCGAATTTTCAGATCACCTCCAACTGGGCGTTCAGTGACCATATGCCCGAGAAGGTCAGTGCCAACGTGGATTTTCTTTCGGGAGATCTGAACCCTGCCGACAGCTTCCAATCGGCGCGCTATGCGGCGCGTGCTCTGGCGCAGCAGAAGATGCCCTGGGATCTCATGTCCTGGAACTTCCGTCGCTCGGTGGGCGGTCGCGGCGGCGTGGTCGCAAAGCATCCGAAGCAGATTATGCAGGAGGCAGCGGCGGTCATCGCCATGGGCGGCGCGTATCAGAACTATATCATGCAGTATTTTGACGGCTCTCCCAACGTGACCGACGCCAAAAATCTTTTGCCCTTGGCAGAATTTTTGCGTGCGCGCAAGGAATTCTGCTTCCGCGGAACGCCGATCCATCAGGCGGCGCTTCTGCTCTCTACCTACGATCGTGCCCGTGAGGCAAGCAAGCTCTATGCGCGCTCGGGCTTCCGCAGAGTGATGGGCTTGACCTCGCTCCTTTGTGACGTGGGACAGTCTTTGGAGATCGTTTGTGAGCATACGTTGGCAGAAAATCGGGATTCCTACGGCATGATCGTGGTGCCCGAGCTCTTTGCGGGACTGGCTCCCGAAACGATTCAGAGTCTTTTGGAATACGCCGAAAAGGGAGGCGCACTGGTGCTGGTAGGTCGCAAGACCTGCGAGGTCTTTGCCGAGGCGGGAGCGCCCTTTGGGGTGGAGCTCTGCAACGAATATTTTGCGCAGGGTGAGATCGCCTATGACAACGGTGGGGACACGGGTCATGCTGATAAGTCCACCCAAAAGCACAAGCCCTATTACTTTACCGTGGATGAAAGCTCCTTTGGCGTTGCCTACTCTCCCGCCGCCATCGTGGCAGATGGGGCAAGGGTGGAGGCATTTCTGTCCTCCGAGCTGACGGGTGCGCGCAAGGTTCTTTCTGCAACGCTTGCTTTTGGCGAGGGAAGCATCACCGCCGTGGGCTTTGACGCAGGACTTCAGTATTCCCAAGGCGCGCAATATCTGCACCGAGATCTGATGAAGCAGATCACCTCCTCGCTCTACGAGCCCAGGGTTCGCATCGAATCGGCGCTTGGCAGATTGGAGATCATCGCGCTGGACGTGAGCGGTCGCTTTACGGTGCAGCTGGTGAACGCAGGAGGCAATCACGGTGACGAGAGATGTGCCACAGATGATTACATTCCCCCCGTATTGGATATTGAATTGTCAATCGCGCTCTCCGAAGCCCCCAAGGCATTGAGATTACAGCCGGAGGGGAAGGCGCTGTCCTTCGAGTATCGGGACGGCAGGGCATACGTGAAGATAGACCGTGTGGAGATCCATAGCATTTTGGAGATCGTGGAATAATATTATTTTCTTTGATGGGAAGATCCTGCCCATAGCTCGGTTTCTTCCTTGATCTCCTTTCGCAACAGAATCAGGGCGCAGAGATTGATCGCCGTCAACGCCGCAATGGAAAAATCGGCAACTGCCCATACGCTCTCGGGCGCGATTACCGTTCCCACAAAAACGCATACCGTTACCGCTCCCAAGTAGAGGTAACGGTATCTTTTTTGATTCGTGAGAAAGCGCAGGCTCTCGGCACCGTAGTGCGACCAGCAAAGCACGGTGGCGTATCCGAAGGCGAGAATGGCGGCGGCAAAGAACCACTCCGCCCAGCCCCCCAGCACGCAGGAATAGGCGCGGATGGTCATCATCACGCCGTTCTCTCCCAGCATACCGACCTCGTCGTAGCTGACCAGGATCACCAGCGCCGTTACGGTGCAGAGCAGGATGGTATCCACAAAGACCTCGAAAATGCCCCAGATTCCCTGAGAGGCGGGATTTTTCGCGTTGGCGCAGGCGTGAGCGGTGGGGGCAGTTCCGCATCCGCCCTCATTGGAAAGAAGCCCTCTCATGGTGCCCACGCGGAGTGCTTTGGAGGTCAAAAAGCCAACCGCACCTCCCAAAACCCCCGATGGATGAAGGGCATCCCGAAGGATCCTTCCAAAGGCATCCCCAATCGCGTCGCGCCGCAGAATCAGAACCGCCGCCGATAGGATGAGGTATCCTGCCGTCATGATGGGCACCAAAAGCTCGGTGAGTGCCGAAACGCCTCGGCTTCCTCCAAGGAGGATCGGAAAGAGAGGGAGCGCCAAAAGCAGACCGCAAAGCCACGTGGGAACGCCGAGAACGCCCCTCATAGATGCCCCAATGGCGTTTGCTTGAATGATACACCCCATGGAAAGGGCATTGAGGATCATCAGCACGGCAAAGAGAGAAGAGAGAAGGGCGGCAAGCCGAAAGAGGCGGTGGGATTCGAGAAGATCCTTGATATAGTAATAGGCGCCGCCAAAAAAGCCCTGCTTTCCCGTTCGTCTGTGTCGCACCGCCACAAGGATCTCGGCGTATTTGAGGATCATGGCAAAGAGGGAGGAGATCCACATCCAGAAGATCGCCCCCGCGCCGCCGATCCAAAGGGCGTTTGCCACGCCTACGATATTTCCAACCCCCAACGTACCCGCCAAGGCGAGCATGACCGCGCGGAAGGGGGAGATGCCCTCCGTTGCGCCTTCCGCACACAGGGCGCGAAGCATTTTTTGGGGATGGCGAAGGGGAGAACCCTTGAGGTAGAGGAAAAAGAAAATCCCCGTGATCATCAAAAGCGGGGGGATAAAGCCACCGGTCAAAAGCCATTGGATCATTGCGTTTCGCTCCTCTCGTTTTGTAGGATCGTTTTCATTTTTTATCCTATGAGAGCAGAGGTTTTTCTATTCCGTTTTCGTCTTTTCTTCTATTTTGTCGTTTTTTAGCACCCAAAGCCGCAGGAGAGTCATAAATTTGTTAAAAGAATGTGAATAATACGCAAAAGGACTTGATTTTTCCAAAAAACAGTATAAAATAATAGCATGAGTTAGCACTCGAACACTTTGAGTGCTAAAACGCACGCCATCGGCGCGCATTTCACAAGGAGGATTTCAAATATGACTATCAAACCGTTGGCAGACAGAGTGGTTCTCAAATCTGTCGAAGCTGAAGAAAAAACAAAGACCGGCATTCTCTTGACCGCATCCGCACAGGAAAAGCCTCAGATCGCAGAGGTCGTTGCAATCGGCCCCGGCGCCCGTGACGACAAGGGCGAGCTGATTCCCATGGAGGTTGCTGTTGGCGATAAGGTGATCGCGGCAAAGTACGCAGGCACCGAGGTTAAGTTTGACGGTGTTGAATATACCATCGTAAAGCAGAGCGACATTCTGGCTGTCGTAAAATAATTTTGGAGGTACTTTGAATTATGGCAAAGGATATTCTTTACGGAATTGAAGCACGCAACGCCCTGACGCGCGGCGTGGATAAATTGGCAGACACGGTTAAGATCACCCTTGGTCCCAAGGGCAGAAACGTGGTTCTGGATAAAAAATACGGCTCTCCCCTCATCACCAACGACGGTGTGACCATCGCCAAGGAGATCGAGCTGGAGGATGCAGCCGAGAACATGGGTGCGCAGCTGGTCAAGGAGGTTGCTACCAAGACCAACGACGCTGCCGGTGACGGTACTACCACCGCAACTCTTCTGGCACAGGCTTTTGTTCGCGAGGGTATGAAGAACGTAACCGCGGGTGCAAATCCCATGGTGGTTCGCAAGGGTATGAAGAAGGCGGTTGACGCCGCTGTGGCTGCACTGGTTGCCAACTCCAAGAAGGTGAACGGCTCTGCCGATATCGCCCGCGTTGGTACCATCTCCGCAGGTGACGAGGTCATCGGTCAGCTCATCGCAGATGCCATGGAAAAGGTTACCGCCGACGGCGTTATTACCATTGAGGAATCCAAGTCCGCCGACACCTACTCCGAGGTGGTTGAGGGTATGCAGTTCGATCGCGGCTATCTCTCTCCCTACATGGCTACCGATATGGATAAGATGGAGACGGTTTACGACGACGCGCTCATTCTGGTTACCGATAAGAAGGTTTCCAACATTCAGGAGATCCTGCCCCTCCTCGAGCAGATCGTTCAGGCAGGCAGAAAGCTGCTCATCATTGCCGAGGACGTTGAGGGCGAGGCTCTCACAACTTTGGTTCTTAACAAGCTTCGCGGCGTATTCAACTGCGTTGCAGTCAAGGCGCCCGGCTTTGGCGACAGACGTAAGGAAATGCTGCAGGATATCGCCATCCTCACCGGCGGTCAGGTCATCTCCTCCGAGATCGGTCTGGAGCTGAAGGATGCTTCCATTGAGATGCTGGGCCGTGCCCGTCAGATCAAGGTGAACAAGGAGCACACCATCATCGTTGGTGGCGCAGGCGATTCCGCGAACATTCAGGCACGTGTTGCACAGATCCGCAACGCCATTGCCGAGACCAGCTCCGACTTTGACCGCGAGAAGCTGCAGGAAAGACTTGCAAAGCTTGCCGGCGGTGTAGCAGTGATCAAGGTTGGTGCCGCTACCGAGGCGGAAATGAAGGAGAAGAAGCTCCGCATTGAGGACGCTCTCAACGCTACCAAGGCGGCTGTTGAGGAAGGCATTGTTGCAGGTGGCGGTACCGCTTACCTCAACGTCATTCCCGAAATTGCAAAGCTGGTTGACACCGTTGACGGTGACGAAAAGACCGGCGTGAAGATTGTTGTTAAGGCTCTGGAGGAGCCTGTTCGTCAGATCGCCGCAAATGCTGGCTTTGACGGCGGCGTGGTTGTGGATAAGATCATGTCCTCGGGCAAGACCGGCTACGGCTTTGACGCTTACAACGAGGTTTACTGTGATATGATGGCTTGCGGTATCGTGGATCCCACCAAGGTGACCCGTTCCGCACTTCAGAACGCGGCTTCCATCGCATCTGTCATCCTGACCACCGAGTCCGTGGTTGCCGATAAGAAGGAAGAAGCTCCCGCTGCAGCTCCCGCCGCAGGCATGGGCGGCATGGGCGGCGGTATGTATTGATAAATAACTGACTGTTCGTGGGGGAGGAAAACTTCTTGAAAGAAGTTTTCCTCCCCCATGCCCCCTCTTTCAAAAATCTCCTCGGACGAAGTTCGGGGAGATTTTTCACCTCTTCACTCTTCACTCTTCACTCTTCACTTTTCACTAAATCCGTTCGAGGAGATTTTTGGAAAAGTAATAAGTAATAGTGAATAGTGAAAAAGTGTGGTTGATTTTGCTGCGCAAAATCTTCATTTTAAGTTGAAAAGTAATAGGTTTTATGGTATAATGGAGAAAAGCAAAGTAAGGAGGAATGTAATATGTCTGAAAGTCCTTTGATGTTCAAATCAAAAGCGTTTGCTTTAGAGGTTATTCGTGCTTGTAAGATATTGAGAGAAGCAAAGTGCGAAAGTGCTCTCATCAATCAGTTTTTGCGTTCTGGGACAAGCATCGGCGCGAATATTCGTGAGGCGTTTTATGCTCATGGTAAAGCGGATTTTGTGGCAAAGTTACATATTTCTCTCAAAGAATGTTCCGAAACCGAATATTGGATTGAGCTTTTGATTGAAAGCGGATATTATTACGATAAGACGATTTTGGACAGATGCGTTGAGATAAAAAGAATTTTGATTGCTTCTATCAATACGGCAAAGGAGAACAAAAATGGCTAACGAAAACCTTTTTAGTGGCAAAGCACAATTCTACAATAGCAGACCAATATACCCTAAAGAATGCATTGATTATTTGGTTAACAAATTCGACTTAGTTGCTAACAGTGTTATCGCTGATATAGGTGCAGGAACAGGAATATTGACGAAACCTTTTCTTGATCTTGGTTGTTCGGCATATGCCGCAGAGCCAAATGAGGATATGTTTACTGAGTTGAGCAAAAATTTATCTCAATATCAAAACGTGTTTCTTTTGAAAGCTTCTGCTGAAAAGACCGATATTCCGACTCTTTCTTGCGACGCGGTAGTCATCGGCACGGCTTTTCATTGGTTTGACAAAGAAAAATTTTATGAAGAATGCAGACGTATATTAAAAAATAACAAGTATGTAGCTATTTTGAGAATAGCAAACAATAACGAGGCAGATAAACAAATTGATAAAATAAAGCATTATTCAGAGCAAGATTTGAATGAGGCAAAAACGTTCTTTGGGGACGGATTTTTAGAACATATCTGCTTTGAATATTCTCAATCTTTCGATGAAGAAAGATATGTTAAAAATTTGCTTTCTTCGGCAACTGCTCCGTTACCAAACGATGCGAGATTTGATGAGTATATAAACAAGTGCAAGAGCGTTTTCAATAATCATTTTGAAAGTGGAATTGCTGAATTACCTTTTGTTGTAAACTGTTATATAGGAAAGTTGGATACATAGGACTCGTTTACAAGCATGGCGTTAAAAGTCCGGTAAAATGCGGATACTTTTAACTCCCATCATTGATAGGGAGATAGAAAAGCGATTCGAGCATTTACGCTTGAATCGCTTTTTCTTGCGTAGTTGAAATTTGAAATTGTACAAAAACAGTTGCCCCCGAAAGCCTCCCTCCGGGAGGGAGGGGGACCGCAATAGCGGTGGAAGGAGCCTGGGTATGAATCAAATAATTTTCGATATAAAAAATAAGCAAATTACTTATATGTGCTTTCTCCTTTCGTCATTTTTTATGAAAAATCCAAACGATCAGCTGTATCCTTGGGGGCGTTGATCTTTTTTTTGCGATTTTTTTGCTTTTTTCTTTGGAATGTGATATAATAGAATTGGTTTTCGACAGCTTTTTTGCAAAAAATATTGAAAAAATTTGTCACAAAAATGTTTTTTTGCTGACTGGTTTAAGTAGAGGATAATTTTACAACAAACAGGAGGATGTTATGTCAGGAAAAAACACCACGACGGAAATCATGCTGACCGATGAAGAAATTGTTGATCTTTATTGGAACCGTGAGGAAAAAGCCATTCATGAGACCGACAAGAAGTACGGAAGGTATCTTTACAGGATCGCTTACAACATTGTTCACGACAAGCTTGACTGTGAGGAATGTCTGAACGATACTTATCTTGGTACATGGGAGCGGATTCCGCCGACCAGACCCAATCAATTTCAGGTCTTTATCTCCAAGATCATGCGCAACATTGCCATTAACCGATTCAAAAGCAATCATGCAAGCAAGCGGATTCCAAGCGAGTTTACGGTTTCTTTGGATGAGCTGGATGCCTGTATTCCCAACTCCTTGTCCCTACAGGATGAGCTTACCATGCAAGAGATCGGACGCATCTTGAACGACTATCTTGAAGGACTTTCGCGCAGGGAACAGCTGTTGTTTGTTTGCAGGTATTATTATTCCGATCGCGTGAGTGATATCGCGAGAATGCTGGAGACCAATGATCGCGCGATCTACAGAGCGTTGAGCTCTATTCGAGAGGGATTAAAAGAAAAGCTGGAGAAGGAGGGCTATCAGATATGAAAAATTACGATCACAAGCTCAAGCTGCTTTCTCTGATCAATGAAAAAATCTTGAACCGAAGCACCGAGGAGCGGTACAGACTCATGCACGCGGCACCTTCCAAATCCAAAAAGGGATGGATCCCCACGGTGGCACTGTCTGTTGCCGCGGTTCTGCTGTTGTCGGTGGTTACCGTTTTCTTGATTCCCCTTCTTACCAAGCAGATCCCCGTATATACGGGAATGACGGTTTCCTCGGCAACCGAAAACGATGTGCTTGACAGCGGAGCAGGGGAGTGCAGACCTGTTAACGTAAGCTATCGGTTTGAGGCATCGGAGCTTCCTTCCGTCTTTAAGGATCCAACCAAACCCGGCGGAGAAGGAGAACATACCAAAGAGTACGAAAATCAAAAAGATCCTTTTGGAGAGATTCAAGCTTCCGAGGATATGTACGTGGCGAGATCCGGAGAAAAGATCCGAATTACCATTCATTTTGACAATCCCGAGCAATATGAGATCCTTTCCTTTACCATTAACGGCATCAAATACGGGAGCCATATGTTTTTGGAAGGCTCTGACATGGAGGACTTGACCGTGGAATATACCGTTCCCGAGGATGCCGAGGGCGTTTTGGAATGCACCATTGATGCCATCAAATACATTGACGGAACAAAAATCAAGGACGTTAAGATCGGCGGCGATCAAACGGTGCGAATCTTGGTTTATCGTATCTATTCCATTACCTATAAGATTGGCGATGACGTAACGGTTTTGGAGGAGCTTCCCACTTTTTACTATAAGGATCTTGATACATCGCTTTCTGCCGGAATACAAAAGATTGGTTGCATCTTTGAAGGATGGACCTATGAGGGACAGAGTACGCCTGTGATGACGATTCCCAAAGGAACGACGGGAGGTCTTGTTCTGACGCCTGTTTGGCGCACGACCAGGGAACTGGTTGATTATCTGTGCGATACCCTGGGACATGGAAGTGTGATCAAATGTTTTGATGGCCATTTTGACGAGGCTACGGGAAAGATGGTGTACGACCATAGTGGGGTTGACATTGCGGTCAGCTCGATCTCCGACGTAGTTGCTGCTGATGATGGTACGGTTACTATGGTAAGTAGAGTAGGCGGTAGCGATAAGATGGTGGTACATATTGAACTCTCTGACTGGGGGTATACGGTGATATATCATAATCTGGACAGCGTGTCTGTTGTAGAAGGAGACGTTGTGAAGCGTGGCGATGTGATTGGAGTTGTCGGTGGGGGAGGTAACAACCGATTGGGCTGTTCCTCAGAGTCCTGTCTTCACGTGGGAATACGTGTTGAAGACACCCCCATTGGTAATGTTCTGATCGATCCGTATCCGCAGGATGATAACAACTGATCGTTTTTAATTGTATTTTGGAGTCGGAGACAATCTTGAAAAAATCACACAAAAACCTCCGATACCGCCTTGCGCGGTATCGGAGGTTTTTGATGTGTGTTTATTGGAGTACAATGATTCCACCGTCGGTAATATCCTTGACGGTGATTTCGTTTCCATCTACGATGACTTCCTTTTTGCCGTCCATGGCAATGCATTCTGCCGTTGTGAAGGGAATATTCACGCGGATCTTGGGAGAGATCGTTTTCTTGGCGATGGCGGTGTTGGTGAGAACGATGAGGTGATAATCATCGCCCTTCAAGCTCTGCACGCCCACCTGACGGGTTATGGGCTCAGCGGTGGGATAGATGCCGGTGGCATCGGCAACGTCGTAAACCGTGTGCGACATATCAAAGCGGGTTTCCTCGTAGGATTTCACCACGGTATCGTATTTCCAATATCCGACGCAAAGGGTGGTAGCGCGGGCATTGATGCATTGATAAATCTCGCCGCCTGCCAAGCGGAAGCGTTCAACCGCCTCCTGCTCCTCGGGAGAGAGCATATTCAGATGCGGAACGAAGAGAACGCGAATGCCTAAGGGATTGGCGTCCAGATGCTCGGCATCGGTAATGGCTACGGTGTATCCCGCCTCGCGAAGCTCTCGATAGGTTTGGGTATACTCCATGAGATAAGAGTTGTGAAGATCGGTATTTCGCGCCTGCTTGTCGCCGTTTTCACGGGCATCGCAGAGGAAGATGGCGTAATCCGAGTGCAGAATGCCAATGCCCTCGTGGGCGCGGTTGGCATTCACCAAAAGATCATTGAGATCGGTGATGTAGCGGTTTACGTTGACGGCGTTGTCAAAATTCTTGGTTTTGGTGCCGTCATAGTTGAGGATACCGCAGCTGTTGGGGTGGGGAACGCCCTCCACAGGGCAGTCTCCGCGCCACTGATAGTAAACAATGCCCTTGCATCCCGTGCCAAGGGTGGCGTAGGTCTCGCGGTTGTAGACGGAAGGCGGAATATAGGTACGGCTATCCAGCTCGAGGCACCAAGCCTCCTTGCCCTCCAGCAGAGCGGCGCACTGCGCGAGGTCGGAAGGCAGACAGAGAGCGTGATATTCGGCACCTTGCGGACGCTGGTAGCTGGTGTAGCCCACGAGATCCATGGATTTTGCATTGGCAAAGAAATCGGTATGGCGATAAACGGCGGTGGCAGAGGTCTGGTCCAGGGTCAGGCAGGTAAAGGTGGGGCAGGAGGAGCCCAGCTTGGAGCTATCTGAGGAATGATCCAAAAAGCGGGTCAGAGCACTCTGTGCAAAGATTCTCCAAAGCGCCCACATATGCTCGCTTTGCTCTTTTCTGCCGCGGGGAGGCTGATAGTCGGCGGCTTCCTCGGCGGTCATGTGCCCCTTTTCTACCAGCCATTTGCGGTACGCGGCAATGAAGGTTTCGTGATAGTCAAACACATGGTTGCCGGGGTAGTGGGGCTCGTTGTAGATCTGATATGCCACCACGTTATCAAATTTCTCATAATGCTCTGCCACGGCCTTGGCAAAGACCTTGTTGTCCTCCAAAATGCCCTCGTGACACATGGTG
>SVSL01000030.1 GCA_015064315.1 Oscillospiraceae bacterium
AGCTCATTGACAAGGTGGATGACGCCACCATGGAAATGCTGTACGAATATATGACGCAGCAGATCCTTTCCAACCCCGAGTTTTCCAGTCAGCTGGTAGTCAACAGTCCGGAAGCGTTCCTCGGCTTCTTCTCCATTATGCCTGCAGAATACCAGAAGGGCTTACTGGAGACCATGCTGGGAATTGCCGTACAGATGGATCCCACCGAAACCAAGGACAGCCTCAAGCCCCTCTTCTCCATGCTTAGCATGATGTCGGGTACCATTCAGATCAATCATAACAACTTCATTCAACTGCTTCCCGTTCTCTCCACCGAGCAGATCATGCTCAGCCTGATGGGAATGCCTGCCGATCCCAACAACCCCATGATCCCCGAGGTCAAGGGCTTGATCGCGCTTTGCGGCGATCCCGCGATGCAACAGATCTACGCCGGCATGACCGAGCAGCTCAAGTCGCTCAAGATCACCGAGGAAAGCTTTGCGCTTTTGATGCAGGGTAACTTTATTCCCGACGAAACCTTTGTAGAGCTGGAGGAAATGCTTTATAAGCTGGCACCGCAAACCGATGCGACCTATGATTCGGTTCTCAAGGATTTGGGCGACTCCGAAGAGGCAAATCCCGCTTCCATCAACTTCTATGCCGCAGACTTTGAGTCCAAGGAAAAGATCGAGCAATTCATTGCCAAGTACAATGATAGCGTCGAAGAGGCCGACAAGCTTGAATACACCGATATCATCGGCGTGATGATGTCCTCGGTTACCACCATCATCAATGCCATCTCCTACGTGCTCATTGCATTCGTTGCCATTTCCCTTGTGGTTTCTTCCATCATGATCGGTATCATCACCTATATCTCTGTATTGGAAAGAACCAAGGAGATCGGTATTCTCCGTGCGATCGGTGCGTCCAAAAAGGATATTCGCCGCGTATTCAACGCAGAAACGCTGATCGTTGGATTTGTTGCGGGTATGATTGGTATTCTGGCAACGCTGTTCTTCAACGTGATCATCAATATTATCCTGTTCAAGCTTACCGAAATCGCGAACCTCAAGGCAATGCTTCCCGTAGGTGGTGCCATTGTACTGGTTCTGATCAGTATGTTCTTGACGTGGATCGCAGGTCTCTTCCCCGCAGGAGTTGCCGCTAAGCGCAATCCCGTGGAGGCATTGAGAAGCGAATAAGCGTTCCGAAACACAAACAAAAAAGATAAGTGTTGTTCCTTTGAACAACACTTATCTTTTTTAATAACCGGGAGGAGGCTCCGGAAGCGGTGGCTCTTCCCCATCCCACACGGGAATCTCTCGCGCAGGCTTCACGGGCGCCCGACGTTCGAAGTCGAACACAGCCTTTCCGTTTTCCAGCTTGAGAGCGGCATCGAAGCTTTTTCCCGATTTGGGAGAAACAAAGCCGCCGATCACCTCGGTCCTTCCGTTTTCCACCAGCTCTTGTAAATGTCCTATGGAAATCGTTCGGCTGCACATGGTGATCCAAACCGTGAAATCACACCCCTCTTTATATCCGGTACAGGAATAGGATTTTTTAAATCGCTTAACGTCTCTTCCGCAAAGCGGACACTTGGAAACCACGTCGCCAAAGAAGCCCGTGTCGGAATTTTTTGCAAAGCTCTCATCGGTCTTTTTGAGGAAGATCTCGTTGATCTCGCTCTCGGCAAGTCTTACGCTGTCTCCAACCGACATTTTTCCGTGATAGACCCTTTTGAGCGCCTGACCGAGCTCTGAGGTTTTGTATTTATCCATATTGATCTGCATTTGAAGGAGGGATTCAATCAGAAATTCTCCCCCTGGAAGAATGGTATAAACGTCCTTTTTCAGATCAATATAACCGCTTTTGCGCGCATTGTCGATGATTCCGGTACGCGTTGCCTCGGTACCAAGCTCCAAGCCCTCAAAAATGGCGCGGTAGTCCTCGCTATCGTCGGTGCCAATGCTGTTTTCCGTCTCCTCGTCGGCATTTTCCTTTGCCGCCTTCTTGTCATCCTTGAAGGGATTTTTAAGATACTTATTCAGCGTCTCCACCGTGTAGTGTCGCGGCGGAGTGGTTTCCTTTTGAGCAGGCTTGAAGTCGATGTTGACTGCGTCGCCCTTTTGAAGCCGCGGCAAAAGCTTATCTTTTTGATTGTAATCGTCGTATTTTGTCCAGCCGGGCTCAAGAACCACCATTCCCTTGAGCACAAAGGTTTCAAGCTCTCCCACCGCAATGGTAATCTCACTCTTGGAAACCACACAGTCCTCCGCACAGAACACCGCGATAAATCGGCGGAACACCGTGGAATAGACCTGCATTTCCCGTTCGTTCAGATCCTTCTTGCTCGGAATCTTATAGGTAGGCGTGAGCGCCGAGTGGGATTCGATCTTGCTATCGTCAAAGATGGTCTTGCTATCCTTGAATTTCACGGGATAGCCGATCTTTGCACAATTGGCGAGGATCTGACGGATCTTATCCTTTTCCGCAGTGGCAAGATACTCGGAATTGGTACGGGGATAGGTCAGATAGCCCTTCTCATAAAGCCCCTGAACGATCTCAAGGCTGTCCTTCATGGACATCTTATATTTTTTACTCAATACGTTTTGGAGATTGGACAGGGAAAAAAGCTTTCCCGGATGAAGAACGTCCTTTTTATTCTTCACTCCCGTTACCACGGCACCCGTTTCGTTGTAGAGACGGCAGGTGTCCAGAACCTCCTGATACTTGTCCTCATCAAATTTGCGTTTGGAATTCAGCTCCACGACCTCACCGTTGGTCTTTTCCTTGCTGGTCATGGAATAATATTTTTGAGGAACAAAATTGCGGATCGCCATATCGCGGTCATAGATTGCCTTGACAATGGGAACGATCACACGTCCAACCCGTAACAGGGTTCCCGTTTTCAGCGTTGCGTAGCGCGTCAGATTGACGCCGTAGAGCCAATCGATATAAGTGCGCGCAAAGCCTTCGTCGGCAAGGCGGTCGTACTCGCTTTCCTCTTTCATTTCGGTCAATGCCTTGGCAACGGTCTGCGGTGTCTGATCGGGCAACCAAAGGCGTTTTTGTGTTTTTGGCGATTGCAGAGCGTTCTGAATACAGAGCCTTACAATGATCTCTCCCTCGCGGTCGGCGTCTCCCGCGTTTACCACGGTATCCACGTCGGGACGGTTGCAAAGAGACTTGATCAGCTCATACTGTCTGCGCACGCCTGCGTCAACCCTTTTATGCTCGTCCTTACGTAATTCAAACTGAAATTCCTTTGGAAAGCACGGAAGATTCTCCATGCTCCAACGGGTGGAGCCATCGGGATTCGGGCGATAAGCTTCAATATCGCATAGTGAAAACAGATGACCGAACGCCCATGTGATGAGATATCCGTTTCCTTCCAGATACCCCTGACGGTTTTGCATCGGACCGATCCCGGCGGCGATATTGCGCCCAAGGCTCGGCTTTTCGGCAATGATCAGAATCAAAGCATACGCCCCCTTTCCTAAAATCTCTGAAAATGAAAAATAAGGGGATGCCATTGCAATCCGACATCCCCTTGGTTTCCTTGATATGAATTATGCAAACTTGCGAATGGTCTCGGAAGCGTCAGCCTCATCCATAGAAACAGTCATGGTGATATTGACGTCATACTTTTCGAGGAGCTTCTCCAGCTCGGTAGCAAGAACCTCAAATGCAGCAACGTCCTGCTTGCAGATCTTGAGCGTGCCGTCTACAAAGAGATCGGTTACGTCATGGTTGCTTGCGAGAGTACCCGCGATAAATCCAAACAGAGACTGTGCGTCTGTGATCATATATTCATCCGCATTGATCAAACGTGCGGTGGGCTTAATATCATATCTCAGCTTAACACCCTTTTCAATGCAAACAACGTCGCCCTTGGTAACTGCCAAAGCGCCATTTACAAGATTGATAAGAGTCTTGGTTTTGCCTGTGCCTTTAACGCCGATAATAAATTTCAACATAGTATTTACCTCCACAATTTCGAGTAGAAAGCGTTTTCTCTACTCTTTGTTAGTATTATACCAAATTTCGGAAGAAAAGTCAATACCTTTTTTCACAAAATGTTAATTTTTCAAGCGTTCTTCCAATTCTGCACGCATTGCCTCGTAGCCGGGCTTTCCAAGAAGCGCAAACATATTCTTCTTATAGGACTCTACGCCGGGCTGGTCAAAGGGATTGACCGCCAGAAGATATCCGGAGATTGCGCAAGCCAGCTCAAAGAAATAGAGCAATTCACCCAGTACAAAAGCGTTCTTTTCGCTTACGGAAACGAGAACGTTGGGAACACCGCCATCCACGTGCGCCAGAATCGTTCCCTGCATTGCGGTCTTCTTAACCAGATCCAGATCCATGCCGGAGAGGAAGTTCAAGCCGTCAATGTTGGCGGGATCATCGGGAATTTCAAAGCTGCTACCGGTGTTTTCAATATCGATTACCGTCTCAAACATGATACGGCTACCGTCCTGAATATACTGACCCAAGGAGTGCAGATCGGTGGAGAAAACCACGGATGTGGGGAAAATACCCTTTTGATCCTTACCCTCGCTCTCGCCAAAGAGCTGCTTCCACCACTCGCTGAACATTGCCGTAAAGGGCTCGTAGCTTGCCATGACCTCTACGGTCTTGCCCTTGCGATAAAGAAGGTTACGGATTGCCGCATAGCGGTAGCAATCGTTGCGGGAGAGATCGGTATCCTTGTAATCCTCACTTGCCTTTTCGGCACCTGCCATCAGCTGTGCAATATCAATACCGGCAACAGCAATGGGAAGGAGTCCTACCGCGGTAAGCACCGAGAAGCGACCTCCAACGTCATCCGGAACCACAAAGGTCTCATAGCCGGCTTCGGTAGAGAACTGCTTGAGCGTTCCCTTCGCCTTATCGGTGGTTACGAAAATGCGCTCTCTTGCGCCATCCTTGCCATACTTCTTTTCCAGCAGGGCGCGGAATACGCGGAAAGCGACTGCGGGCTCGGTGGTGGTACCCGACTTGGAGATTACGTTCACGCAAACGTCCTTGCCCTCGCAAAGCGCAAGGATCTCGTTGAGCGCGGTAGCGCTGATGCAGTTGCCTGCAAAGTAAATATCGGGGGTGTCCTTCTTCAAATTGTTATACATGGGAGACTTGAGGTACTCAATTACGGCACGCGCGCCCAGATAAGAGCCTCCAATACCGATTACGATCAGAATATCACAGGATTTTTTGATTTTTTCGGCACAAGCCTGAATGCGACCAAACTCCTCGCGATCATAGTTGGTGGGAAGACTTACCCAGCCAAGAAAATCGTTGCCGGGACCGGTTTTGGTGCGGAGCATCTGATCTGCCAGAACCACCTGCTGCTGAAGCTGATCCATCTCATGACCGGAAATAAAAGAAGATGCGTACTTTTCGTTTAATTTGATAGACATTTGTTTTCAACCGTCCTAAAAAAAATTACTTCTCATATTATACAACATTTTTCACCAAAAAACAATATCTTTTCGATAAAAAAGCAATAAAAAATATATTTTTTTGTCAAAAATCATTTTACTTCAAATCAGCAGAAACCGCGTAAGCATTCGTTTGAAAATTTGGAAAAAATTGATCCGTTCCACACGCTCCAGCGTTACCACGTCACAAGTTCCGATCACTCTTCCCTTCACCGAAAAAACGACTTCTCCCACAACGGCATTCTCCAAGAGAGGTGCTGAAAGCTTCTCCGGAACCGTTACCGTAATCTCCACCAAAGGAATCTCATTCTTAGGCAACACGCAAGAAAAGGCGTTGTAGGCAATCCGACAGGTATTCTGCGTGCCGCCCTGCATAACAATCGGCTCAAGCTCAGCACGTTCCGCGGAATAGATCCCGTAATTGGCAAAGCCCCAATCGAGAAGCTGGGTTGCCGTGGCGTTGCGAACGTCACGGGATTCCGCCCCCATGATCACACAGATCAAAGACATTCCGTCGCGCTCCGCCGTCACGCTGACGCAAAAGCCGGCCTTGGAGGTGGATCCCGTCTTAAGTCCCGTACATCCGGGATAAAAGCGGACCAGTCGATTGGTATTGGTCAATCCAAAGGCACCGTCTCTGATAGTATCCATCCAGATCGAGCTGTACTGCAAAACCGTCTTGTGGGAGATCAACGCCTGCGACATCAGAGCAATATCCCGCGCCGACGTAAGGTGGCGCTCCGCGGTATCATCCAATCCCGTCACGTTTTCAAACACCGTATTTTTCATTCCAAGCTGTGCCGCCCGCGCGTTCATTTTTTCCACGAAGGCGGAAACGCTTCCTGCAATATATTCGGCAAGTGCCACGGCGGCATCGTTGGCAGATGCGATCACAACGCTCTTGAGCAGATCCTCCACCGTCATAATCTCGCCCTCCTTGAGATAGACCTGAGAGCCTCCCATGGACGCGGCGTTTGCCGAAACCGAAATTTTATCATCCAAACGAAGCATACCCGCATCCACCGCCTCCATAACGAGAAGAAGCGTCATGATCTTTGTCACCGAGGCAGGAGGCAATGCCTCGTCTGCGTTTTGCGTATAAAGCACGGTTCCCGTATTTGCCTCCATTAAAACGGCGCTTTTGCAAGGCAACTCCAAGGATCCGTCGGGCGCCCCCACGGAGTCGATCTCCTGCGTTTCTCGAATGGGTTCGACCGTCTCTTCGGCAAAGCATGGCAGAACGATCGACTGTAACGTCAAAGCAAAGCAAAGCGAGATCAAAAGTATTTTACGACCGAATTTCATAGTTTCCTTCCTTTCATCAAATAATATTTTCAAAACAATTTATGAAAAGAACGAAATAAATATGCAAAAGACGTGGACACCTTTCGGCATCCACGTCCTTCTATGAAATTATTTTACAGAGAACTGATAGATTGTGGTATAATCGTACTTTTCACCGGGATTGAGAACGATATCCGTAAAGTTCTCATGGTTTACGGCGTCGTTCATCTTTTGAGTCTCAAGACAGAAGGCTGCCTGAAGATTCTGAGGATATCCGCCCTTGAAGGGATACTCGGTGCTATTGAGGAAGTTGCCCGAATAGAACTGCACGCAGGGCTGGTTGGTAAAGACCTGCATTACGCGACCGCTGTTGGGCTCGTAAGCTTCTACGCGAAGCACAGGCTCCTTGGTCTCGCCGCCCACAAAGCAGAAGCAATGGTCAAAGCCGCCTGCCAAAGCGATATCGGGATCCTTCAAATCAAAATCTTTACCGATGGTTTTGGGTAATCTGAAGTCAAAGGGCTTTCCCTCCACGGGATGGATCACACCGGTGGGAATCAGCTTGTCGTTGGTAGGCAGATAGCCGTCGGCATCGATGCGAAGAACGTGATCGAAGACCTTACCGGAAGCATAGCCGCCCAGGTTAAAGTAAACGTGATTGGTGAGGTTTACGGGAGTGCGCTGATCGGTGGTTGCCTCGTAGCGGATCGAAAGTCCGTTGGTGGCAAGCAGAGTATAGGTTACCTTGATCTCCAGCGTTCCGGGATATCCTTCGTCGCCATCGGGAGAAGTGAGCGTGAGGATCAGCTTGGGCTCTTCCCCATCCACAGGCTCAACGCTCCAAACGCGGTGCGAATATCCCACCTTACCGCCGTGCAGAGAGTTTTCTCCGTTGTTGCAGAAAAGCGAATATTCCTTGCCATCCAAGGTGAATTTTCCCTTGGCAATGCGGTTGCCGACGCGTCCGATCAGAGCGCCCTGATATCCGCTTGCATGGGTATAGTTGTAAAGAGAATCGTAGCCGCCAACCACGTCGGTCATTCTGCCGAGTCTGTCGGGCACACGGATCTCCATGATCGCGCCGCCAAACTCACAGATGCGAACCTGCATTCCGCCCCGATTTTGCATGGTATAGTAAAAAACGTCCTGTCCGTTTTCCAACGCACCGAAATAAGTCTTGGTAATCATCTGTTATTCTCCTTCGTATCCGTTGGGATTCTTCTTCATCCAGTTGGCAAGATCGGCGCACATATCGTCAATACCGTTCTCTGCTCTCCAGCCCAGAACCTCGTATGCCTTCTTAGGATCGGCATAGCAGGTTGCAATATCACCGGGACGGCGATCAACGATCTTATAGTTGACCGTAAGACCGGTTGCCTTTTCGTACGCCTTGATGATCTCAAGCACCGAGTAGCCCGTACCGGTACCCACGTTGAAATATTCTACGCCACTGACCTTCTCGGCTCTCTCCAGCGCCTTGAGGTGCGCCCGTGCCAGATCCACCACGTGGATATAGTCGCGCACGCCGGTGCCGTCCTTGGTATCGTAATCGTTACCGAATACCGAAAGGCAAGGAAGCTGACCCGCAGCAACCTTTGCAACGTAAGGGAGCAGGTTATTGGGGATTCCCTTAGGATTCTCACCGATCAGACCGCTCTTATGAGCACCGATGGGATTGAAATAACGAAGCACCGAAACACTCCACTCGTGATCGGATACCCAAACGTCCTTCAGAATTCGCTCGATCATCAGCTTGGTCTCGCCGTAAGGATTGGTTGTGGACAGCGGGAAATCCTCGCGGATCGGAACCGTCTTGGGCATACCGTAAACCGTTGCCGAGGAGCTGAACACGATCCTCTTGGCATTGTACTTGGAAAGAAGCTCCACAAGATTGAGGGTGCTTACCAGATTGTTGTAATAGTACATTCCCGGCTTTTGCACCGATTCACCAACCGCTTTAAGACCTGCAAAATGAATGGCAGAATCAATATCGGGATTCTCGACAAATACTTTTTCAAGAGCAGCCTTATCGCAAAGATCCACCTCGTAAAAGCGGAAGCTCTTTCCCGTAATCTCCTTAATGCGCTCCAGCGCCTTGGGAGAGCTGTTGTAGTAATTATCTACAACAACAATATCGTATCCCGCTTCCAAAAATTCAACGGCAGTATGAGAGCCGATAAAGCCGGCTCCTCCGGTAATCAAAATAGACATCTCGGTATCCTTCTTTCTATACTGTAAAACTATAATTTATCAATTCAAAAATCAATCCCAAAGACTTACGGGATATTCGCCGCGTTCCACCAACGCCTTGATGGCGGACTTGACAGAAGCCTTATCCTCGGGGTAGGTCACACCCAGCCATGCGGAGGAGGTGGGATAAACCTTAACGTCACACTTCCCCTTCTTGCAAAGCGTGTCTACACAGAACGGCAGATAATATTCCGCTTTCATTCCGTTTTCGGAATTCAAAGAATTCAAAAACACTGAAAAATCGGTATCCATATCGTCAAAGAGCTCGGGCGTAAATCCCCAGCAATTCATGGAGACCACAGTATCAAAGGGCAGATCCACCCAGGTTTCACCGTCATCCTCAAGATATGCGGCACACGCTTCCTTTTTCATGATCTTGGTGCGCTCAACCACGCTTTTCAGCATTCCCTTTTCATCCACAAAGCACTGACCGCGGGAAACGGTACCGTTTTCGGTCAGCGTATTCTTGAGGCGGAAGCCCACCATGCAATGGTGTGCAAAGCCATTTTCTGCGGAGGCGTCCTTGAGATGCTTGGCAAGCTGCAGGAAGGTATCTCTGCCATAGAAATCATCGGCGTTGATCACAGCGAAATTATCCTTGATCAGATTGCGCACGCAATAAACGGCGTGACCTGTTCCAAGAGGCTTGGTTCTGCCCTCGGGAGCCTTGAAGCCTGCGGGAAGATCCTCCATTTTCTGAAAGGCGTAGGTCACCTTGATCTTTCTTTCAATACGCTTTCCGATGGTCTCGCGGAAGAGCTCCAGATTTTCTTCCTTAATAATGAACACAACGTGGTCAAAGCCTGCCACAATGGCATCGTACACGGAAAAATCAATGATAAAATTTCCCGCGTCGGTCATGGGATCAAGCTGCTTGAGTCCGCCATAGCGCGAGCCGAGACCCGCCGCTAAAATAACAAGCGTCATAAGACACTTCCTCCTCTTTGAAAAGTACAATTCTATCAACTATAAGTATACACGAAAAATCAAAAAAAGTAAAGGGCTTTTTTTGTTTTTTTTCAAAATAATTATCTTTTTTTGAAAGAAAAATACACTTTTATTTTTTTTCAAAATCTTTTCAAAAAAGGATTGACAAAAGCTTAACATTGTGCTATAATTGTCTCAAATGATACATTTCAGAGGTGTTCATGAATTTTTCAGAGAAAGATTTTCAAAAAGTAGTCGGAACACCGCTCTTTCACGGAATCGACCTGCCGCTGGCAAAAAGAGTCCTGCAAGAGCACGGTTGCGACGTAAAGGAGTTTGAGGCGGGTGAGATCATCTTCTCCCCCGAATACAAGGAAAAAATGGCAGGAATCCTTTTGAGCGGAAAGGCTGTGGTCAACACACCCGACCCCACAAAAAAGATGCTTCTCCGTTTTTTGGGAGCCGGTGAGCCCTTTGGGATCGCAGGTCTCTTCAGCGATGCCCCTTACGTCAGCGTGATCCGTGCTCACGAGCACTGTCGCGTGTTTCTGTTAAAGGAATCCGCCGTCAGAGAATTGCTTGAGAGCGACACCGCTTTTTTATATCAATATCTGGAATTTTTATCGGGACGCATACGGTATCTCAACCGAAAGATCGGCTATCTCACTGCCGGATGCGCGGAGCGTAGGTTAGCGCTTTACCTCTATTCCCTTGGAAAAAAGGAGTTTCGACTCACCGACTCGATCTCAGCGCTGTCCGATCTCCTCAATCTTGGAAGAGCCTCTCTTTACCGCGCTTTTGAGCGCTTGACAGAGGACGGCTTTCTCCAAAAGAACGGACGGGAATTTATCCTTCACGATCCCGAAGCCATGCTGAACGCCTACCAATGAATATCATACAACAACGAAAGGAAAAAATCACTATGAAAATCCGTATTCTTGCCATTGTACTTGCCACCCTTATGCTCATGACCGCCTTTATTTCCTGTAAAAAGGAAGAGAAAAAGGGAGACGGCCCCATCACCATTTATACCCTTAACGGCACTACCGGCTTTGGTATGGCAAAGCTGATGAATGATAGCAAGGACGGCTCCAAGTATGAGATCTCGGTTAAGACCGATGCTGCCGACGTCACAGCAGCTCTGATCAACGGAGACGTTGACATTGCCGCCCTTCCCACCAATGCCGCCGCAAACGTATACAACAAGACCCAGGGCGGTGTTAAGATCCTTGCCGTCAACACCCTTGGATGCCTCTATCTTCTGACCAAGGACGGCGTTACCGTATCCTCCTTTGCCGATCTGCGCGGAAAAACGGTTTACGTTCCCGCACAGAATCCTACCTTTATTTTCACCGATCTCTGCAAAAAGAACGGCTTGACGCCCGGAACCGATATCACCATTGATTCCACCAGCTACGCCCAGCCCGCAAACCTGCGTGACGCGGTAGCCTCGGGTGCCGTGGAGATCGCTGTCCTGCCAGAGCCCATGGTAACCGTTGCCATGTCCAAAGCAAAACAAGCCAACGTCACTCTGAAAAACGCCCTTGACCTGACCGCAGAATGGGATAAGGTCAATACCCCAGGCTCTCTGGTGCAGGGATGCGTGGTAGTTCGCACCGAATATCTGGAAAACAATCCCGAGAAGGTTGCTGAATTTTTGAAGGACTACAAGGCTTCCATCGAATTTCTGAACACCAACACCGCAGAAGCCGCGCAAATGATTCAGGATACCGGAATCTTTGCCCAGGCAGCAGTTGCTGAAAAAGCGATTCCCAAGTGCAACGTCTGCTATCTGGACGGCGCCGAAATGAAGGGGGCTATGGAGATCTATCTGAACGCTCTGATGGGCATCAACGCCAATGCCATTGGCGGCAAGCTCCCCGGCGCGGACTTCTACTACAACGCTGAATGAAAATTCTAAAAAAAATCGGCAAGCTCCTCTTCATCACAGCCTTTTGGCTGGGCGTCTGGATGCTTGCCGCCCACAAGATGGGAAAGCCTCTGCTCTTCCCCTATCCAAAAGAGGTTCTGTTGCGACTTTGGGAGCTGATGCAAACCGAGGAATTTTACAAAATCACCGTAACCTCACTCGGTAACGTCTTTCGGGGAATTCTGATAGCAATTCTTCTTGGCGTAGCACTTTCCGTTGTCACCTTCCGCATCAAGCCCTTGCGGGACCTGCTTCTCCCCGCCATGACGGTTATCAAAGCAACTCCCGTTGCATCCTTCATCGTGCTCGCCATGATCCTCATCGGCTCTGCAAAAATCCCTACGTTTATCACAATCCTCATCGTACTCCCTGTAATCTGGACCAATCTGGACGAGGGATTTTTAAAGATCGATCCGAAGCTCCGCGAGGTAACAAAGGTTTACAGGATGCCTTTTTTCCGTCGCTTAAGAGTGCTGACGCTTCCCTCCATCAAGCCCTATTTCGTTTCCGCCTGCCGTTCGTCCATCGGACTTGCTTGGAAAGCGGGTGTTGCCGCCGAGATCATTGCCATGCCAAAGAATACCATTGGCACCATGATCGGTGAAGCCAAGCTTTACATTGAAAGCGCTACCATGTTTGCCTGGACGCTGACCGTGATCCTGCTCAGTCTTGTGATTGAATTTCTCTTCACCCGACTTCTGGGCTACCTTGTGAAAACGCAGGAAGCAAAGGAGGTATCGTAATGCTGAAAATTCATGAGTTATCCTTCTCTTACGGCAAAAAGCAGGTGCTCCGCGATCTTTCCTTAGAAGTCGCTCCCGGAGAGATCGTAGCGATCATGGGAGCTTCCGGCTGCGGAAAAAGCACGTTGCTGCAGTTGACCGCAGGGCTCTTAAAGCCCGATTCCGGAAGGATCGAATCCGATGCCAAGCGCATTTCCTATGCGTTCCAGGAGCCCAGACTTTTTCCTTGGCTGACTGTCAAGGAAAATTTAGAGGCAGTTCTCCCAAGGACCCTTGAAAATCGTGAGAACGCAATCCTTCGCGCCTTGGAGGCGGTAGAGCTTGCCGATAGCGCAGATCTCTATCCCGATGCCCTTTCCGGCGGTATGAAAAGCCGTGCGGCACTGGCAAGAGCGTTGGTATTTGGCGGCGATCTCTTCTTGTTAGACGAGCCCTTTGCCGCACTTGACAGAGAGCTTCGTATGCGTCTTGGCGACCGACTGAAGCAAACGATCAAGGAACGCGGCGGATCTGCAATTTTGGTCACCCATCATCCGGAGGACGCCGAACGGCTTGCCGATCGGATCATTACCCTGTAACAATCAAAAAAGCTGCTTTCGATTCCAAACGGAGTGGAAAGCAGCTTTTTTATAACAGATGGTTATTGATTTTGGTTCTTCAGGATATCTTCCAAAATATCCATGGCCTTGTTGATGGGAATCGCCATACCAAAGCCCTCGCTTCGGTTGCCATCCTGATCCAGCATGATCTGTGTAACAACACCGATGACCTCTCCGCGATCGTTGCAAAGCGGACCGCCAGAGTTACCGGGATTGATTGCCGCATCGGTTTGAAGCATCCGGAAGGTCTTGTTGTTGATGGTGGTTTGACGGTCCACCGAGGAAATGATGCCGTGGGTGGTTGACCATGCGCCGTAAGCGCCGTTGGGATTTCCGATTACAAAGACATTGTCCCCAACCTGAACCGCATCGGAATTTCCAATGGCGGCGGTGGGATAGCGACTTCCCTTAATCTTCAAAATTGCCAGATCATTCTCCTTGCTGACTCCGATAAGCTCTGCGTTCACTCGTTCAGCATTATAAAGCGTAACCTCAAATTGGGTTCCTTTTTCCACCACGTGGTAGTTGGTGGCAATATATCCGTCGGAGCGAATGAAAAATCCGGTTCCCGACCGATATCCCCCGTTTTTCTGCTTGGTATAAATCAAAACGGTGGACGGTGCGATCCGTTCGGTCACCTCGGTTGCCGACAAAGAGCCGTACGCTTGCTTACTCCTTCCGGTTACACCGTACCAAACCAGCACACCTGCCAGCATGGCAAAGCACAAAAGGAAGGCAGATGCCATCACAATGGCGTAGGTCCAAGCACCGCGCTTTCTCGTTTTCTTCTTTTCCCCCTCGTCAAACGCTTTTTGAGCGGCATAATTCCAACGGTATTCATACCGCGCAGGGCGTTCCTCCTCCACAGGCGTTACGATTTCAAAGTCTTCCATAGGCTCCGTCAAGAGTTGTTTTCTCTCAACCTCCGCCGTCTCGGTCACATCCGCCGTTTCGGTAGCTTCCTCCGCGTCAACCACCAACGATTCTACGTTCGCTTCTTCCACCGAAGAGGCTTCAACCACCTCCGTCTGCTCCGCAGGCTCGGTGGGATTCCCCTCGCTTTTAATTTTCCATTCGTTTTCGTTCAACTCGTTGCGTTCTGCTTCCGACATAACGATCCTCCCTTCAAACCGATTCCTTACGCCCCGTGAGACGCACGTGACAGCGTAAAGAAAAACTCACAATTCTTTCCGTATTCGCTTTCTACCCATATTTTTTCTCCATGGGCAGATATAATGGTCTTGGAAATAAACAGACCCAAGCCAACACCGGATTTATCCAGTCCACGGCTCTTGTCGCTCTTATAGAAGCGCTCAAATACCATGCCAAGATCCTCCGCAGGAATTCCCTGCCCGTCGTTATAGATCGACACGCGTATCTTTTTGCCCTTTTCCTCACTGATGCAAATTCTGAGAGCACCGCCGTCCGAGGAAAATTTTACGGCATTGTGACAAAGGTTGTAAAACACCTGATAAATCGCATCGTGATCGGCATTGACCAAAATGCGATCCTCATCGCACGCAAAGGAAACGTCCAACCGCTTTTCATCGATCTTCTTTTCAAAAGAAATTAAGATCAGACGCGCCATTTCACAGATATCAAAGGGCTTCATAACAAACTTGCGGTCTCCCGCTTGAATTCGCGAAAGATCCAAAAGCGCGCTTACCAGCCGCGAAAGCCGCTGAATCTCAATCGAAACGATCTCCAGATAGTGATCCTGCTCCTCCGGCGGGATCACACCGTCTCGGATTCCGTCAATGAACCCCGCAATGGTAGTCATGGGCGTTCTGAGGTCGTGGGAAACGTTTGCGATAAAGGACGATCGCATTTTTTCCAAATTTTCCAAGGAATCTGCCATTTGATTGAAAGCCTCGGCAAGCTCACTGACCTCATCCCGTCCGCTGACCCTGACGCGTGCATCGAATTTTCCCGCAGCGAATTTACGCGCGGCAACGCTCATTTCACGCAAGGGCTCTGTGGTGCGCACCGTGATCACGTAGGCGGCAACCATGGCTGCCAGCAGAACCAGCAATGCGGAAGTAATAACGGTTTTGGAAAGATCCTCGGTCACGCGCTCCCAATAAGCGGTATAGGAGCAGACCACGATCCAGCCGCAACGAACCTGATCCTTGCAAAGGATCTCTGCGTAGCAAAACTGTGTGTCGCCGGCCTCCAGCATGGTCGATTTTTGATCCGTGGACGCCTCCTCCGAGTCGATTGATTCCGAGAGAGCGCCCGGCAATCGGCTTCCCGTCTTGAAGGCAGGCGCGTTTTGACCGTTGATGGCAAACAGAATAATGCCGTTCTCGTCCGTGATCAGCACAGACATTGCCTTTTCCTCGGAAAAAGCCCTCAAGAGCCGCTGAATATCATCACTTTCATAGTTTTGCCACGTCTGATTGAAATCCGCCTTGTCAAGATCGTCAACCGTAGTCTCAATAAAGATCCGTCCTGTCTCCGCCGCATTTTGCATCTGATCGTCACGCATGGTGGAGGAATATCCGCTTACAATAGCGGTGACCACCAAGAGCAAAAGAGCAAAACCAAGGGCGATGATCGTCATAAACGCGGTTTCGTACTTTGCAAAAACGCTCTTAAACAACGGTCATCACCCCTATCTGATCATACGTATATTCTGTCTCTATCAGCTCAAAAGCTCAAACTTGTAGCCAACGCCCCATACGGTTTTGAGCATCCACTTATCGGAAACGCCCTCCAGCTTTTCGCGCAGACGCTTGACGTGAACGTCAACCGTACGGGAATCTCCCAAATAGTCAAATCCCCAAACCTTATCCAACAGCTGATCTCTGGTGAACACGCGGTTGTAATTAGAGGAGAGGAAATACAAAAGGTCCAGCTCCTTGGGAGGAATATCCACGGGCTTGCCGCGCAGCTTCAGCTCATACTTCTGAAGGCTGATCTCAATGTTTTCAAATTTGATGACCTCTTCGTCACCCTTACCCGAGTGATTCTGATAACGTCTGAGAACCGCCTTGACACGTGCCGAAAGCTCCTTCATATCAAAGGGCTTTACCACAAAGTCATCCGCACCGAGCTCCAGACCCAAAACCTTATCAAAGACCTCACCCTTTGCGGTGATCATGATCACGGGCTTGGAGGACATTTCGCGGATCTCGCGACATACCTGCCAGCCGTCCTTTTTGGGAAGCATGATGTCCAGAAGCACCAGATCGGGCTCAAAGATCTTAAAAAAGCTCAAGCCCTCCACGCCGTCGGAGGCGGTCTTTACGTCATATCCTTCGTTTTCAAAATAGATTTTTAACAATTCGCTGATATTAGAATCGTCATCTACAATCAAAAGCTTTGTATCAGTCATGATTCAATCTCCTTTATTTTTCAAAAAGCTTCAATTTTATCTCCACCGTCATTATACCAAAGGAATGAGATAGCGGTGTGAAGACTCCATGAATTTTCAAAAAAAGCAGTCTTCTCCCCAAATCGGGAGCGCATTTCGAAAAAATTCCCTTTTATCTTCTTCATTATAACACAAAATTGAACAGATTGCAAATGATTTTGAAATATTTTTTGGATTTTTGATAATTTTTTTATTTTTCAATGCAAAAAACGGATGCAAGGCCCCAAAAAGGATCCTTACATCCGTGTTTTTGCCCGGAGGATTTCCCCCGCAGTTACTTTTTATCAAACAACGCCCTGCGCTCGGTGGAATGACGCATCATAGCTCTCATGCCTTCAACATCCTCCGTCTCCAACATGCGTTTGAGATGGTTGAATTTATCGAGAAAGAGATTCATCTGTTCAAGAAGCACGTCCTTGTTTTCCACGAACAGCTCGCTCCACATCAGATCGTTGATACGGGCGATCCGCGTCAGATCCCGGAAGGAATCTCCCGTAAATTTTTCCATATTCTCCTTATCATTGCAGGTCATCAGCGTAATAGCGATGCAATGCGTCAGCTGAGAAAGGAATCCGATCATTTCATCATGCTCCTCCGGCGAGAGCGTGGTCACGTTGGAAAAGCCGAGGAGCCTTCCCAGCTCGATCACGGTTTCGATCGCCTCGGGCGTGTTCCTTTCGGTTGGCGTTACGATATAGTTTGCCCCCACGAACATTCTGTCCGTGCTGTTTTCCACACCGGACACCTCGCGCCCCGCCATGGGATGCGCCGCAACGAACTCCACGTCGGGACGAAGGATCTCCTGAATGCGATACACGACACTTCTCTTTACACCTGTCACATCGGTAATCAGTGCGCCACTCTTGAATAAATGCTGATTCTTTTCGATCCACTCCACAAACACATGGGGATACAGGGCAAAGATCACAAGATCCGCCTCTCCGATCATTCTTTCGTCAAGCACCGTGGAGCCTTCGTCGATCATATGCTCCCTGATGGCGTAGTCAATGGAACTTTGCTCCAGTGTGATGGCGCTGATAGGAAAGCCAAATCGCTTTAATGCCTTCGCGTAGCTGCCCCCCAAAAGTCCGAGACCGACAATGAGGATTTTCTTGCTGACATCAACGATCATAACAGCTTCACCTCCGCCCCCAGTGTCTGGATATCCTCAAAAAATCCGGGATAGCTCTTTTTGACGGCTTCCGCACCGTTGATTGCGCCGCCCGTTTGGGAAAGGATCACCGACAATGCCATTACAATGCGATGATCGTTGTGTCCGTCCAATACTTCCCCGCTGTACCGAAGCACTTGCTTGGGTACGGTAACGGTATTGTCACCAAAGATCAAGCCGCCCCCCAATTTTTGAAGCTCCTCGTGCATCGCGATACCGCGGTCGCTCTCCTTTGCCTTGAGACGATGGGTGCCCGTAAAGGTCGCGCCGTTTTTCATAGCGGCAAGCGCAAACAGAACGGGGGCGAGATCGGGACAATCGGAGATATCCAGCGTCGGTGTTCCACTTGATATCCGTGTAAAATAGTCGGCGTACACACGGTCTCCCTGCAAGCTATCGGATTTCAGATTCCCGATGTTGACCTTCGAGCCGATCTGGTTAAAAGCGTCCAGAAATGCGGCGTTGGAATAATCCCCCTCGATCATTCCCGAAAAAGCGTGAAGCTTGGATGCCTTGATTTCAATTTTGTATGCATCCGAAAACATCACGTCGGCGCCAAAGGCATTCAGCGCCGAAAGAGTCAGATCGATATACGATCTGCTCTCCAAGGGCGGAAGGATCTCAACAGAGGAATCCTGCCCCAGATATACGAGCGCAAAGAGCAATCCCGTAACAAACTGACTGCTGATATCGCCGCGGAGCCGATAGCTGCCGCTCTCGAGTCTTCCGCAAAGCGTTACGGAATTTTTGCTCTTTTGAAGATCAAAGCCCTTGTCGCGGCATAACTGCTCGTAAAGGTCCAAAGGTCTTTCCATGAGCCGTTCGCTACCGCAAAGCGTTACCTTTTTTCCAAGGCAAAGCGCAAGCGGAATCAAGAAACGAAGGGTGCTTCCGCTTTCCCGACAGTTGAGCACGGCATCCTCTGCCTTCATAAAGCCTTTCGGATCAACGCTTACCGTATCTCCGTCAATCAAAATATCAGCCCCCAACGCCCGCAGACAATCGATGCTTGCCAGAACGTCCTCACAAAAATCAACGCCCGTGAGCTTGCATTTCTGCCCCGAAAGCGCCGCACCGATCAAAAAGCGGTGCGCCATGCTCTTGGAGGGCGGAGCTTCTATAACACCGCGCAACGTGCACGGCTTAAATGTTGCTATCATAAAATCAATTCCATTCGTTTTGATAAAATATAGTCGGCTTCCCGTCCCGGTGCCTCCAGATCGGGAACCGTAACGTCAGCAGTCGCCCGATAGAGGTCGATCCGCTCTTGGTAAAGTCGGGACAGCTTCTCCCGAGTGTCCGAAAGCGGACGAGAATCGGTGGCATGAAGCCTTGAAAGACTTGCGTCAAGGAAAAAGAGCTTGCCGTTTCGCTTCAGGGCGCGGACGTTTTCCGCGCGCAAGATTGCGCCGCCGCCCGTGGATATAACACGACGGCTCTCTGCCGATACGTCACGGATCACTTTCGCTTCCAGATCGCGAAAATACCCTTCCCCCTTGGATTCGATCAGTTCCTTGACAGAACAGCCGCATCGCCGCTCGATCTCCTCGTCGGTGTCGACGAAGGTGTATCCTTCAAGATCAAGCAATCTGCCAACCGTGCTTTTTCCGCTTCCGGGCATTCCCGTGAGAACGATATTTTCCTTTTCGGCAAGGATCGAGGCAAACACGCCGTCGGCGATCGATCCTTCAATTTGGGCATTGAGGAATTTCTCCACTGCCACCACCGCCTGCATCACGAGCATATAGAGTCCCCCCTCAGCTTTGATGCCGCGCTCTCTTGCGTCCAGCACAAGATTGGTGCAAAGAGGATTATAGACCGCGTCGATCACGCCCTCAAGTCCTGCAAACGCAGAAAGATCAATGGGCTTGGAATCACAATCGGGATACATCCCTGAGGGGGTTGCGTTGATCATAATCTGCGCGTCGGTGTGCAGTCTGACGGCTTCTTCGTAATCGATGGCAGCTTTGGAGCAGCTTCTGCTCACCGAAAGGATCTCGGAAGCCCCCAGATCCTCGGCAACTACACGAGCGGTTTTGCCTGTTCCGCCGGTTCCCAGCACCAACACTTTTTTGCCGCACAGATCCAAGCCAACGCGCTCGATGAGTGCCTTCATCCCGTAATAATCGGTATTGTAGCCACAGAGTCTGCCGCCACGGTTGACCACGGTATTGACCGCTCCGATCCGCCGCGCAACTTCGCTCACCTCATCAAGATAAGGGAGCACCGTCTGCTTATAAGGGATGGTCACGTTGATGGCTTCAAAATTTTTCTCTTCAAAGAAGGAAGCCAGCTCCTCCTCGCCCAATTCAATCAGATTGTATTCATAATCGGCAAGACGCGCGTGAATCTCCTTGGAAAAGCTGTGGGATAGCTTTTTTCCGATGCATCCGTACTGTTTCATGTTTTCAACCCTTCTAAATTTCGGTGTGCGGAGCAAACGTGCCGGCGACCTTAAGCCGGTCGCACACGCCGTTCAGTTCCGCAAGCATTTGTTTTCCGTTTTCCGTATTGGTAGTACCGTCAACCTCTACGTAAAAATAATACTGCCAGGAATGCTTTTTCATGGGACGGCTTCGAAGCGCCGTCATATTGTAGCCGTATTTTCCGATGATCGCAATGGCATTGGCAAGAGATCCCGCCTCATGCTTAACGGTGAACATCAGAACCGTGCTTGTCAGCGTAGGAGACAATGCCTTTACCTTGGAGAGAACCGCAAAGCGCGTGGTGTTCTCTCCACTCTTGTTGATATTGGCTTCAATCACCTTGAGTCCGTAGAGCTCTGCGGTTTCAACACTGGCAATCGCGCCGAACGACTTGTCACCTGCCTCGGCAACCGCTTTGGCGGCAAGCGCCGTATTGGTCGCCTCTTCCGTCTCAAGTCCGCGCATTTCAATATAGTCGTGACATTGACTGAGCGCCTGGGGATGACTGGTCACCCGCTTGATCTCCTCAACCGTTGCCCCGGGAATCCCAAGTAGATTTTGATGAATCTCCAACTCATAAATCCCGTTGATAAACAGTGAGCCTGAGAAAATGAGATCTACGGTTTGCCCCACCTCACCTGCATAGCTGTTCTCAATGGGAAGCACCGCCACGTCGCTCTCGCCCTTGACAACCGAATCGTAAGCAGCCTTGAAATCACCGCAGGAAACGCGGTTGCCCTCGGGAAAGATTCTGCCTGCGGCGATATGGGCAAACGCGCCCTCCACACCGCTGTACGCCACCTTGAGCCCACTTTGCATCCGATACTGATAGGCGCGGGATAGCGCCATCAGATGCTTTTGATAGTCAATATAATATTCCTTCAGGACCGCGTCTTCCACAAGTGCCGCGCTCCGTTCGATCACGTCAGCCTCTCTTTTGAAATCAAGAATCGGAAGTCCGAATTCCTTTTTGTACGCATAGACCGATTCGGCGGCTCGCATTCTTTGAACAAACAGCATTGCCATTTGCGCGTCCACCTCATTGATGATCCTTCTTGCTTCTTCCAGCTTGTTTGACATATCCACTTCTCTTTTCTCAAAGCTTGTCCGCAAGATCAAGAATCAGTCTCTCGGTCTTTTCCCAGCCAAGGCAGGGGTCGGTGATAGACTTTCCAAAAATATGCTCCTCCGCCTTGCAGGCGCCATCCTCAAGATAGCTTTCGATCATAAGACCTTTTACAAGACGCTTGATATCCGCGTTCTGATTGCGACTGTAAACAACGTCCTTGGCAATGCGGATCTGCTCCAGATATTTCTTACCGGAGTTATTGTGATTGGTATCTACGATCACAGACGGATTGACAAGATTGGATTTTTCGTACAGCTCCTTTACGTGGAGGAGGTCCTCGTAGTGGTAGTTGGAGATGCTTCTTCCCGCGAAGTCAACGTATCCTCGTAAAATGGCGTGGGCGTAAGGGTTGCCTTCACTGGTAACCTCCCATCCGCGATAGAGGAAGGTATGGCTGGATTGCGCCGCTACGATAGAGTTCATCATCACGCTCATATCGCCTCCCGTAGGATTCTTCATACCAACGGGCGCCTCGATGCCGCTTGCCACAAGTCTGTGCTGCTGGTTTTCCACCGAGCGCGCACCGATTGCAACGTAGGAAAGAAGATCGGAGAGATATCTGTAGTTTTCGGGGTACAGCATTTCATCCGCGCAGGAAAAATCATAATCGCGCAAAGCCGCCAGATGCAGCTCGCGAATGGATACGATTCCTTTATACATATCGGGCTTCGCCTCGGGATCGGGCTGATGAAGCATTCCCTTATATCCCTGCCCTGTGGTTCTGGGCTTGTTGGTATAGATACGGGGAATGATAATGATCTTATCCTGAACCTGTTCTTCCATTCTGCGAAGACGGGAAATATATTCCAGCACAGGCTCACTGTGTTCTGCCGAGCAGGGACCGATCACAAGGATAAACTTATCAGATCTGCCGTCAAACACGGCACGAATCGCTTCATCACGTTCTGCCTTGACGGCAATCATACGCTCGGTCAAGGGATACTCTTTTTTTACCTCCTGGGGAATAGGAAGCTTTCTGTGGAAATTCATTTGCATGGTACTGCACCTCGTTTCTTTTGAAATTGAAATCGGAAAATAAAAAAATCCGCACTCCCATTATGCCTCTTTGGCATAGCAGATGCGGACTGTCCGTTTTTTTGTTCCCGAAAAAATCTGATTACTTTTCGGTTTTCACAAAAGACGGGCAGCCCATGTTAAAGAAATAAAAGTAATAAAACTTGCTTGCAAACATGTCTGTATCCTCCTTTGTGAATTTGTTGTTACACATTATACGCCCGATTTTGGGATTTGTCAAGAGGTTTTTTGAAAAAAATTTTTGATCGCAAAAAAAATCCCGTTCAAAGGCACTTGAATTTGTATAAGGATAGAACCAAAAGCCATCGGCGCGTGGATTTGGAAAATCCACGCGCCCAGATAATGCTTTTTCTCGTTGTACTTCCCTTTCAAGCCATCACCGATTTTGAAAAATTATTCCAAATGATATTTTTTGAATAGCTCCTTGATTCTCACATCATTCTCATATTCCGGGCACTTCTTCAAAAAATCCACAGAATTTTTTACGTATCGGTCAAGCTGATGCTTTGTTTGAAGCTGATATTCACGGGAATCGTTATTTTCGAACAATAAAGAATATTTTCCTTCCTGATCGTCAAGGAATTGCAAAAATTCACCTCTACCGGTGAATAGCAGCTCTGCTTTTTCAAGAGCAAGGTCGAAACGCTTTAATTTTACGTACTTCTTCACCATTCCGCAAAGCAAAACGTGCTTTTGGAAGACCTGGCGGCACGGCAGATAATCACCGCCCGAAAGAAACGCATTCAGTAGGCGCAGCATGTATTCCTCGTATTCCATACGCCGAGCAAGCCCGTTTTCACAGTCTCGTTCCTGGTGTATTTCCCCTGCCATTCGAATACATCTGGAAACGTATCTCGCCTTTAAAGCAAAGCTTGCCCTGCATTTGTTCATCGCCTCGCTGTATTCCTTGTTTGCCTGCGCACTCTCAGCCTCCCAATAAAGACGGTCTCCAAATATAACGGGAATTTTACCAAGCACGTCGCCGGCTTTCTCATTTTCACCAAGGAACGCATAACCGCGCGCAAGGACAAATCGACTCATAAAAACGGTGTCCGCATCGGTTTCGTATTTAAAAACGCAATTCGCATATTTCTCGCAAGCGGCGATCAACTCGCTTTTCCCCATGTCCTGCACCTTCCCCAACACGATCATATCCACCAAGCACTTCAGACACATGGAAGCCGCCTCGGAATCCTGCGGATGTGCCGAAAAATAATTGCAAAGGATCTCGTATTCCTGGGGCGTATAGCTTTGGTCTCTGAACACATCTTGCTTACTGAAATCGTTTCGCAGCTCCTCATATCCCTCTTGCTTCACAGAGTGCTCGTAAGCAAACAAAGCATCGGTTGAGATATCCAATGCGGAAGCCAACGGAACCACCAAAGAGATATCGGGTGCTCCCACGTCGGTTTCCCACTTGGAGATTGATTGCACCGAGACACCGATCATGTCGGCAAGATCCCTCTGAGTATAGCCTTTTTCTTTTCGATATTTTTTAATGTTCTGTCCAATCGACATCATTACACCTCCGTAGTTTGATTTTTGCAACCTCATTATACCACATTCTAACAAATCCGTAAACAAAGCATTTGGAAACAATCAATCCACAGATCGTGGATTTTTCAAAAAAAGGATATAAAAAAGCAGATTGCAAAAGAAGACAAAAAGTATCAGGCACATGACATCAAAACAAATTCACGCGCCTGAATGAAAGGGACATTTCTCATTTTTCATTTCTCTTTTGTTTTCGTTGCCTCAAAGCTGACGTTCACCAGAAACCGCACCACATCATCGGGCGCATCGGGCAGAAGAACGGAGACCCAATGAAGCTTGTTCATGTGATAGGCAGGATAGACACCGTCAGCAGAACCAAAAGAGCCGAACATTTCGGTTGGCAGCTTTAGATTGACAACGTCGATCACCCCGTCGCTCTCAAAGCCGAATTTACGTCGCGAGACCTTCATAGCCGCCGCATACCATTTGCGGTTATCGCTGTGCCTCAGCACTGCCGTTTCAAAATCCCCGTCAAACGGATAGTCGGGGGAGGTACCGTACGTATTGAGGCAGTATTCAAGAAATTCTTGTTTTGTCATCATCGCGCCTCCGATGCATCAAAAAGCATTGCTATATGTTATACCATATTATACCACAGTTTTTTTCACACTTCAACACCGTTTATTTCATATTTTTCTATTTATCAAAGGAATTCAAAGAAATTCGAACCAAAATTAAAGATTAGGTATTGCAAAGCGAGAAACAATATGATATAATAGCAAGATGGAATAAGAAATCTTTGAGGAGATATAAAAAATGAAATTAGGTATCGTAGGACTTCCCAACGTGGGAAAAAGCACACTGTTCAACGCGCTGACAAACGCGGGCGCGGAGAGCGCAAACTATCCCTTCTGCACCATTGAGCCCAACGTGGGCGTGGTATCGGTTCCCGACAGCCGTTTGGATTTCCTTGCCGAAATGCATCACCCCAACAAATACACTCCCGCAGTCATTGAATTCGTGGACATTGCGGGTCTTGTAAAGGGCGCCTCCAAGGGCGAGGGACTCGGCAACCAGTTCCTTGGCAACATCCGCGAGGTGGACGCCATTCTGCACGTCATTCGTTGCTTTGAGAACGAAAACATCATTCACGTAGACGGCAAGGTGGATCCCATGCGCGACCTGGAAACCATCAATCTGGAGTTGATTTTCTCCGACATGGAGGTTCTGGAGCGCCGTATGGATCGCACGCGCAAGGCAATGAAGGCAGACAAGAAATATGCCGCCGAGCTCGCCGTTTTTGAGAAGCTCTATGAGGCACTCTCCAACGAAAAATGCGCCCGTACCGTAGAGCTGACCGAGGATGAGGAGGCTTGTCTCTACGATACGCCCCTGCTCACTCGCAAGCCCGTGATCTACGTGGCAAACGTCAACGAGGATTGCGCCTCGGGCGAGCCCACCGACAACGAAGCATACATGGCTCTCAAGGCGTACGCCGAAACCGAGCACTCTCAGATCATGCCCATCTGCTGTCAGATCGAGGCAGAGATCGCGGAGCTTTCGGGCGAGGAAAAGGCAATGTTCCTTGCCGATCTTGGCATTGAGGAAAGCGGACTTGACCGTTTGATCAAGGCAAGCTATTCCCTGCTTGGACTCATCAGCTTCCTTACCGCAGGCTCCGATGAATGCCGCGCCTGGACCATCCGCAAGGGCACCAAGGCGCCCAAGGCCGCCGGCAAGATCCACTCG
>SVSL01000001.1 GCA_015064315.1 Oscillospiraceae bacterium
ACTCAGAGAGCAGATGCGTCCTCAGGCAGAAAAGCAGGTTAAGATCAGACTTGCTCTTGAAAAGATTGCAGAGCTTGAGGCACTTACCGTTACCGATGAAGAGGTAGAGGC
The DNA here is from genome assembly GCA_015064315.1 of Oscillospiraceae bacterium. Classification (GTDB taxonomy): domain Bacteria; phylum Bacillota; class Clostridia; order Oscillospirales; family CAG-272; genus UMGS1865. Next base: position 112 of record SVSL01000001.1, read on the forward strand.
TGAGTACACCAGAATTTCCGAGGCATATAACGTACCCGCAGATCAGGTTAAGGGTATGATTTTGGCTGAGGATATCAAAGCGGATCTCCTTGTAGCTCATGCTATGGATCTTGTAAAGGAAAACGCAAAGGTAAAGACTCCCGCTAAGAAAACCGCAGCAAAGAAAACCGCTGCTAAGGAAGAAAGCGAAAACTAAGTTATTAAAATCAGCCGACGGTCATATATAAGTAATTGATCGTCGGCTTTATTTAAAGAAAGGAATTAACTATGGCACTTGTTCCTGTTGTCGTTGAGCAGACCTCGCGCGGCGAGCGCTCTTACGATATTTATTCAAGACTTTTAAATGACAGAATAATTTTTCTTGCAGACGAGGTTAACGACACCACCGCTTCCCTTGTTGTAGCACAGCTTCTCTATCTTGAGGCTCAGGATCCCGACAAGGATATTTATCTTTATATAAACAGCCCCGGAGGCTCTATAACTGCGGGTATGGCTATTTATGACACAATGAATTACATCAAATGCGACGTTTCCACCATATGTGTCGGTATGGCAGCTTCTATGGGCGCATTCCTTCTCTCCAGCGGCGCTAAGGGAAAGAGAATGGCTCTTCCCAACGCTGAGGTTATGATTCATCAGCCCTTAGGCGGAATGCAGGGTCAGGCTACCGATATCAAAATTCACGCAGACAGAATAATAAAGATAAAGGAAAAGCTCAATAAGCTCCTTTCCGAACAAACGGGTAAGCCGCTTAAAACCATCGAAAAGGACACGGAAAGAGATAATTTTATGAGCGCAGAAGAGGCTCAGGCTTACGGTCTCATTGATAAGGTAATAACCAAGAAGGAACTTTAATTTATGGCAGGCTCTGAAAACAAACGCACTTTAAGAAGATGCTCGTTTTGCGGAAGAAGCGAGGAAGAGGTCACACTTCTCATCCCCTCCGGCGACGGAACGAGCTATATATGCGACAGCTGCATCAATCTCTGCGCTGAGTTCATAGACGAACGGTTTGAGCTTGAAAAGCCTGAGACTGATTTTGAAGAGCTTACTTTTGACACCCTTCCCCGCCCTAAAGAAATCAAGGAACGCCTTGATGAATACGTAATAGGACAGGACGAGGCAAAGCTCGCGCTCTCGGTTGCCGTATACAATCACTATAAAAGAATTCTCACAATAAAAGAAGGAGAAAAAGCCCGTTCAACTAAAAAGAAAAAAGACCTTGCCGAAATCGACGAGGTTGAAATTCAGAAATCGAACGTTCTGCTTCTCGGACCTACAGGTGTCGGTAAGACTTATATAGCGCAAACTCTGGCAAAGAGCTTCAAGGTTCCATTTGCTATAGCTGATGCAACGACGCTCACCGAGGCAGGATACGTTGGCGAGGACGTTGAGAATATACTCCTCCGTCTTATCCAGGCGGCAGACTATGACGTTGAAAGAGCTGAGCACGGTATTATTTATATAGATGAGATTGATAAAATCTCACGCAAAGGTGAAAACCGCTCTATAACCCGTGACGTTTCGGGCGAAGGTGTCCAGCAGGCTCTTCTCAAAATTCTTGAAGGCACGGTTGCAAACGTTCCTCCTCAGGGCGGAAGAAAGCATCCGAACCAGGAATTTATACAGATAAATACCAAGAATATACTCTTTATCTGCGGCGGAGCTTTTGACGGTATAGAATCAATTATCGAACAGCGCAAGGGCTCTCAGCAAATCGGATTTTCAACAGAAAAGACAACCGCGAAGGAAAAGGCGGAAAAGGGTGTTTACAAGGACGTTATTGCTCACGACGTTGTAAAATACGGTATTATTCCCGAGCTTGTGGGCAGACTTCCCGTCATAGTAACGCTTGATAACCTTGACGAGAACGCACTTGTAAGAATACTAAAAGAGCCTAAGAACGCTTTATATAAGCAGTATCAGAAGCTTTTTGAAATGGACGGTATTGAGCTTGAATTTGAAGAAGGCGCTTTCGAGGCTATAGCGCATCTCGCTATAGAAAGAAAAACCGGAGCAAGAGGTCTTCGCTCTATTATCGAGGGACTTATGATGAAGCCCATGTTCGAGCTTCCCAGCAAAGAGGGAGTCAAAAAGGCTATCGTCACCGCCGATTTCATTAACGGTACGGCTGAGCTTACTGTTATTACAGAATAATGATTTTAAAAATAAAAGTAGTCGCTAATTTTTATTGCGACTACTTTTATTTTTTAAAGACTTGCTTTTCTATACGCAAGCGGGCTTTCGTTTATGTACTGCTTAAATATCTTATGGAAGTAATTAGGATTACAGAATCCTATCTCGTCCGCTATTTCAGCCATTGATTTTTTTGTTGAATAAAGAAGCTCCATCGCTTTATTTACTCTGAGACCGTTTATATATTCTATAGGTGTTTTTCCTATAGAGGTTTTAAACATCTTGGTAAAATAGTCGGGCGATACGTTTATCATATCAGAAAGCTTTTCCACGTAAATTTTTTCGCAGTAATGCTCTGATATGTAGGTTATAACAGGACGGAGTCGAAGCACGTTATGGTATATCATTCTGTCCGACTCATCCTTTGAGCCGCAATAATATCTGAGAAGCGCAGTCATAATAAGATAAATATTTGCTCTTATCGGAAGTTTATAACACACGTCTTTTGCAAGATATTCATCGTAAGACTCGTTCATATACATCTTTAACGTATTATAAACGGGGTGATCACTCTTGAATACCGAAATCTTGTTTTTAGACTGTACGTCAAACATATAAAATATCTCGGTTTCAAAGTTCTGCATATTGGCTTCAAGTATAGAGGAATTAAATACCATCGCGCGTATTGATGCTTCACCGTTTACGGCATCAGCCGAGCAAACCATCTTGGGCGGAATATAAACGAAGTCACCCGGAGCTGCGGAAAGAAGCTCTGTTCCTACACGGATTTCAAGATTTCCCGAAAGAACCTCAATTATCTCCATAGCTTCGTTTGAAATTCCAAGCTGCTTTATTCTTCCCTCTCCGCTCTCTGCGTACATTTTAAAGGGAAATTTTGTATCTTCCTTTTTCATAAAAACTCCTTAATAGAAAGTTGCTACCTCTTCGATGGGCTTATCTGCTCTCACTACCTTCTCTACTGTTATTACGGGGCCTTTCGCTTTATAAAGCTTAGAGTATTCAACGCCGAGCGTACCTTCTACTATAACCCAGTCTCTCGTTTTTATATCAAGACCGCCCATACCCTTAGCTACAAGCCCTCTGTAAGCTATGTCTTCGGCGCAGCAGGTCATAATATGTCTTCCTATGGCATAATGAGATTCGGGAAGCGATGGATCAAGAGCGGTAATCCCCTTGAACCTTACTTTCTTGCCGTTATATTTTTCAAAATCCTCGCTCATATCTCTGTAGAATATTGCGAAATCTATATCTTCGATATTGATTACAGGAGAATTTACATCGTAAGGCAGAGGATCCTCTATATCGTCAAAATCTATCTCTCCGTTTATATCCTCATAGCATATATTAGCTTTTCTCGAAACTCCGCGAACAAGCTTATGGAGCGGCATTCTGTCGGTTTCTTCGGTCGTTCTGTTGAATACAACCATCTCACAGCTTGTAAGCTTATCCACTACAAGCTGACGCATATTCTGATTATACGAAAGTATAGTACCCGAATCGGCTATCATTATCTCCTGATATACGAGAAAATTCTCAGGCATAGCATTATAGAGCCTATCAAGCATCCACATTCCGTTATATTCAATAACTATGATATCCGCTCCCGCTCTTTTCTGCATTGCGGAAAGTCTGTCGGGAGTTATTCTCTGCTCATCGTCAAAGGAAGCAAAGCTCACGTTATCCGAAAACATATCGGGAAGCAGTTCTTCCTCGCCTTCCTCGCAGGTTATAATCAGTATTTTCCTCGTTCCGTCGTTAAATCCAGGATCTTGCATAGTTTCGGCTATGAATTTACTCTTTCCCGCTTCAAGAAATCCTGTAAAAAGATATACCGGAACCTCTTTAATATTCTGTAGCATCAGACCTCAAAAAGCTCCTTGATTTTTTCTTTATCTATACCCGAGCCTATAACGCATATTCTTCCCGTTACCGAAGCGCTGCCGTATCTTACGTTAGGCTCGCCGGGAACGTAATCAAAATGAATCCATCTGCCGTCCTCGGACATCACTATTCCCTTCGCTCTGAGAATCATACCGTAATCGTCGCCCTCGTCAAACGCTTCGAGAATAGAAGTGATTTTTTCTTCTGTAAATTTCTTAGGAGTCTCTGCTCCAAAGCTTGCAAACACCTCGTCTGCGTGATGATGGTGATGCTCGTGGTCGTGGCAGCCGCACTTACAGTCTTCATCGTGATCGTGATGGTGATGCTCGTGGTCGTGACAGCCGCACTTGCAGTCTTCATCGTGATCGTGGTGGTGATGCTCGTGGTCGTGGCAGCCGCACTCGCAGTCTTCATCGTGGTCGTGATGGTGATGCTCATGGTCGTGGCAGCCGCACTTGCAGTCTTCATCGTGGTCGTGATGGTGATGCTCGTGGTGATGCTCGTGATGATGCTTGTGCTCGTGCTCAAGCTCGGAAAGCTCTTTTTCAAGAGTATTGGTGCGCTCCATTGCCGCAAGTATTTCCTTGCCGTCTATGTCGGAAAGAGGCGCGGTAATTATTACCGCTTCCGGATTATTCTCACGAACGAGAAGAACCGCTTCCTCTATTTTATGACTCTTTGCAACATCGGTGTGCGAAAATACGACCGCTGAAGCGTGCTTGATCTGATCTCCGAAGAATTCTCCGAAATTTTTCATATACATCTTGCACTTGCCTGCGTCAACAACGGTTGTATAGGTATTAAGCTTTGCATTCTCGGTTTCAACACCCTTTACTGCTTTTATAACGTCGGAAAGCTTTCCTACTCCCGAGGGCTCGATTATAACTCTGTCGGGGTTATACTCCTCAAAAACCTTGGTAAGAGCCTTGGAAAAATCTCCGACAAGAGAGCAACATATACAGCCGGAATTCATTTCGGTTATTTCTATACCGGCATCCTGAAGGAAGCCGCCGTCAATGCCTATTTCACCGAATTCATTCTCAATAAGCACAACCTTCTCACCGGCATACGCTTCCTTGATAAGCTTCTTAATGAGAGTTGTCTTTCCTGCTCCGAGAAATCCGGAGAAAATATCTATTTTAGTCATTTTAATACCTCTAAAAAATTTTATTAAATATATTTTAATATATTTTTCCGAAAAAGTCAAGGAAAATCATCAAATAATTACGGTGTTTTTATGCGTAAAATCGTTTTTTTGTTTTTCTATGCCGCATCAGAGCCTAGCATTCGTCAAATCCTCAAACTTCCTTTGCCTCAGCACCTCATATACCGCTATTGCAACGGAATTTGAAAGGTTATGGCATCTCAGGGTGGGAAGCATCGGTATTCTGAGGCATCTCTTGTAATTCTCACGCACAAGCTCGTCGGGAAGTCCTACCGATTCCTTACCGAAAACGAGAAAAACTCTTTCGGGATACTCAACGTCGGCATAGCAGATCTCACCCTTAGCGGAAAAATAATAAAGCTCTGCATCGGGATTTTTCTCACAAAAATCCGAAAAGCTCTCATAATAGGTTATGTCCAGCTTATCCCAATAGTCAAGCCCTGCCCTTTTCAAATGCTTGTCTGTAACCTCAAACCCCATCGGCTTTATTATATGAAGAGCTGCGCCCGTAACAGCCGCCGTGCGAGAAATATTTCCGGTGTTCTGCGGAATTTCAGGCTCATAGAGCACGATGTTTATTTTTTTCATTCTGATTTTGCCCCCAACAAGATAGATTATGTAAAATTCCATATTATTTTATCACATTATATCCCCTCTTGCAAGAGAATGGAAAAATTAAAATCCCTTATTTTTCATATTTTTTACAATTAAGTGTTTATTTTTATAAAATAATATGTTATACTATACTGGTATAAATATAAGTCCACCCTTTTGATTACGAAAACGGAGGTTTCTGATATGGGACTTTTCAACATTTTATTCGGTGACTACAGTGAGAGAGAAATCAAAAAAATCACTCCTCTCGTTGATAAAATAGAATCGCTTGCGGATGCTTTCAAGGCGCTTACAGATGCAGAAATGAAGAGCTATACCGATAAGCTCAAAGGTGATTTGAAAGAAGGAAAAACTCTTGATGATATTCTCCCCGAGGCATTTGCGCTTGTAAGAGAGGCTGACACCCGAGTGCTCGGAAAGCGCCCCTTCAGAGTTCAGCTTATGGGCGGTATACTGCTTCACCAGGGCAGAATTGCCGAAATGAAGACGGGTGAAGGTAAGACGCTGGTTGCTACCCTTCCCGCCTATCTTAATGCGCTTACAGGCAACGGTGTTCATATAGTAACCGTCAACGACTACCTCGCAAGACGTGACAGTGAGGAAATGGGAAAGGTATATTCCTTCCTCGGTCTTACGACAGGTCTTATCGTTCACGGCCAGGAGCACGACGAGAAAAAGGCGCAGTATGCCTGCGACATAACATATGCTACCAATAACGAGCTTGGATTCGACTATCTTCGTGATAATATGGTCGTATATAAAGAGGATATGGTTCAGAGAGGACATAGCTTTGCTATAGTCGACGAGGTTGACTCTATCCTTATCGACGAGGCGAGAACTCCTCTTATCATATCGGGCAGAGGCGAGAAATCAACCGAGCTTTACGATCTGGCAGACAAATGCGTAAGATCCTTCAGAAAATTCGTTATAAAGGAAATCGATGCAAAGGCTGATAACGATACTATCGATGCCGACTATATAGTGGATGAAAAGGCGAGAACCGCAGTTCTTACGAAAAGCGGTATTGAAAAAACTGAGAGATTCTTCAATATAGAAAACCTTTCAGATCCCGAAAACAGCAATATTTACCACCACGTAAACACAGCTATCAAGGCACACGGCGTTATGCAAAAGGACGTCGAGTACATTATCAAGGACGGCGCGGTTATTATAGTTGACTCCTTTACGGGACGTCTTATGCCGGGAAGACGCTATAACGACGGTCTTCATCAGGCCATAGAGGCAAAGGAACGGGTGGATATACAGAAGGAAAGCCGCACTATTGCGACAATTACCTTCCAGAACTACTTCCGTATGTATAAGAAGCTCTCGGGTATGACGGGTACCGCTATGACCGAGGAAGACGAATTCAAGCAGATATACGCTCTTGACGTCGTAGAGGTTCCTACCAATATGCCTATGATAAGAAACGACAGAAACGACGTCGTTTACCGCTCTGTAAGAGGAAAATATCTTGCGATAGTAAGTCAGATAAAGGAATGTCACGAAAAGGGACAGCCCGTGCTTGTCGGTACTGTTTCCATCGACAAATCCGAGCTCCTCTCAGAGCTTCTCAAGAGAAACGGAATAAAGCACAACGTCCTCAATGCAAAGCAGCATGCAAGAGAGGCTGAAATAGTTGCTCAGGCAGGAAGACTCGGAGCTGTAACCATATCCACAAATATGGCAGGACGAGGAACTGACATTATGCTCGGCGGTAACCCCGAATTTATGGCTAAAAACGATATGCGTAAAAAGGGTTACGATGAGGAAATCATAAATCTTGCCGTCGGAACTGCGGACACCGACAACGAAGAGATTCTTGAGGCAAGAGCGCTTTTCCGTGAGCTTTACGAAAAGCATAAGGAAGAGATACGTCCCGAAGCGGAAAAAGTACGCGAAGCAGGCGGTCTTTTCATACTCGGAACAGAGCGCCACGAAAGCCGCCGTATCGATAACCAGCTCAGAGGACGAAGCGGACGTCAGGGAGATCCCGGCGAATCAAGATTCTTCCTCTCACTTGAAGATGATCTCTTGAGACTCTTTGGCTCTGATAAAATGATGTTTATTGCAGATAAGCTCAAACTGCCCGAGGACACCCCTCTTGACTCAAGACTTCTCTCGGGAAGAATTGAAGGCGCGCAGAAGCGTATTGAGGCAAACAACTTTGCAAGAAGAAAGCACGTCCTCACGTACGATGACGTTATGAATCAGCAGAGAAAAATCATATACGAGGAAAGAGCTACCGTTCTATTCAACGACAATATTTCGGATAAAATCAAAAATATGATAGTCGAGTCGGTTAGCGGTGCTTTTGCTACCTATTTCGGCTCATCTGATCCCAAGGAATACGACTTTGAAGGCTTCCGCAAGCATTTCAGAGGAATTCTTACGGATTCCAAGGGCTTTGATTATACCGAAGAAGAGCTTTCTGCTATCGACAAGGATGCGTGGCTCGAGGAGCTTACCGAAAAAGCGCTCGCCATATATGAGTCCAAGGATGCCCTTTACGCTAAAATTCCCGAAATCCGCCCCGATGCTATGCGTGAGATGGAAAAGCGCATACTTCTCACCCACGTTGACAGAAAGTGGATGGATCACCTCGAGGCTATGGATGATATAAAGGAATACGTAGGCCTCAACTCTTATGCGCAGAGAGACCCTGTCGCAATGTACAGAATTGAAAGCTCAAATCTCTTTGACGAGATGATACACGAAATCAAAGAGGATACCGTAAAAGATATTCTGGCTCACGTACCTGTTGTCAGAATTGCAAAGCGAGCGCAGGTAGCTACGCCCATAACCGCAGGTTTTGAAGGCGGTGGCGGTAACAAATCGGAAAGACGCCCCGCAACCTCAAAAAAGGTCGGAAGAAACGATCCCTGCCCTTGCGGAAGCGGAAAAAAATATAAAAAGTGCTGCGGCGCAAAAGAAAGCGAAGGCTAAAAAGGATTTTTGATATGGGACTGGGCACGTTATTTATTGGTTACTTTCTCTTACTTAACGTAACTTATTTCGGGTATACCGACCTTATCGCAGGTCTTGTAATGATTATGGGGCTATATAAGCTTTCAGGCATAAACAAAGAGTTCAAATTTGCGTTTTATGCTTCCTCGCTTTTCTCTCTTTTCGGAGCTTTAGAGCTTGTTATAAACATTGTAGCTATGTTTGCAAACTCTTTTGAAGAAGAGATTCTGCTCTATATTACCCCGCCAAGATACGTAATTATAGGCGTTTTAAGCGCATTTATTCTCAGAGGAATACGTGACGTTGCAAAAGAGGTCGGGCTTAAAGAGCTCGCCTCTAAGGCAAACTATTATTTCTTCGTTTCAGCTATACTCTTCTCACTAGCCGCTCTCTTTGACCTTCCTATATTCAGCTTTATGCCGACAAAGGCACTTGCTGTTATATCACTTTTGCTTCTTCTTGCAATCTTCACCGTAGTAGCGATAAATCTTACCGTTATTTACAAGGCATATATGAAAATCTGTATGCCCGGAGAGCAATATGCAAACGCACCGCAAAAGCAGTCAAAATTCGGCTTTGTAAACAAATTCCGTGAGCACGAAGCAGAAAGACAGAAGGAATACGCAGAATATAAAATCAACAAAATGATAACAAAAAGAAACAAGAAGAAAAGGAAAAAATAATGAACGAAAATCAAGAGAAAAAAAACCGTTCTATCTACGGTTACATACTTTTTTCCCTTATATTTCTTTTCAATCCCAACGTCAGCGTTATAGATGTTTTACCTGATTTTATAGCATTTTTCGTACTTGCACGGGTATTTCGCTACGCTGCCGATTGCGCTCCGCATTTTGAAGAAGCGAGAGTTTCATTTATGAGACTCGGATGGCTTAATTTCTTTAAAGCCTTCGGTCTTTTCATAATACTCGTCGTAAAGCGCGGAAATTCGGCGGATAACGATATAATTCCGCTTGTAACTATGGTTTTTGCTTTTTGCGAAGCAATACTGACCTTTGGCGCTATAAAAAACATTTTTAATGCGCTTTTCTATCTCGGAAACCGCACCGATGCCGTTGCAACAATTTCACCTGTAAGGGCATTCAAAAAAACCGTGCGCCCCGAGAGCATTCGCACACTATCTTACGTTTTCACTCTTCTCAAGTGCCTTGCCTATTTTGCACCGACACCCTTCTTGCTTACCAACGTAAGCTTCTTTGAGCTGACGAGGTCGTCTCTTGCAAAGGTCTTTATAGCCGTGCTTATAATATCTCAGCTCATTTCCGTTATAGTTGGAATAATCTGGCTTGTCGTCCTGAGAAAATACGCTGTTAAAATAAAAAACGAGGGCAAGTTCTTCCCCGCTCTCGATATGCTTTTAAAAAACAACAAAGGCTTTTCCATAGAGAAAAAAGTGAAGCTGCGCACAATCTTTACTGCGCTCACAGCCTTTGAAATCGCAAGCTTTTTCACTCTTGAGCTTGCTCTGATTGAAAATTACGACGTGAATATGATACCGCACTTTTTGTATGCAGGCATTCTTATGTTTGCCGTTTATAAGCTTTCAAGATTTTCAAAGGGCGCATCCCGTGCTTACGTGAGCGGCGGAGCATTCTTTACGGTTTCACTTGCATCATATATTTTCCAAACATATTTTCTTACCGAGTACGGTTATTCAAGTCTGATTACAAATAAGACGGCAAGAGGCTTCTATCGTATCGTAACCGCTTTCTCGCTGGCAGAGTTCATAGCACTTATTATATTTCTCTTTTTTATCGCAAAAATGCTTCACAGCTTCATTCTTACAAACACGGGAATCAATGAAGGCTTAAACGATTTGAAAAGCAGTGAGAGCTATTTTGGCGCTCTTATCAGAAAAAACAACTTGTTCTTTATAGCGGGCATAGCTGCGGGAGCTATTAAGGTTCTCAGCGTCATTCTGCACGGCTCGGTCAAGCTTGTTTACTCCGATAGCAGCGAAGGCGACGACCTTATGAACGCAGTAGTATCCCCCGCGGTAGAATGGATAGGACTTGCAGTAACGATATTTGCGTTCATTTATATAGTCTTAACACTCTATTTTATATCAACACTCAAGGATGAGGTAAAAATGAAATACGAAGAAGTGTAAATGCTTCTGATTAAAATAAGCAAAAAGGCTTTCCACAAAAGCCGCCTACCATAAAGCAGGTTTTACCTCCCGAAAAAGAAAAAAAAGGAGTACGGACGATTTGTTCGTACTCCTTTTCACACGCCTTGCCCTGCAAGGTATAGTGTGTTACACTTATAAAAGCGTATTGTCGGGCGGTAAATATAAGTGAAATGTTTTGCCAAGCAAAACGTGAAATAATGTGCTAACGCACATTGTGAAATATCTCACTTCGTTCGATGTGAAATGAAATTTGCCCGTGTTCGCGAAGCGAACATTTCACATTTGCGAAGCAAATATTTCACCGCGAAGCGATTTCACTTGCCCCAATGGGCAAATTTCGTTGGGCGACCTGCTTTACAGTAGGTCGCCCAAGGGGGATCTTTATAATTTGGAATTACTTGGTTTCGTAAGCGCCGTAAACCACCAGCTCACGGGTGTTGATGGTGTTGTAATAACCGGGCTGATCGTATCTACCGGTCACAACGCCAACGCGAACGTACTGACCGCTGCATTGACTCATATCAAACAGACATCCCACCTTTTGGGTAGTTCCGTTATAGTCGGCAGGGCTTTCTCCGGCACTCACCAGCTCTTTGCCGTTCACAGCATCCCAGCAAGCGGTCACAACGCGGGTCCAGTTGACACCGTCCTCGCTGACAAAGACCTCTGCCGCTCCGGGGAAGCCCTCAAGAGAGCCCGAGAAGAAGCCAACGGCATCAAACTTGCACATCTGACCAAAGTTCAAGGTAATGAGCGCGGTGTATTTTCCCGCGGCATTATTTTGAACGCCGTTGATATCGTAGCGATTCTGGTCAAAGGTGATGTTGGTAACCTTAGAGGAGCTCCATTCGCCGTTTACAAGGTTGCCAAAGGCGGTTTCCTGTCCCTTGGAGGAATTGACCTTTTCCACACCGATGTAGGAAACACCGTAGCCGATATCCGCAATATCCTTCTTTTGCGCATCGGTAAATCCGGTCAAGGAGAACGCAGTGGAAGCAACCTGTCCCTTGGTTCCTAAAATGCCCTTTCCGGTGCCCAAGGAGATGATCTGGCTTGTGGGATAGGATTTGAGGTTGGCTCTTTGAGAATCGTTGATGGCAAGCTGATCCTCGGAGGGAGCAACGATGCCTTCGGATTTCGTCTTGTACTTTTCGGGAATTTCGGGAGTATTGTAAACCGCATCATACGCAGCTTGTTGAAGAATCTCGGCGTCTTTCGCGGAAACGGTGGAGCGGAAGGAGATTCCCACAGGAGTTTCTCCAAAGATGGTAGAAAAAATGGTCAGCGCCGCAAGATAGCTTCCTTCCAAGGAAGGATGGGATTTGTCATCATTGTAGACATTGACCCCTTTATTTCCGGCATAAACATCATAGAAAGCAAGTCCTACGTACGCAACAGGAATATCCAGCTCCGCACCAATGGCGGTATACTTGGCGGCAAGATCCCACGTCATGGTCTCATTGGTCCAGCCCATAGTCGAAAGAATAGAGTGACCGGTCTTGCGTCCCCAAGTGGAGTAAAGCACGGTCTTGGCACCGGTTGCCTTGATCATCTGATCCAAGTTACGAACGCCGTCATAGAAAAGTGCGGGGTCGGACACAGGGCGCGAGCTCTGCTCCTGAATGACAACGTAATCGTACTTGATCGAAGATTTGAGCACGGTATGCACCTTTGTGCCTTGAGCGTCCGTGGGGTCCGCAAAGCCCTGCAGGGTGTGCGATCCCTTGGTGATCTTATCCGCAACCACGTCATATCCGGCTGCCTTGGCAACGTTCTCAAACAGATCGGGCATATCGTTATAATAAGTGTAGCTGTTACCGATAAAAAGAATGCGATACTGCTTAGACTTGTCCAAGGGCTCGGGCATGGGATCCTTGGGATCATCGGGAGTCTCTGTGGTAGGCTCGGTTGTGGACTCGGTAGGCTTTTCGGTAGGTTGGTTGGTTCCTACGGTAGTAGGATCCTCTGTGGCAGCTTTCTCGGAGGAGTCATTGACCTCGGGTGTCTGAGTAGCGCATCCCACAACGGCAAATAAGGTTGCCAGCGCAAGCAGAAGGGCAAGTATCTTTTTCATAACGCTCTCACTTTCTGAAAAATCAAATTTCGGGAATTTCGATCTCAATCTCGCGTCCCAGCTTTGCGGAACGGTTGATACCGTCGATGATCGCTTGGTTGTAAAGGATCTGGGAAGAAGGAACAGGAGGCTTGGTGTTCTCCTTGATGGCGTCCAGGAAGGTACGGATCTTGAGATCCCAGCGGTTTTCCTTCATATTGATGATCGGAACCTTGACCTCGGTCTGCTGACCGCAAACCTCACGGTAGATGGTCATGGGACCGCCAACCGAGCCGTTCCAGCAATCGGTGGAAGGAATGCGCAAGCCGCCCTTGGTACCCAAAATAATGGTATCGCCGGGGGTGTTGATGTTCATCGCCCAGGAAATACGGAAGTCAAGGATAATTCCGCCCTCCAGACGAATGAACGCAGCGGCAAAATCATCTACGCCAAACAGCTTGGCAAGCTGGGGCATTCCAAGCTCCTGATATTTACTGTAACCCGGATCGGTTCCAAAGAAATTGGAGGTGTAGCCCGAAACAGTCAAGGGCTTGGGATAGCCAATGGCGTTGAGCACCATATCGAGGGAGTAGCATCCGATATCTCCCAATGCACCAATGCCTGCGGTATCCTTTCGGATAAAGGTGTCTTTGCCGTTGCTTACGGGAATACCGCGACGGCGTCCGCCACCGGTTTGGATGTAGTAGATCTTGCCAAGCGCGCCGGAATCCACGATCTTCTTGATCATCTTCATGTTGTCATCCATTCTGGGCTGGAAGCCTACGGTAAAGACAACGCCGGTCTCCTTTTCCACCTTGCAAACCTCTACCGCCTCTTCAAGAGTAACGGTAAAAGGCTTTTCCAAAAGCACGTGAAGTCCCTTCTTCATAGCGGCAATGGCGGTGTTGGCGTGCTGACAGTTGTAGGTGGTAATGGATACGGCATCCAGCTTCAGACTCTCATCGGCAAGGAAATCCTCGTGAGACTTGTAGTCGGTCTTAACGCCCTCCAAGCCGTATTTTTCAAAGAACGCCTTGGCTCTGCCGGGGATCAGATCGCATCCTGCCACAATCTCGATATCGGGCTGGTTGAGGTAAGCCTTGATATGCTGATTGGCAATGCCGCCGCATCCGATAAAGCCGATGCGAAGCTTTTTGGAAGCGTCGATCGTCTTTTTTTCTTGATTTTCCATAAAATCATTGAGTCCCATAGTTTTTCTCCTTTTAGTCGGCTCGCTCCACGCGAAGCGGGCTTGTATTGTTTATAGTGACACGACAATCCTTTGGACAGATCATCCAAGGATCATCAAAATTTTCCAATTTCAGATTTTCGAGAACCAATTCCGCGCAATCCTGTAGCTCGGCAAAGGCAATCTCCTCACTTCCCTGCCGTGCGACCACGGTGGAGTCCTTCAAACGAAGAGTCAAAGGATTTTCCTTTTCAGAGGAAGAAGCAAAACCAATCATACTGACATTCTCAAAAAGACAATTTTCAAAGGTAATATCAGCAAGAGAGCGATTACAACACCATTTGTGGCCGAAGGGCATTCGAAAGATTCGTTTCATCCCCTTGAAGGAGCAGTTGCGGATCATGATATTCCCGGGTGTTTGGCGGACCTTGGCACGTCTGTCACAGTAGTACAAAAAGGCGTTGAGCGCCTCGGGACGATCGGGATCGGGCTCACTCTTGTTTCCGGCGATCCGATCCTTGATGGGAAGCTTTCCGCGAAAGCCGTAATGAATGGGAGGATACGCCTTGCAATTTTCCACCAGTACGTTTGTACCGCCAAATCGAAGAACACTGCACGCAGATTCAAAAACACAATTTCGAATCGTCACGTCGATATTATCAAAGCCCGCAATGCAGTCGTCCCCCGTCAGAAAGGTGCAATCCTCTACCAAAATATCGTCGCAGGTACGCACGTCAAAGCCGTCATGACCACCCAGCACCGTCACGTTACGGACGTGAATGTGCCGGCTATTTTGAATGGCGTGTCCCCAGTTTCCGCCGTCACGGATGGTGTAGCCTTGCAGAGTAATATTCTCGCAGAACCAGCAGTTGATGGGGTGCGGTCCACGATAGTCCTCCTCACCTTGAGGATCATAACAGTTCATTCCGTTGATCTCGGAGCCCTGCTCGCCAATGATGGCGATATTTTGGGCATGGATGGCGCGGATCAATGCGTTGTTCCAACGGCTGTACGGGAATACCGAAGCGCCGTTAGCATCATCGTGAGCAGTATCCACCTTATAGGTCTCGGCATCTGCCGGAAGCGGCTCGATAGAATCCTGCCAAAAGCCCATGTAATCCTCGGGATCACGGCTTCCCTCCAGGATGGCATTTTCCAAAAGATGCAGGGTTACGTTTGAGCGCAACCGCAAGCCGCCCGTACGAAATTTTCCCGCCGGAACGGTAACCTCGCCGCCCCCCGACAGAAAGCAAGCGTCAATGGCATCCTGAATGGCTTTGGTACAAAGGCTTCCGTCGGCTTTTGCTCCGTACTGTAAAATTGAAACGATCATATTTTCTCCTAAAAAAGTCAAAAGGGTGTTACGCCGAAGCGCAACACCCTTTTTTTCATTGCGCGATAGGACGCAATCGTATAGATTAGATCTCGGGGATCTCGATCTCGATCTCGCGACCAAGCTTAGCGGACTTGTTGATACCGTCGATAATAGCCTGGTTGTAAAGGATCTGAGAAGAAGGAACGGGAGCCTTGCCGCCTTCCTTGATAGCATCCAGGAAGGTACGGATCTTCAGATCGAAGAGTCCTTCCTTCATATTGATGATCGGGATCTCGGTCTCGGTCTGCTGTCCGCAAACTTCCTTATACAGGATCATGGGACCGCCAACGGAGCCGTTCCAGCATCCGGTGGAAGGAATTCTGAGGCCACCCTTGGTACCAAGGATGATGGTATCGCCGGGAGTGTTGATGTTCATAGCCCATGCAATACGGAAGTCGAGGATGATGCCACCCTCCAGACGAACGAATGCAGCAGCGAAATCATCTACGCCAAACTTCTCAGCGTACTCGGGATGACCGGTCTTTACGTAGTTGCAGTAGTTGGGATCGGTACCGAAGAAATTAGAGGTGTAGCCGGTAACGGTCAGGGGCTTGGGATAGCCGATAGCGTTGAGTACCATATCCAGGGAGTAGCATCCGATATCGCCCAGTGCGCCGATACCGCCGGTGTCCTTCTCAATGAAGGTGGTGCCGTAAGGCGTGGGAATACCGCGCTGACGTCCGCCGCCGGTCTGGATGTAGTAGATCTGACCCAGCTCGCCGCTCTCGCAGATCTTCTTGATCATCTTCATGTTGGCGTCCATTCTGGGCTGGAAGCCGATGGACAGGAGCTTGCCGCTCTCCTTCTCTGCCTTGCAAACGGCAACAGCCTCGTCAAGGGTTACGGTGAAGGGCTTCTCAAGCAGTACGTTCAGACCGTTCTCCAGCGCATAGATTGCGGGAGCAGCGTGCTGACGGTTGTAGGTACAAATGGTAACGGCATCAAGGTTCAGGCTCTTGTCGTCGATCATTTCCTTGTGGGATGCATAGTCGGTCTTTACACCCTCAACGCCAAACTTTTCAAAGAAAGCCTTAGCCTTGCCGGGGATAATGTCCGCGCCTGCAACGATCTCAACGTCGGGCTGCTTCAAAAAAGACTTGATGTGAGACTCGGCGATCCAGCCGGTTCCGATAAAACCGATTCTCAGCTTCTTGCTGGCGTCAACGGTTTTTACCTCTTGGTTTTCCATAAAATCATTCAATCCCATGATAATAAAACCTCCTAAAAATTTTATTTGTTAATGGTTTTTACGTAGTCAATGCTCTTCTTGGCGGATTCGAGAGGCGTCAGACCCATGGAGGGCTTATCCTGCTCAACAACGACCCAAAGAGCGCCGGCATCCTTAGAAGCTGCCAGAATTGCGGGGAAATCCTGCTTGCCCGATCCTACGGGACGGAACTCAAAGCCCTCAGGACGAACGGGCTTGGTCTCAATACCGATGAGCTCATACATATTCTCAGACTTTTCACCCCAGAAATCCTTGAGGTGAACCACAGGAGCGCGACCGGTGTACTTGCGAACGTACTCGGCGGGAACTACGCCGCCAACGTTTGCCCAGCAGGTATCGATCTCGGTCTGCAAAAGCGATGCGGGAACAGTATCGTAAATAATATCCAAAGCATACTTGCCGTTAATGGTGGTATACTCAAAATCGTGATTGTGATAAAGAAGGGTCATACCGTTGGCATTTGCAGCCTCACCAAACTTGCTGAGATTTGCAACCATCTCGTCAAACTTGGGAGCGCCGGGACGGTATTCCTCGGTCAGATAAGGAACAACGATGTATTTGCATCCAAGCTTGGCATAATCAGCAAACACAGCGGGATTCTCCTCCATATCCTTGTAAGGAACGTGAGCGGAAACAGCCTCCAGACCAATATCCCCAAGCATTTCCTTGATTTCTTCAACCTTGTGGTTGTGCAAGCCGGCAAATTCAACGCCGTCATAGCCCATTTCTTTGATCTTTTTCAGAGTGCCGTAAAGATTTTCCTTGCATTCTTCTCTTACGGTAAAGAGCTGCAGAGCAACAGGAAAGGACATTTTTTGTTCTCCTTTTACTAAAACAGATTGAAGCAATATACTTCTAACATTATTATAGGACAATTACTGCTTCAATTCAAGACACTTGTGGTTGTTTACAAGACAAATATTGCTTTTTGATGTGCCAAAATTCGATCCATCAGCCCATCATCGGCAGAGATAAGCAGATAGGAGGTGTCTTCCCCCTCCAAAAAGGAGATAAGACAGTGATCCGTCGGTTCCATTTGTGCCTGATAGCAATAGACTCTGCCCTTTCCCGTCTTTTTCAGAAGTGCCTTTCGATTCGCCCTTGTGATCCGCTCCGCAGACTGCACGTCGGACACTGCTATGCGGCATACCGTTCGCATTCTTTTTCCGGTCTTTTCCACGATCACAAGCTCCTCGGCGTCTCCGTAAGTCGATTCCTCCAATCGGTAGGAGAAGGATTTCACCAGATAACGCGAAACAAGATAAATGCAAGCGCCAAAGCCGGCAACCGAAAGCAATTGAAGCACCCACGGAACGGGGAGCCCCGGAAAATACGCCGCGGCAAAGAACAGCACGGCAAGGCTGAAAAAGAACGCCGTGAGAAGCTTTTCCTTGCGTTTTTCGGGAGTGGGATGATATTCGTAAGGGGTCATGATTCAAGATTCTCCTTTCCGTTTTTGAGCGCCTCCAAGGAAGCCGTCAAAAGCTCTTCGGCAAGAACGGGATCGGCTCTTCCGCCGCTCTCCGCCATAATTTTTCCTTGCAGAGAACGCATTGCCGCATATCTTCCATGGAGCCAATCCTTCACTGCCTGCGGCATTTTTTGCATGGCGTTTTCCACCAGCAGCTGCAGTTGATCCGTATCGCGGATCTGCGCCAAGCCCTCCTTTGCAACGGTGTCGGCAGGCGAAAAATCATCCTTGATCAACCGCGACAAAAGCTTTTTTGCGGTGGCACTGTTGATCTCTCCCTCGCCCAAAAGCTCGGCAAGCTCCGCAAGTCTTGTCCAGGAAACGGGAGAGGAAAAGGGCTCGGAGGCGCAATGGGGCAAAAGCTCGGTCAAAAGCAGATTCAAGGCAATTTGAGGGAATCTCGTTTTTGCGGCGGCTGCCTCAAAAAAGTCTGATAACAAAAGCTCCGCCGAAAGGATCTCGGCATCCTTTTGCCGAATGCCGTAGGTCTCTGTCAAGCGTGTGATCTGGGCAGCTGGCAATTCGGGAAGTGTATCGGCAATTCTTTCGATCTCCTCCTCCGAAAGCCTGATGGCAAGCAGATCGGGCTCGGGAAGATAGCGATAATCCTCAGCGCTTTCCTTGGTTCGCATCAGCTCGGTAACGCCCTTTACGGAATCAAACCGACGGGTCTCCATGCAAATCTCTTCTCCACGCCTCAAAAGCTCTGTTTGACGGGTAATTTCATAATGGATCGCCTTTTCCACAAAGGCGAAGGAATTGATGTTTTTGATCTCCACGCGTGTTCCAAACGCCTCGCTTCCCATCTCTCGCAGAGAAATATTCACGTCACAACGCAAGGATCCCTCCTGCATTTTGCAATCCGAAACACCGCATCGAGAAAGGATGGCGCGAAGTGCTTTGAGATATGCCGCAGCCTCAGCCCCCGAACGCAGGTCGGGCTTGGAAACGATTTCGATCAAGGGAACGCCGCAGCGGTTGAAATCGATGCGAGTCTCATTCCCCGCATGGATCAGCTTGCCCGCATCCTCCTCAATATGGATGCGCGCAATCCCGATCTCGCGCGAAAATCCGTCCATAGAAACGGTAAGTCTTCCGTTTTTGCAAAGGGGAATCTCATTTTGCGAGATCTGATACGCCTTGGGAAGATCGGGATAGAAATAGTGCTTTCGGTCGGTGCGACTCTGCCGTGCGATCTCACAATTCAAGGCAAGCCCTGCCCGAATTGCCAGCTCCACGGCGTGTCGGTTGAGAATGGGAAGGGTTCCCGGATGCCCCATACAAACGGGACAGCATTGGGTATTTTGGGGGGCGCCAAAGGTGGTGGGACAGGCGCAAAAGATCTTGGACGCGGTTTTCAGCTCGGCATGAACCTCCAAGCCGATGATCGCTTCGTATGAAATCTCACTCATGGCTTGCCTCCTCCAAAATTCTCGCCGCCGCAAGCAAAAGCGCCTCACGGCAAGGGGCGGCAGTCAGTTGAATACCAAGGGGCGTTCCGTAGGCACTTGTTCCAAAGGGAACCGAAAGAGCAGGATTGCCCGCAAGATTGGCATAAACCGCACAAAGATCGGCTTCCCTTCTTTCGGCAGGCGTCTGCTTGGAACCTCTTGGGAAGGCCCCCGTGGGCGAGGTGGGATTGAGGATCAGGTCAAAGGAGGAAAAAATCTCCTCCATCCGCTCTCTGATCTGATTTCTCGCGTAAGCAGCACGCTCCAGATAGATCTTGCGGCGTTCCTCAGTCAGCATACAGGTGCCGAAAAGAATACGGCGCTTGACCTCCATACCAAAGCCCTCCCCACGGCTGTTGGCGTAAAGATCGAACAGCGTATCGGCGTTTTTGCTTCTTCTTCCGTATCGGATGCCGTCGAATCTTGCTAAGTTTGAGGATGCCTCCACGGCGGAAAGCACACAGTATGCCGCAAGCGCGATCTGTGGCGACGGAAGGCTGATGGTTTGGATCTCGGCACCTTGCTTTGAAAAAGCATGGATTGCCCTTTGCACCGAAACACGAACCTCCTCCGAAACGCCTTCCCCCTCCAAAAGCTCTTTTACAACCGCGATCCGCAAGGGGTGGCGTAAAAGAGGCGTTTGCTGTGGATAATCCAGCGTGGTGGCATCGTGCGGATCCTTTCCCACAAGCGCCGAAAAAACGGTCTCTGCGTCCGCGGCGTTTCGCGTCAGCAAGCCCACACAGTCAAAGGAGGGGGCAAAGCCGATAAGTCCATAGCGTGAAATGGCTCCGTAGGTCGGCTTGAGTCCGACCACACCGCAGAAGGCGGCGGGCTGGCGCACCGATCCTCCCGTATCACTTCCAAGGGCAAATGGCACCTCCAATGCCGCAACGGCGGCGGCAGATCCGCTTGACGAGCCTCCCGAAACCAGCGCGGGATGCAAGGGGTTAGCGGTTGCGCCAAAGATCGAAAGCTCTCCCGTAGACCCCATGGCAAACTCGTCCATATTCAATTTTCCCAGTAAAACCGCGCCGCTCTCACGAAGGCGTGATACCGCAGTGGCATCATAGGGCGCGATATAATTTTCCAAAATTCTCGATGCGCAGGTAGTGCGCATTCCCTTTACACAGAGGTTATCCTTCACGGCATAGGGGATGCCGTCAAGCTGGCTCAACGCTGCTCCTCTGCGGCGTCTTTCGTCCGATGCCCAAGCCGCCTCCAATGCGCCCTTTGCATCGATCCATACAAATGCATTGACAGAAGCGTCATTCTCCGCAATGCGCTCAAGATAGGCATTGGTTAAGTCAACGGAGGAATATTCCCCTGCCTGCAATGCATTGATATGCTCCTGTAACGTGTATTCGATCAGCTTCTTCATCAGGTCTTCTCCATAACGGGAGGAACCGAAAAATCCTTCCCTGTATCCATCCGAGCACCGGCGACAACGACAACGTCCTCACGCAGCTCTGCCAGCGTGGCGACTCTTTCCGAGGAACCGTCAACCTGCGGAAGCAATTCCAGCACCGCGGACATTTCCAAAAGCGCGTTCAGATCGCGGCAAAGAATCTCGGTCTCGGATTGGTCAAAACTTACACGGGCAACCCTGCCCAATTCCTTGATTTCTTGGTTTGAAAGCATTTTGATTCTATCCTTTTTTATTTTCCGACACAGAACTTGGAAAAGATCTGCGCCACGATATCCTCGGAGACTGCACGTCCGTCGATCTCGGAGAGGGACGACATTGCCTCCTCGGCATCAATACAGCAAAGATCGATGGACGCCCCCGCCTCCAGTGCGAAGATCGCGCGGCGGACAGCCTCCAGTGCCTTGGTAGCGGCAGAATGCTGACGGGCATTGGTCAGGATCGCATCGTGACGAATGTCGATCTCTCCCGCCGTAAACAGCCTCTCGGCAAGCGCGGTCAGCGCGTCCATTCCCACGCCGCTCTTGGCAGAAATTGAAACCGAATGGGCAAAGGCATTTTTATAAAATTCATCCACCTCTTCCGTAACGGCGTCGGTCTTATTCAAAACTGCGATTACGGTGGCATCGCTTCCTTGCAGGCGCGAAACGAGAGCGCGATCCTCCTCGTCGGGAATGCGGCTCACGTCGAAGACGGCAAGGATCAATTCGGCATCCTCCAGCGCTCTTTCGGCTTTTTCGATACCAATACGCTCCACGGGATTTTCGGTATCTCGCAATCCGGCGGTATCAAAAAGTCTCAGGGTTACACGTCCCAAGGATGCGCTCTCGGTCAGCACGTCACGGGTGGTACCCTCAATATCGGTAACAATGGCGGCTTCCCTGCCCAAAATGCGATTGTAAAGCGAGCTTTTGCCCGCGTTGGGTCTGCCGCAGATGACGGTGGCAATGCCCTCGGCAATGGCGTGTCCCGTATGGTAGCTGCCGGAAAGCTTGAAAATCGCCTTTTCACACGCTCTCAGCGATACAAGGATCTCCTCACGGCTCATATCCGCCAGATCCTCGTCCGGATAGTCGATAACGGCGTAGATGCTTGCCAGCACGTCGCGGATGGCGTTATAGATCTCTTCGCAGGCACCTTCTACCTTTCCTCCCATACCGGCGTATGCCAACGTCAGCTGCTCCTCGGTACGAGCCTCCAGAATATTGCCCAAAGCCTCAGCAGAGGAAAGGCCCATTTTGCCATTGAGGAACGCCCGACGGGTAAATTCTCCCGCCTCGGCAGGTCTTGCTCCCGCGGCGAACAAAGCGGTAAGCACCTTCTGCGTCAGCAAAACGCCGCCGTGACAACAGATCTCCACCGTATCCTCCCCCGTAAAAGATGCGGGACAAGGAAAATAGGTAGCGATGCCGTCATCAATGGCGCTCCATGCTCCGTCTGCGTCGGGAGCACAGATGCTGCCGTAAACAGCTGTTCGGGGAGTGATCTCCCCAAGCTTTTTTTGATTTTTAGGAAGAAAAACGCGCTCACAAACAGAGAGTGCCCGATCTCCCGAAACACGCAGAAGTGCCACGCCGCCCTTGCCGTAGGGTGTGCTGACTGCCGCAACGGTATCACCAAGTATCATAACCGAATATCCTTTCAAAAATAAGCGATGGAAGACAAAAGGGAGAGTGAAAAACCATTTGAACAGTTTTTCTCTCTCCCCCTTAAAAGATCAATTCTTTAAAAGCCGATCAAGCCTCAGTCTTGGTATCGTCCAAGAAGATCACGATACGGCGGTTATTCTCCGAGCCAATGGAATTGGTGGAAACACCCTCAATGCCCTGGATCTCAGAGTGAATGATGCGTCTCTCGTAAGGATTCATGGGCTCCAGCATAACGCTCTTCTTGCCCTTTACAACCTTAGAAGCCATCTTTCTTGCAAGCTCACGAAGCTTTTGCTCTCTCTTTGCGCGGTAGCCCTCAATATCAAGGGTGATCTTTACGTACTCCTGCTTCTCGCCCTTTACCTTCTTGTTAGCGGCAAGGTTTGCAAGATACTGCAGAGAATCCATGGTCTCGCCGTGGTGACCGATGAGGAGACCTGCGCCCTCACCGTCAACGGTGATGAGGGTATCGTCGTTATCGCCATCCTTCATGGCAACGGTCAGATCCAGCTCCATGTCTTCTACAACCTTACGGATGAAATCCAGCGCAACGCCGGCTCTCTTCACGGTATAAACCGCAGAAATCTTTGCATCGGAGGCACCAATTCCGAGGAAGCCCTTTTTGCCCTCCTCCAGAACCGTGATCTCCAGCTCCTCAACAGAAACCTCCAGCTCGGCAGCAGCCTTTGCCTTGGCTTCCTCAACAGTCTTTGCTGTTACAATAATTTCCTTTTTCACAATCGTTCTCCAATTCAAATTGATTTATTCGTTGGCGGACTTGTCTTCTTTATCCTTTTTGTTTGGATTTTCTTCCTTTACGGGAGCCGCCTCAAAGGGGGTCTTGGCACTCTTTTGCGCTTCCTTTTCCTGCTCCTCAAGAGCCGCCTTACGCGCCAGAGCGCGCTCACGGGTGTCTTCAAAATCCTCGTCGTCGATATAATGCAAGGAACGAACCTTGCCTACGTTAGCAGATTTTTTAACAGGACGCTTGCCTGCCATTTCTCTTGCGGCAGCCTTATAATCCTCCTCGGTGAATTTGGGAAGAGGCATGATGCGAGAGATGATAAACTGTTTTCCAAAGCTTACGATGCTACGGAACATCCAATACACACCCACCAGCGCGGGAACCATAAAGGTAAAGACGGTGGACATTGCGGGCATGGTGATATCCATCATGGTATTGGAACAAGCAACCTGGCGGTCCTCCATTCCACCGTTGGTGATGGGCTGAGAAACCAGCTTGCGATTCAACTTAGAGGTAACAAAGTAGGTGACAAACGTCAAAACAGGGATCAGAAGCAGGATCAGGTTATCCCAGCTGGGCGTCAAACCAAGGTTGATGCCGCCAAGACTGAACTGCGGGATCTTATTGGCGACGTCGGAAATGGCTTCAAAGACCTCCTCACCGTTGGTGAAATACTTGAAATCCTTGAGTCCCTCCAGCACGTCTACGTTGTCACGGATCTTGGAAAGCAATGCGATGGAGCCGTTGCCCGAAACCGTACCGCCAAAGCCGCCTGCGGCAGCAGAAGTGGAATAATAGGTATTCAGTGCGGCAGAAAGCGTGCTCGCCTTACCCAACACGTAATGCAGGGGGTCGATGATGATGTTATAAAGTGCCAGAATGATAGGCATCTGAATGAGGAGAGGCAGACATCCGCTGTAAGGACTGAAATTCTCACGCTGATAGAATTCCTGGATCTCCTGTTGCATCTTCTGCATGGTCACCTGGTCGGTACGTCCCTTGTACTTATTGCGAATCGCCATCTCCTTGGGACGCAGAGTTGCCTGGCGAATGGAATGCTTCTGCTGCTTGATCGCAAAAGGAAGCATTACGATCTCAATAATGATCGCGAAGAGACAGATACCCAACAAATAGCTGTCAAAGCAGACGTAATGAATGAGCAGGTCCAAGCCCTTACCAATGGCAAGGAGGATGGGGTCAAACATACCGCCCTTGGCTTCAAGATCCACGCTTGCGCTGAACGCGTTGACCAGCGTTTGCAGGTCGTATTCGTTCATTTTGGAATAATCCACGGTGATCTTGTTATCCTTCTTCAGCTTTTCGTTTACGGCATCCAGAACCTCCTTGGCATACTCCACGTTAGGACCCTTGTCCACACTGTAATCGGTGTCGGGGTTGGGGCTCTTAACGTCATCCATGCTATATCCGCGGGATGCTGCAACCAAGAATTCTCTGGAATTGAAATCCTTTGCGTAGGAATCGCCGATCTTTTCGGCAATCTCGTCCAGCTGATCTGCGGACAGATTGTTAAGATACTCGCCCTCGGCATTCGGATCCTCAATTCTCTTAACACTACCTGCCTCCAGGGTCGCCTTGGAGCCTCCGCAGCTTCCGAGGATACCGATCAGGATCAAGAGCATCAGAGCAATACAGACTCTTCTGATAAAATTCGTTTTCTTGTTCATGCTGTAAAAATAAAACTCCCTTCCAAATATTGGGATCTTGCGCCGTCGTTGCTCGTGTTCCCGCACGGCGCCGCGGTACTTTCATTGTGCTTCCTTTTCTTCCTCTTTATCCGGCTCCAAGCCATAATCCTCGGGATAAAAATACTTTGTGATGGGGAACGCCCGAAATTTAGGATGTCTGAGTCCCTTTTCGGGAACCGGATCCCATCCGCCTACGCAGAATGGTTGGCATCGAAAGATGCGGGATACCGTTAGGATCATGCCTACGATAAAGCCGCGCTTTTGAAACGCCTCCATGGCATACGCTGAGCAGGTTGGAGTGAACCGACAGGTTGGTTGTCGTTTGAGGGGGGAAAGAACCTTTCTGTAAAAGCGGATCAACCAGACACAAAGGTATTTCATTTCTGATCGCGCCCCAAAAACATATCCAGCTTGGCAAACCCGCGTCGCAGCTCTCGCTCAATATCGGTGGATTTTGCCGTGAGAATGGTATCTCTTGGGCTGATGACCACCAAAAAACCGGTTTTCAGCTCGGGCTCCACCGCGCGGTATCCCGCACGCAGGATGCGTTTGGCACGGCTTCTCTGCACCGCGCCGCCGACCCGCTTGGTCACCGAAAGACCAAACCGATTATAAGCTTTTTTCTCGGGATTCTCTTTTTTCAATCGCTTTGCGGCATAGTCCCGCAGAACGAAAACCGAAAGATACCTTCCCGAAAAACGGGCTCCTCTTTGGAACGTCTTGTTATACAAATGGTGTTCTTTTAAGGTTGTGTACTTCATGTTGCCATCCTTTGCATTGCTTCCGTGTTTGTTTGTGTAAAAAATAAAATGTCTGTTTTTTGGGAAATACTTCCCAACAAATAAAAACACCGACGGCGATGGGCGAAAACGCTTTTTCGGCAGTCGGAGTTTTTATGGTTGGCAGCTTGGCGCTTGCCAATCGTCCCTTGAAATCAAACGACGATTAGTAGGTCAGTCTTTTTCTGCCCTTTGCGCGTCTTCTCTTCAGTACGTTTCTGCCATCAGCAGTCTTCATTCTTTTTCTGAAGCCATGCTCCTTTTTTCTTTGACGCTTTTTAGGTTGATAAGTTCTCAGCATCGTATGCACCTCCTTTAGTTTAAATCGGAAGCGTTTTGCTCTCTCGGCAAATAAATACGCTTTTACACAATGACATCCTATATTATACCTTATTCTTCCCTTTTTGTCAAGGCATTTTCAAATATTTTCTAAAAAAACTTTTTTATTTTTTATTTTCCCTACCGTAGATGTTGACGAATCCCCGAAAAGGTGGTATAATGAGAGAAAGATTTGGAGAAAGGGGAAAAAGCATGGAGCTGTTAAAGGACTCGGACCTTCGCAAGGAGCTGAAAAGCGCACCACGCACGGGCTATTTCTTTTTTGGTGACGAGGATTATCTCAAGACCTTTGCCATCCAGCAAGCCAGAGACGCCGTTTGCCCCGATCCCGCATTTGCCGTATTCAACGAGCTTCGCATTGACGCGCTGGAATACACCCCGCAAAGGCTTTTGGATGCCCTCACGCCCCTTCCCATGATGACCGATCGCAAGCTTGTGATCCTCAACGGCTTGAATTTTAACACCATGCGTCCCGAGGAGCTGGATCATCTTTGCGACGTTTTGGACGAGCTGAAGATCTACGATTACAATCTGCTCATCGTAAATGCGGCGGCAGATTGCTTTGATCCCGGGTATCTTCCCAAAAAGCCGAGCTCCGCATTCAAAAAGCTGACCGCGTATCTGACCCCCGTGCAGTTTGAGCGTTGCACCACCGCAAAGCTTTGCGCCTGGATTCAAAAGCATTTTGCCCACAACGGAATCGATGCTTCCCCCGCCCTTTGCACGGCGATGGCGGAATATTGCGGACACAGTATGTTCGTATTGGCAAACGAGATCGATAAGCTCAGCTACTATCTGCATTATCACGGTCAAGGCAAGGCGACCGAGGAAGCCATGCGCATCTGTTGTACCCCTGCCGCCGAATTTGACGCCTTTGCCTTTGCCAATGCCCTTCTTGCAGGCAAGCAGGATATTGCCCTTGCCATCCTCGCAGATTATCGCTTCCGTCGCATGGATCCCTTGATGGTTCTGGGAGAGGTGACCCGCGTGGTCTGCAATATGCTCAGCGTATATTCCATGACCGCCGACGGCATTCCCGCAGGAAGCATGACAACGGTGATCAAGATGACCGAATTTCAGATCGGACTTTATCAAAAGAGTTTGCGACAAGCCTCGGACAAGCGCTTGAAGCGCGCTTTGAAAGCCTGCCTTGACGCAGACAACGCAATGAAAAATTCCTACTCCAAGGACTACACGGCGCTGGAAAAGCTGATCTGTACCCTTTGATTCCATATTACAAGACGGCTTGAACGCTTCGTTCAAGCCGTCTTTCTTTATAGGATATGAAAAATCACTTGTTCGTACCGTCAGAGGTGCTTTCCTCATCGCTCGTCGCGGGCGCGCTCATTCCGGGAATATAATCTATGGAAGCATCACCGTTTTGGAAAGCCTCGCCATCTACGCTCTGCACAGGCTTAACGGTAAGCTTTTTACGCAGGAAGAAATACACGATGGCACCAACCGGTACTACGATCTTGGTGACAACCGAAAGAAGCGCGGGATCTGCCGCAACACTGCCGGTTTGAAGCATGATTCCAAATGAGAATTTGATGCCCGAATAATCGCCCAAGGAAAGAGTAACGGAGATGCCGAAAAAGATGAGAATTGCCCAAAGCACCTTAACCTTCACCTTGCGGCGCAGGCAGTCGATGAACATCCAGATCACAAAGGCGATCTCCAGAATCGAAACGACTATTACCGCAACGTTAAAAGCAGGAACAACCGTATCGGTGCGATTGACAAACTCGGTGGCATCCGAAACGTGAAGACCTGCAATCCCCTCCACGTTATCAGCCGTGACCACGCGGAACAGAACGATCTTGTCGTTATCAAAATAGACCTGATACGCCGTGGTAGAGGTCTTGACGCCATTTTTCACCGTCACGTTCCAGCCGATCTGCTCAAGCTCATAAGAGGAAGCCCCCTCGGCAAGCTCTCTGATACCATCCCAGTAAACCTGAAAAGACTCGGCATCGCCAGCCCCTTTTACCATATCGTAAGCGGCATCGTAATTATTCGCAAGGACGTAATCCAAGAATTGCTCGCCCAGCTCGGTGTTGTTTCCAATCTCCCGGTCCGCGCGGCAGGAGGACATTGAAAAAAGCATCAGCAAGCAAAGAAGAATTACAAAGGCAGGTTTCCAACATTTTATAATTTTCATAACGATCTCCTCCAAATTTATAGCGTAGCAGAGCATTAAACGGGCTCGTGTTCAAATTCATTATACCACAAGGAATAAAAGTTGTCAAGAGCCTTTTCAAAAAAACGCGTCGCCTCCGTTTGGAGGCGACGCGCCACTTTTAAAATTTGAAAAGCATTATCTTGCCTCGATAAGCTCTTGATTCATCAGCTTTTCAGCTGCCTCTGCAATGGTTTCGATATAATCGGAACGAACGTAGAAGCTGCAAGCCACGTTGGTGGGATCCGAAATGGGATTGCCGTCCTTATCGTACTTTTCAATCGTCTCAATGGTGAGCAGAGACTTTCTTTCGGAGTAACGGTAGAATCGAATGATCAGTTCCATCTCGTTATCCTCTTCCCATTCCTTTTCACCCTTGGAATTCTTGTGCTGATTCAGCACGGAGGCATAGTCCTTGACCTTTACCCGGATGGATGCCTGGCAAGCGTCCTCGCCCTGCGCGATATATTCCTCCATGGTCATTCCCTTCATGTTGGTCTTGAACTCATCGGGATCCACGTCGCCCTCAATGGTGAACCACAGGAACATCTGATAGAAGGTTCTGAAATTGTCAATACCGCTGATCTGCTCGAACTTTTCTTCACCCGAGTCATTGGTATAATGATGATCGATCACGTAATCCAGAAGCTTAAGCTCGTTGCCGTCCTCAGCGAAATACACGTCGATATTGGGAGAGCTTACCGTGATCTCATACTTTCCGTGTTCATCGGTGTAATAGATCTTTTGCTTCTCCATGGAGAATGCCTCCTTGTTGGAGAAATCAACCAGTCTCACGGCGTGCTTCTTGCCGTCCTTGGTGTAGGTGTAGCTTCCGTTCTCGTGCTTTTCAACACTTCCCTTTTCCAGATCGATCACAGCCCACTTGCCTGCGGACTTTTCATAGAAGCCGTAGGAAAGAGAGTTGTCAAAGGCAAAGTTGTAAGTCTTACCGCCATAGGTAAATTCCAGCTCCTGCAGATAAGCAAGGTTGTTGGAGAAGAAATACTCATCGTACCAGTCACTCTTTTCCCATTCCAGGAAGGAGAAATAGTGCTGATCCACCTCTACGATCATATCGCAGAGCAGAGATGCCACGTAGTAGGTTCCCTGAGGAGTCTTGGGGCTGATGATGAGCTGATTCTGAACGTATTCCTGCTCGCCCTTATCGTTGGTTACGTTGGCGCCCTTGGAATCGATCAGCGGGGACAGATAGGACATATAGTAGATATCCTTATGCAGGTTATACTTCTTCATGACCTCGGTGTTCAGCATCTTGTTGCCCTTGTCATTGAGAACGTAATCCCCGTTCTCATCCACGAGATAGATGCCAAGCTTCTTACAGCCAACGAATTGCATCTCATACATATTTCCCAACACGGTAGACGCGTTGTTATCGTTGATGGAATATCCCTTGGTCAGGCTCTCATGAGAAATATAAGGCTTAGAGGTATAAATCGTGTTCAAGCGGCTTGCCAGATCCGAGAAGGAGAAGGATGCGATTACGTCCAGCTTTGCCTTGGAGGGATCTACGGAGCCCTCCTCCAGATTTGCCGTTCCCAAAACGAATTCATATACCATCAGGTACTGGGTCAGCGTGGTGGGATAGGTGATCATGGGCATAACCATTGCTTCAACGGGCTGCAGAACGGTGGATTGAAGATCGGGGCTGACGATGTAAACCGCGTCACGCTTGTCGATCTCCTTGTGATAGCCATCTGCAGTCAGAACGCCCTTTTCCAGCTGTACGTAGTATCCGCCGTCGGAAAGGATGGGATCGCCAACCAAAACCGTGTACTCGGCGTGTACGTACTCATCGGCGCGAATCACGCCGTCGCCGTTGATATCCTTCAAATGCTTACCGCCAATGGTAAAGCGTGCGGGCGTATAAGAAAGCTTACCGTCGGTACCGTAAAGGTCCGCCAAACCGTAAGCGGAATAATCGATGCTGCCGTTCTCCAGTCTGGGTGCCGAATCCAGCGTGAAATCCAGTTTTTGCATGGTCAACATATATCCTGTGCTGACGCAAAGGCTTGCGTACAGCTCGGCATCGTAATTAACCACGGCTTCCTCGGAGCCCTCGATCTTGACGTAACCGTCGTCATCGCGGTAGAACTTGTAGGTTCCGTGCTCGTTGGTAACCTCAATAAAGTCGGTATCCGACTGCTTGATCTGAGGGAACATCATAATACGGTCGCTAAAGCCCAAAGCCTCGCCGCCAACGGAATCGTAATCCACCACGGCATACAGAGAATATTCTCCGGTCTCGGGATCAATAAAATACTGATTTCCGCTCTTTGCAATGTGGTATCCGTCGGAGTTGACCTCCATTTTGTTTCCGTCCTTATCAAACAGGGCGTAAATGCCGTCAACCTTCTTTACGTAGTACTTTTCGGTGTACTTGGTACCGTCGTCGCCGAAATAAACGTCGTGCAGTCCGTAGATCGAGGTAAAATACTTTACAAGGATCAAGGTGGCGATCAAAACCACTGTCAGGACCGACAGCACCGCCACGGCGATCTTTTGCTTTTTATACATGGTAACCTTTTTGGTGCCTGCCTTCTTGACCCAACGGGCAACCAGGTAAAGATCCTCGTAGGAGGTGATCACGGTGGAGGTGGTAACAAGCTCCTCACCGAGATACCAGCCTGCGAAGGCAAAGCCGGGGCGGGTAGGCGTGGGAAGCTCTCCCACTGCCTTTCCCACCACCGCTTCTCGGCTGGCTACCGAGACTTCACCCTTGGTGGCATCAAAAATGATATTGATAATGATTGTTTCTTCAATTCTCATGGAATTCGTTCCGTTATTCCCTTTCTTATGGAATCATTCAAGTTCCGCTTACTTGCGGAATTTTCTTCTTACCAAAACAACAATACCGGAAACCGCGCAGATCAAAGCAGGGATCGTAACGTGTACCGCCAGCTTGTTCATGGGCTTAGCCTCCACAACGTACTGCTGTCCCGCCAGTGCCGAATACATGGGCTTGAACTTAATACCCACGGGCTCGATCTCACGTCCGATTACGCGCAAGATCTCCAACAGGAGGTCGGTATTTCCGTAGGCGTTGGAGGAAAGCACCGCGTTGCTTGCAAAATCGGTGGAGCCGATTGCGCACACGTAAGATGCATCGTTTACACTGGTATATCCCTGTCCCTCACCGATGTAACGGCTCTCACGCGTCAGCGTCATCAGCTTGAAATTACCGGCGGTATCGGGGGTATCGGTAGCAATCACACCGTTCTGCTTCTGATAGATCAAAGAGGTCTCACTCGAACGGAACACGTCA
This sequence comes from Oscillospiraceae bacterium, assembly GCA_015064315.1. Taxonomy (GTDB): domain Bacteria; phylum Bacillota; class Clostridia; order Oscillospirales; family CAG-272; genus UMGS1865. The sequence continues at coordinate 31,919 of SVSL01000001.1, forward strand.
TAGATCTCTCTGGTAATCTTATTACTGCTGTAATAGCCAAAGGAGAACGCGCCGGTTCCCTGTGTCTCGTCAGCCAAAACGTATTCCATACCGTAGCTGTTGGAATAAGAGATGCCCATGACGTTGGAGAACACGATCTTGGGAGCGATTCCGTATTTTCGCATATCCTCGGTGATCGATCCGCCCAGTGCCTCGGTCTCATAGGTACCTACAAAGGAAGCCCCCTCGCCGTCCAGCGCATAGTCGGGATCGTACACAATACCGTTGGAATCCTCGTAACGGTTAAAGGAAATTCCCCACTCCTCGAGGAATTCCTCCAGATTGGTAAGCTTGGGGGTATCTGCATCGACAAAGATCATAAAGGAATATGCCTTTGCGATAAAGCCGTCCAGCTTTTTGATCTCGGATACCGCATCCGGATCGGTGCTGTTGAAGTTGGAGAGGAAATCGGTTTGAGGATCCAGGGTAACGATCAGTCTGCAGTTTTCAGGGATCTCATCCTTTTCCAAGTTGAGGAATCTCACGTCATAGCCTGCAGATTGAAGCACCTTGACGAAGGCACTGTATTCTGCCTTTCCCTCCTCGGTGGCAAAGGGCTCACCGTGGTTGGTGGTCAGGCAGGCAATGGGAGAATCGGCTTTGGTAACCGCGATAATCCCCTTGAGGAAGGTCTTTTCTCCGTTATACGCCCAAGGCGTTGTGTCGGTGGTCTCACTGTAAGTGTAAAAGGCTCTCTGATTGTAAACACGGAACTCGGTTCCGCTGGCAACGATCACGTTGGTCTGGTAGATCGAAGAGTAGGAGTTGGTTCTGTACGCGTTTACAGAAGAAGGATTTTCCCATACGTCCTTTGTGGAAACCTGAATGTATTCGGGGAAAGCCTTTTCCATTTCCAGCGCGGTGTAATAAATATAGCGCATATAGGTGTTTCCGCAAAGCAGGTCGGGGTCCGCGCAAAAGATGATATCAACCTTTACGTCCTCCCCTTCCCGATTGGCCTCAACGTCCGCAAAGGTCTTGCGCATCATATTTTTGGCAGCATCCGAAAGCGTATACATACCGCCGTAAAGAGGAATATCCTTTTCTCTGAAATGTCCGGTGGTCATATCGATAAACAATCTGTTGGACGTACAGAGGAAGGTCATCAGCGCATTGAGAAGGATCACAGCAGCAATCACGATGGCGCCAAGCCCCACCGAGAAGCTTCCGTGCTTTACTTTTCGGGAAATTCCGTTTTTCATATTCGATTCACTTCCTTTCTCCGAATTATGCGCGGCGGCGCTTCACCAAAATGACCACAGCGATCACGGTGATCAGAAGCGCGGGGGTGATGGAAAGCACCAGAGTCCACCTAAGCATTTGCGCGGTTGTGATAATACTGATATCGGTGGAGGCGAAGGGCTTGATCACAAGTCCCTCGGTGGTCAGCTCCTTACCCATATGACGGAAGGTGCGCATCATGGCGTCATTGTTTCCGTAAACGGCAGACTGCAGGAAGGTCTCCTCCGCAAAGTCTGCGGAAGCGATCACGCCCACGTAAGAGGAGCCGTTCTCAAATTTCTGTTCGGTCAAGGTCATGAGCATGGTGTTTCCACCGTCTACCGCCTTGCCGTTTGCCCAACAGGAAGCACTCTTACTGCTCTGATAGAGGCTGTAAAGCGTGCGATTTCCCTTGGTATAGCTTCCGTCGCCGTTGTTCACAAAGCCCTGCGCCGCCTTGATGGCGGTGGCGTTCTTAAAGATCACGGGACGCTGCAGTCCTTCCAAAAGCTCCGCGGCGTGTCCCTTGCTTGCAGCCTCACCGTAAATGGTATAGCCGTCAGACGTCAAAGAGTTGGCGTTGTCCTGCACCATGTAGCGATAGTTTGCTTCGGTCTCGCGGTCGGTATAATAACTGAAATCAGCGCCCCAGCCCTCCAAAAACGCTTCGTACGCGGGAAGCATGGGGGTTCCGTTCTCCAGCATGACCAGGAAATTGTTGCCGGGAACCGACAAAAACTTCTCCAGCACCTCAACCTCGGACTTTTGGGAAACGCCGTCGGAAATAAGGTCCGAATTGGGATTGAAGCTAATGATCAAATTGCAATTTTCGGGAATCTCTTCCTTGTGCAGGTCGATGTAGCGGATGGTATATCCCGCGTCATCCAAAAGGTAGAGCAACTCAAAGTCGTAAAAGGTCTCGCCGTGATTGTTGGTCAGGCAAACGATCTGCTCCTCGGTGGAAACCGCGCGCATAATACCGGCGGCGATCTTCTTTTCTCCGTCGAACGCCCAGACCTGATCGGTCATTCCGTCCTTGAACACGAAAAACTCCTCCAAGGAATAGGTACGGTGATAATTGCCGCTGGTGATGATCACCGAGGTGGACTTGATGCTCACCTGCACGTCCTCGCCCGTAAGAGGATTGACCATGGTCTTATACTTCTTTACGGGAACGGGATTGGTCCAGATATCGTAACAGGAAAGCTTGATATTTTCGGGAAAATGCTCGGCGATCTCAACCGCAGTCCGGTATACGTAGTTGAGCGTCATATCCTCCATGGCGTTCTCCTCATTGGGGAGATCGCAGAAAATGATCTCAACGTCAGCGCCATCCTGCTCGTCAAACACCTTTTCCAAAAGCGCAAAGCAGTTTTCGGTCACGTCGTAAGACCCCTCGGCAGTCATGGGCGTGTACCATTTGAAGCGGTTTGACAGAACGCCGAAGACCGCGTTTGTGAGAACGGCGACCGTAATCACCAGTATCGTCAAAACCACGGTGATGCCGCCATAGCGCACCTTTCGGTTTCGGATAAACGATTTTTTCATGAATCTTCTTCCTCCGTAGCTCGATCAACCCCAACGGCGCTTCTCGTAAACACGAACGGTCAGGAACAGGAAGACGAACGCAAGAGATACGTAATACAGAACAGCCGAGTAATCGAAAATGCCGTTTCTGAACGCTGCAAAGCGGCTCATCACGCAAACCCAGTCGATCACAAAGCGAACCGCGTAGTTGCTGATGATGGGTTGTCCGTCGCTATCCTTGAGCGCGTTCACGTAGCTGAGCAGAACCATTGCCGCAATGACGGCGATGGTAACCACAGCCGCGGACAGCTGGTTCTCGGTCAGTGCGGAGATCAGCGTTCCCACCGCGATCAGTGCCGCGCCCATGAGGATCACCGCGATCAGGCTTCCCACGATCTCACCGGTTACGGGACCGATGTGATTCAAGGAGCTGCTTGTTCCCGCGCGCTCTGCGGCGGCAATGGAATACAGGGGGATAAAGTTGATGCAGGAAATCAGAACGCCGCTTACGAAAATGGTCAGCGCAGCCAGATACTTTCCAAGCACCATACCCGTAATGGTAACGGGTGCCGTCAGGAGAAGCTGCTCGGTACGGAGCTTTCTCTCCTCGGCAAAGAGTCTCATGGTGAGAATGGGGATCAGGATGATAAAGGTCAGAATCAAAAAGGTGAAGTAAGAGGAAGTATCATAGCTTCCTGCAACAATGGTGGTATAGCAGCACAGAAGTGCGGAGAACACCAGGAAAATTCCCATGTAGATGTAACCGATGGGATTGATGAAATAAGAGCGCATCTCTTTGCGATAGATGGCAAACATAACGTAATTCCTTTCTTTGTCTTAACAGATTAGATCGCCTCGGAGCGGCATTGCCGTTGGCAGAATGAGATCAAAGGTCGTCGTCCTCAACAACCGTGTTCATAGACTCGGCTCTTTGACGTTGCGCATCCTCGTACAGAGTTGCGCCCAGCTCCTGCTCCAGCGCATTCTTGTCCTTGCCGCGCTGACGTCTGGTAATACGGTTTCTCACGTTGGTTCTCACCTTGGATTCCTCGGACTTGTCCACAACGCTGATAAAGATATCCTCAAGGCTCATACCAAGCGATTCCATACCAATGATCGCCCAGCCTCTCTCCGCCAGGGTGAAGAAAAGCTTTTTGCGGATATCCACGCCAAATTCGCTCTCCACCATGTAGGTGTAAGCATCTCCGTCACGCTCCGCCAAAGCCTCCACGTAGGAGATTCCCTGCATATTCTTGAGCAGTGCGAGGATGTCCTTCTGAGGACCCGAGATCTTGATGTTAAAGCGGCGGTTGTTTGCCACCACGTTGGAAATGTTCTCGGTCTTCTCGTTTGCAACGATCTTACCCTTATTGATGATGATAATACGGTCGCAAACCGCCTGAACCTCCTGCAGGATATGGGTGGAAAGAATAACGGTGTGATCCTTTCCGAGGCCGCGGATCAGGTTACGGATCTCAATGATCTGCTTGGGGTCAAGACCTACGGTGGGCTCGTCAAAGATAATAACCTTGGGGTTTCCGATCAGCGCCTGCGCGATCCCCACTCTTTGGCGGTATCCCTTGGACAGGGTGCGGATCACCTTACGGTACACGTCCTTGATCTTTACGGTCTCACAAACCTGCTCCAGGTGAGCGGCGCGATCCAGCTTACAGCCCTTGAGCTCGTAATTGAAGTTGAGATACTCCTCTACGGTCATATCCAGATAGAGCGGAGGCTGCTCGGGAAGATATCCGATCAGCTTCTTTGCGCCGATGGGATTGCTCAGGATGTCGATCCCGGCAATGGATGCCTTACCTGCGGTAGAGGAAAGATATCCCGTGAGGATGTTCATGGTCGTACTCTTGCCCGCACCGTTGGGGCCAAGGAAGCCGACGATCTCGCCGGTCTCCACCTCAAAGCTGATGTCGTCCACCGCACAGTGGGATCCGTAGTTTTTTACAAGATGTTCAATTTTTATCATGGAGAACAGAATTTCCTTTCTGTATTTTTTCTCTTTTGAAAAAGAAGGCAGTCTTTTTCACAATACATATTATTATATCACGTACATATGAACACATTATGAATACAACAAAAAATATCAATTTTCCGTTTGAAAAATATGTGTTTTTTTCGTGTATTTTTTCAAAAAAAGGACCGTTTTTATTTTTGAAAAACTTTTTTGCTTCCCTGCATAAAGACGGCAGAAAAGGCAAAAATAAAATCAGCAGATTCGCGCGGGATTTTTCAGATCCTACGCGTGGCAATTTCATAAAAAAAGGAGTTCCGATTATGTGGAAAAAATGGAAAGAATCCAAACTTTGTAGAAAGCTGAAGCAGGTAAAGATCAATCGCGTGGTCTATCTCTCCGCGGTCGTCATTCTCTTGGCGCTGGCGGTAGTGCTTGCCATTACCGCGGCAACCAATCGCGCAAAGCGCACCGAAGAGCCTACCCAGACCCCCGGCGGCATCACCACGTCCACCACCGAGCCCTCCCCCTCCGCTCCGGGCGATAACAACGATCAGCCCTCTGCCCTCATTCCCGAAATGTCAGCCCCCGTCTCCGGCAAGCTCTCCAAAGCGCACAGCGTAGACGTTCAGGTCTTTTCCGAGACCATGAAGGACTATCGCGTGCATCTGGGAATCGACATTCACACCGAAGCCAATGCCCAGGTTTTTGCGGTGGCAGACGGTAAGGTCTCCAAGATCTGGCAGGACCCCATGATGGGCTGGTGCGTTGCTCTCTCCCACAGCGGCGAATGTGTTACGGTCTATAAGAACCTGGCAAAGGAGCTTGCCGAAGGGCTTATCGAGGGCATCGCCGTGAAAAAGGGTCAGCTTCTGGGTCAGGTTGGTGACACGGCGCTCATGGAGATCGCGGACGAGCCTCATCTGCACATGGAAATGACGGTCAAGGGCTTGCAGGTCGATCCCATGGATTATTTCAGCCAAGCGGTGATCGCAAGCCTCTCCAAGGACACTGCGTTTGAGGAAGAAGCGGGAAAATAAAAAAGCCCCTCAAGGAAGCATAAAAACCGGCAATGGGAATCCGAACCCAAATTTGCGCTCCTTAGCCAAGTCAATTTTTTCTTCCGCGAGTCCGCGCAAATTAAGCAAATCGCAAGCGATTGCAGAAACCTATTCTTGGGTCATCTGCTCCAATAGGAATGCCCCGACCGATTGGTCGGGGCATTCCTATTGTGAGTAATCTAAAATTTTGATACCTTTTTATCGTGGGTGCAAAATTTAGTATTATAGGTGCATTTCGTGAAAGGTGTTGCACCCATTTTTGTAGGCTTTACTTTAATAATACGAAACAACTACGTACTAATCAGGTCTTGGATTATAAGCATAAAAAGCAGAGGCTGAAAGGGGTTGTGGGTCATTTGAATCATCACTAATATACGTTGATGGGTCTATTGAAAAATATAAAAAGTCTCCCTTGTACTCGCTTAACTTTACAAATTCCATATTCTCGTTGATGATTACATATTCTGTTGTGTAAGCACAGTTTTTAATACGTTCTATACCGCCGCTTTCATTTCTTACGATATCTTCATCACTAACACCACGAATTTTTGTGTACATATAAAAAGTATTTATAACTTCACCCTCAAAACATATTTGAGAAGGATAAGTTTCTAAAGACACAAACTCACCGTTGTGCTTGAAGACCAATTTATCGCCTGCTACTAAAGGAATTTTAGATTCTTCAAATTCAACGTTAAAAAAGAATCCATAGTTGAAGAGTTCAGTAACAGTATTCTCTACTATTCTTCCATAATCATAGGTTACGGTAAAAGCGTCCGTATGTTCGCTATGATATTTGAAGTAATGAATACCAAAGGAATCAAGGTCGCTGATTTTTATTTTTCCTTCGGCAAGCGCATCTTGCACAGTTTGCTCTGTCCCATCATTATAGTAAACGATAACATACATACTTCGAATGCTCGAAAAGTAATAATCGTAAGTATCATCTGAGTAGAACAACTCCAAAGCATCATCTGTAGGAAGATTATCTCTTTCTGCTATGTCTATTATGTTTTCGATTTCAACTGATTGCTTTGTTGCGGGATTGTTTAATACATTGCAACCAACGAAAACAAACAAAGTGAATAGACATAAAAGAATAGCTATCACTTTTTTCATAACATTTACTCCTTTAAAATATCTTGTTTTGAGATATTAAATAATTTTTATCGGTGAGTTTATTATAGCATAAAATCCAACCAAAGTCAAGGCGTTTCTTCGGCAATTCAATAATTGAACGATACCCCATAAGTTGAACGAAAGTGGTATAAAGTGAACGATTTATCTTTGGCTGCTAAAAACAAAAAGACTTGCAGATTTAATCACTTTCGCAGAAAGTGTATATAATCAGACACGAAGTGGCTGGATATCATCAATTTCGCAGAAATTGCATATCATCAAGTCGCAGAGTAATGCACCTTCGGTGATGATATACTCGCCTCAGGCGAGTTATACATTCAATGATATACCAAGTCTGCGACTTGGATAAAAAAAGTCGTATCAAAATGATACGACTTTTTTGGAGCAGATGACGGGAATCTGAACCCAAACGTGCGGTAACATGCGGTTATTATCCAAAGCCAGATATGCCGCACGTTCAAGCAAAGCTTGCGCTTTGCGGGGTTCAGATTCGTAAAATGAACTCTAAAAAAGCCAAGGGAGCCTCGTTGAGGCTCCCTTGGCTTTTTTGGAGCAGATGACGGGAATCGAACCCGCGTATTCGGCTTGGGAAGCGGACACTCTGCCATTGAGTTACATCTGCGTGAGCGCCCCTTTATTATAATACACTTTCCCAAAAAAGTCAAGTATCTGTCTCCAACTTTTTCTTATTTTTCCTCGTCAAAAAATTCGATTTTTCGCCTTAAATCTCCACAAAGGCGCAAAGAGCGTTATGATCCGAGTAGTAGTGTCCGCAGGAATCGTCATCGGCGACCTTGTAGCTTTCCGCGGGATCGCTCGGCAGATTGCTGAAAATATAGTCGATCTTAACCGGCGTAAAGTTCTCTCTTCCAAATCCGTGGAAGGAATCGGGGATGGTTGCGGTCAGATCCACGGTTCCCAAAGCTTCTTTGGTCGAGAGGATCTGCTTGATGGAATCCGAATCGGGAACGGCGTTGAAATCGCCTGTGAGAACAAATTTGTAAGGACTTGCGGCGATGTCACGCATCAGAATGACGCTCTCCACAATCTTTGCCATCTCTCCTCTGTGGTCGCTGTGAATATTATAAAACGCGAAGGGTGTTTCACAATCCTTGTGGATCAGCTCGGTACAGGAGTAGACGCGGGGACACTTGCTCTGATCCAATCCCTTCAATACGCTGGCAGGCTTGTTCGGCTCCAGCGACAGCCATTCCTGGCGGAATCCGCAGAGTGAAAAGACATCCTTGCGGAAGGCAACGGGAGCCCCTTCCCCGTGGTAGCGGTCATCTCTTCCGTGTCCCAGAACGTAATACTCGGGAAGAGATTCCTTGAGGAAATCCAAGGTCCAGTCCACCGCCTCCTGAAAGCCGATGACGTCGGGCATTTCCTTGCGGATGGTTTCAACCACCTTGTTTTTACGGAGCTTGAAGTAATTGTTTTCGTCCACCTTAGAGGGGACTCTGAGATTAAAAGTCATGATTTTGATTTTTACAGACATATTGATTCCTCTTTTCAAATAATGGGATACCTCCAAAGAAGTATCCCATTTGATTTTGTTCAATTACTCTGCGTCAGCGGGAGCTTCCTCTGCTGCATAATCCTCGGGCATAGCCTCTGCAGCTGCAGCAGCCTCCTCAAGGAGAGCGCGGATGGAAAGGCTTACCTTCTGCTTCTCATCGTCGATGTCGATGATGCGAGCGTCAACGATCTGATCGATTGCCAGAACGTCAGCGGGCTTAGCGATTCTCTGAGCAGCGATCTGAGAAATGTGAATCAGACCGTCAACACCGTCAATGATCTCTGCAAATGCGCCGAAGGGCATCATGCTAACGATCTTTACGGATGCGATATCGCCAACTGCATACTGAGACTTGAAGATGTTCCAAGGATTGCTCTCCTCGGTCTTGTAGCCCAGGGAGATTCTCTTCTTCTCAGCGTCAAAGCTCTTTACGAATACGGTAAGGTTCTGACCAATGGAAACAACCTCTGCGGGGTTCTTGATGTGCTTCCAGGAAAGCTCGGTTACGTGAACCATACCGTCAACACCACCAAGATCTACGAATGCGCCGTAAGAGGTCATGCTCTTAACAACACCGTTGTAGGTCTTGCCAACCTCAATACCTGCCCAGAACTCGGCCTCCTGTGCACGGCGAGCCTCACGCTGAACCATACGGATGGAGCCGATTGCCTTCTTGCCGGGCTTGGTCTCGATGATCTTGAACTGTACGGTGGTTCCAACGATGGAGGAAAGATCTCCGTCCTTGGGTACACCGGTCTGGGATGCGGGAACAAATACGCGGTTTGCGTTGCAGAAAATCACTACACCGCCCTTAACAGCCTCGGCAACCTTGCCCTCAAGCACGGTCTTTTCCTCACATGCCGCAACGATGTTGAGCCAGTTTCTGTCTGCGTCCACTCTCTTCTTGGACAGCTCGGCAACGCCTTCGATATCGCTTACGCGAATGACAAAGGCTTCTACCTTGTCGCCGTTCTTGAAGTTCTCGGTCAACTTGAAAGCGGCATCGTCAGTGATCTGTTCCGCTTTGATGTAGCCGGTCACTCCCGCGCCAACGTCGAGCTGCAGCTCTGCGTCAGACACGTGTGTAACGGTTCCGATAACGACATCTCCTGTATTTAAAGTTAAGCATTGCGATTCGAGCATTTCTTCAAAATTCATTTCGCTCATGGTTTTATATACCTCCTCTATTTCCTCGCTGGGTGTCGATGCACCCGCGACGATTCCAATGTTTTTGTGTCCCGAAAGCAGGGCTCGGTCAAGCTCCGATGCCGTTGCGATCCAAACGGTGTTGCCGCATTCCTTGCGACAAATTTCGTAGAGCTTTGCGGTGTTGGAGCTTTCTCTGCCTCCGATCACCACCATGAAATCACACGCCGCGGCGAGTTCCCTCGCCTCGGTTTGACGCAATTCGGTCACTCTACATATTGTATCAAAAATTATTGCGTTTGTATATAGGTTTTTCATAATTTTTTGACATTCTTGCCAAATGCCCAAATTTTGAGTCGTTTGAGCCACCATAACGGGCGTTTTTTTGTGCAAGTTGTCGATAGGCACTGGTAAAATTGACGATTCCAGTTCTGAAGGAGATGAAAAAACATGCTTTTCTCCTTCAAAATAGCTCATAATCCCAACCACCTCCGGGTGATCCGCAGCGCCGATCAAGACAAAATTCTGCTTCTCGGCATCCGCCTCGGCGGCAATCTTATGGATCTTCTTCACATAAGGACAAGTACAGTCGATCCAACGAAAATTTGGGTTCTCATCCGCCAGTCTTTCGAGAAGCGCGGCGGTCTCCTTGGTGCAACCGTGGGCGCGCACCAAAACCGACGCGGGGCTCTCCTTCGTGGCGGAATTTGCCACGGCAAAGATCTCGTCAAGAGAGATGGAGCGCACGCCGCGTCTTTCCAAGGACGCGTTATAAGCCTCGTTGTGGATCAGATGTCCCAGGGTATAGATCTTCTCTCCGGGCAGGGCGTTTCGGAGAGCGTTTTCCAGACTATCCGTGGCGCGCTTGACGCCGAAGCAGAAGCCTGCGTTTTTTGCAACGGTAACCTTTGGCATAGCTTACGCCCTTGCACCGGTTTTGGAAAGAACCAGCTCGGCAAGCTTTGCGGTGCATTCGTCGGGGGTCATCCAGGAGTTATCAAAGGTAACGGCATCGGGTGCCGCAACGGCGGGAGCCACCTCACGGGTACTGTCGGCACGGTCACGCTCGATCATATCCGCAAGCACCTCCTCGTAAGAGGTCTCGATTCCCTTTGCCTTCAGCTCGTCGCATCTTCTCTGCGCGCGACATTCGTTGCTGGCGGTGAGATAGATCTTCACGTCAGCATTGGGGAGAATCACGGTACCGATATCACGTCCATCCATGATCACGCTGTTCTTCTTGGCGATATCTCTCTGGGTATCCAGAAGGAAGGCTCTGACCGCGGGAATTGCCGAAACGGCAGAAGCGTACATGGACATTTCGGGAGTGCGGATCTTATCGCCCAGATTTTCGCCGTTCAGGCAAACGATCTGCGTACCGTTCTCATATTTTAATTCGATCTCGATCTCGGGGAGCAGAGCCTCCACCGCAACGGGATCCTTGGGATCTACGTTCTTGGAGCGCACGTAGTAGCCGATGGTGCGATAAAGCGCACCCGTATCAACGTATACGATACCCAGCTTGGCGGCAAGCGCCTTGGCAACGGTGGATTTTCCGGCTCCGCTGGGGCCGTCAATGGCAATTTGAATCATGGTTTTATCCTGCCCTGCAAGCGCGGGGCGTATCCTTTCTTTTACTGATCTTTTACTGATCACCGTATGCCGCGGAGCTGCCCGCCAACGCACCGGTGGAAAACGCGATTTGAAGATTGAAGCCGCCGGTATAGGCGTCCACGTCGATGATCTCCCCCGCAAAATAAAGCCCTTGCACAAGCTTAGAGCCCATGGTCTTGGGGCTGATCTCCTTGACCGAAACGCCGCCGCGTGTGACGATCGCCTCCTCGATGGGACGGAAGCCCTTGATGGAAACACTGATATCCTTGAGCGTTCTGACCATTTTCTCGCGCTCCTCACGAGTGATGGAATTCACCTTTTTCCGGGGATCGATTCCGCAAAGCGCGATAAAAGGCTCGATCATCTTCTGGGGCAAGAGATCGTCCAAGGAGTTGATCAGATCCTTATTTTTATATTTGGAAAAATCCGAAAGCAATCTCGCGTCCAGCGTTTTTTCATCCAACGCGGGCTTGAGGTCAATATGCGCGGTGTATTTTCCGGGAGCCATGTTCTTCAAGTGAGCAGACGCCGAGAGGATCAGCGGTCCCGTCAGACCGAAATGGGTAAACATCATCTCCCCAAAATCCTCATACACAGCCTTTCCGCTTTGGGTATCCGTAATACAGAGCGCCACGTTTTTCAAAGAAAGCCCTTGCATGGAAGCGCAAAGCTTTCCATCGGCAACCAAGGGAACGAGCGAGCCGAACAAAGGCTCCACACGATGTCCCAGCGCCTCGGCAAAGCGATATCCGTCACCGTCCGAGCCGGTCAAGGGGTAGGATTTTCCGCCCGTACAAAGGATCACCGCATCGGCGCGATCCTCGGCATTGCCCGAAAGCGCCACACCAACGGCACAACCGTCCTCAAAAAGGATTCTCTGCACCCTGCGGTGAAGAATCTCCACGTCGCTCTCACGGCATTTCTTCTCCATGGCGAAAACGATATCCCCTGCTCTGTCGGAAACCGGAAAAACACGCTGTCCGCGCTCGGTCTTGAGGGGAACGCCCAAGCCTTCAAAGAACGCCATGGTATCGGCGGTGGAAAGATGCGAAAGCGGCGCATAGAGAAAACGGGGATTGGTGGGCACGTTGGAAAGGAAGGTGTTCAGATCACAGTCGTTGGTCACGTTACAGCGCCCCTTGCCCGTGATGCGAAGCTTCTTGCCCATGCGGTCATTCCGCTCGTAAAGCGTTACGCGGGCACCGCATTCCGCAGCCGTAATAGCCGCCATCATGCCTGCCGCGCCGCCGCCGATGACAATGACGTGGCGCATACCGTCAGTCTCGTTTTTTGTCATAAACTTCATACCGATCCCAAACCTCCTCCAGAATGCGGAGACGTTCGGTCACTTCCTTTTGCTTTTTACGGGAAACCGCCATGACGATGGCGTTGATGATGCTAAGAGGTGCTACCAAGGAGTCCACAAAGGAGATCATATCGCTCTGCGCAATGAGAAGCTCGTCGGCGTGTGCCGCAATGGGAGCCACCTTACTGTCGGTAAGCGCCACCACGTTTGCCTTTCTGCTTCTGGCATATTCCACGGCATTGATGATACGCTTGGAATATCGGGGGAAGCTGATGGCGATCATCACGTCGCCCTCCCCAATCTGCATGATCTGCTCAAACATTTCACTTCCCGAGGTGGTCTGAATGAACTTGACGTTATCAAAGATCATTTGGAAATTGAAATTCAAAAAGCTTGCCAGAGAGGACGAGGAGCGCACACCGATGATATAGATCCGCTTTGCAGAGGTGATCCGCTCAATGGCTCTCTCAAAGGAAGCCTGATCCACCTCTTCAAGGGTTCTGCGGATCTTTTCGGCATCCGAAATCAGAACACGCTCCAGAATATTTTCGTCACCGATGAGGCTATTGGTCACCTCAATGCGCTGAAAAGAGGTCAGGCGGTTGCGCATGATCTCCTGAAGCGCGTGTTGAAATTCCGGGTATCCCTCAAAGCCCAGCTCAATGGCAAAGCGTACCACGGTAGACTCGGATACTCCCACGTAGGCACCCAGCTTGGAGGCAGTGAGATACGCCGCCTTATCATAGTGGTCGAGAATATAATTGGCAATCAGCTTTTGTCCTTTTGAGAAGGAGCCCATGCCGTTTTCTATTTTTTTTAATACGTCGCAATTCATATCTCAAGATCCCCTTTACAGGTCTTCGTTTTTTTGCATACATATTATTATACCTCAAAAAAACCGAAATGTCAACTCTTTTTTGGAAAACCGAGCGCGTAATTTTTGGAATTTTGGAACGCATCAAAAAAGCTGCTACTTTGAATCAAAGCTCTTGATTTCTTTTCAAAAGTGTGTTATACTAATACTATCACGACAAGGAGGTGAACCAATGAAAACAACAGAATCTGCCGAAATGTATCTGGAAACCATTCTGCTTTTGCAGGAAAAGCATCCGCAGGTGCGTTCCATTGACATCGTTCACCAAACGGGATATTCCAAGCCCAGCGTCAGCCGTGCCGTGGGACTTCTGAAGCAAAGAAGCCTCATCGACGTGGATTTTGGCGGCTACATTTCCCTGACAGCTGACGGAAAAGCCCTTGCCGCCAAGGTTCTGGAGCGTCACCGCATCATCACCGATTTTTTGATCGACTTGGGTGTATCCCCCGAGATCGCCGCCGAGGATGCCTGCAAAATGGAGCATATCATCAGCGACGAGGTATTCAACCGAATGAAAGAGCGCTTGAAATAACGGCAAAAATCACGGACTCCCTGCAAAATGCAAGGAGTCCGTGATTTTATTTTTACACCTCTGCTTCAAGAAGCGCAGGCTCTGCCGTATCGTATCGCAGAGGAATTCCGTATTCTCTCTCGTAAATTTCCTTCCAGACACGGTAATTCTCCGAAAGCATCCAAGCGGTATTGGCACTCACCGACTGTCCCTCTTTGGGGTAGATGGGCTCGGAAATGTGAATGGTGTATTCCTGCACGGGGAAGCCGTCCTCCCCTACTCTGTCGCTATCCCGCATGGTGATGAAGCAAGGGATCACGGGCACGCCGCTCTTGGCGGCAAAGTAGAAGCCGCCATCCTTGAGAGGCTTGGGCTTGCGGTAATTCCACCACATGCTCTGCTCGGGATAGATCAAAATGAAATGTCCATCCTTCAGAAGCGTATCGGTAGCATGGAAGAACTCACGCATGGTCTTTCGGTTGGAGGAAAGCGGCAGCGTGTGATGATGTCGCATCAAAAAACCGAAAAAGCCCGGGAATGAGGTATAGTTTCCCTCGCGGATCACGCGGTAAAAGTTTTTCTTTTTTTCTCTCTGCCCCGAATATTCATATGCCATCTGAATGGCAAAGCTGTCAAAGGCGTTGAAATGATTGCAGGTGATCACGGCACCGCTCTCCATGGATGCGAGGTGCTTCATCCCCACGATATCCTTGATGATCAGCTTTTCCTGATCCATCAGATTGTAAACGTAGCGTCTGGCAAGAGAATGGGAAAAACGGAACAAAAGGCGGCTGCTCCATTTTTTTCCCAGATAATCTACCTCGCCCGGCATGATCTGACGGGAAGGCGGATCGTTTTCCACGTCCAGATCGAATTTTCCCTGCTTTTCCAGCGCGTTGATCTTATCAAGAATCTCCAATCTGCCCGCGTCTCTGCCCGCGTTCTTTCGGTTGAGATAGTTGTCGGGACGGTTGGTCTCCTCCTGCGCCAGTGCCGCAAGACGGCGGCAGGATTCCTCATCGGCGGCGCGCTTTTCGTCGGTGTAAGCGTCCAGAATCGCCTTGATCTCTTCGTAAACCGCGGTCTTTTTGGCAGCCTTCCAGAACAGATCGCCCCAACGGCAATCGGCATAATGCCAGGGCTTGGAGGTCATGATATAGTGAATCACCTTGGCGTCGTGCTTCTCCACACCGATCTCGCCAAAGACCTCGGTGTTCCAGCATTGGGGCAGAAAACGAACGTGATCCTTGCAGATGACGTTGAGATAATCCTCGTCCTGGGTCACGCGGAAATCGTACTCCTCCAAAAGCTTTGCAAAGGCATCCAAAACCTTTCTTTCACGGAAGCGGCGACAGTTGATCAGAAGCACGCCTGCGTTGAAATAAGCATCGCGATCAATGCCAAGGCATTTTTCCACGTAAGTACCAAAGACGTCCTCCTGCACCATTGCCTGCTCGTGGCAAGCACCCAGATCCCAATCCTCAATATCGTAATCAAAAAGCTCGGCAATATTCCCCTCTACCACGGTATCGCTATCAATGTAGATGGCTTTATCCAGCTCGGGGAACATCTCGGCAATGAACATACGGTAATAGGTGGTCTTGCTGTAATAGTCACGGATCGGCATTTTGGAGCTGATGGACTGCAGATAGGAGGTAACGTCGTCGAAAATGATGGAAAAATTCTCATTCTCCATTTTGCGGACCTCTTTTTGGGTCATGATATCGATATCGGTATGCAAAATATGAATCTCATAGAAACGGTCAAGAACGGCGTTTTCCATCATGGACGCCAGAGACACCATGGTAAACTTTACAAAATTACAGTCGCACGCGTAAAAAATCGGAATGACCTTGGATGCTTTTTTCATTGGCTTTTCCTCCTTAAAATCAATTCTTGGGAAATACTTTTTTCTATAATTCGTTTTAAAAATCATCTTCTTCATCTCAAAAGCCTCTTGATGTGGTTTTCAATACTATATTAGCACACCTTGGAGACTTTGTCAAGATGTTTTTTCAATATTTTTCAAAAAAAAGAAAAAGGAAGGCTCAGAGAGTCTGCAAAATTAGCGGTAAAATTGAAATGAGTCACCACGTTTTTCGTGGTGGCTTTTTGATATGCGGAAAACAAAGAAGAAGCCCCGCCGAAGCGGGGCAAGAATTAAAACTGTATAGGATAATCACCGTAACCCATACAACACGAAATTCCTTTTAATGAATAGCGTTGCATTTCAAGGGTTGCAAAAAGAATGCACAGACAAGTATGATACATTTCGTTGATTTCATAGGTAAAGCCTAAAGATTTATGCTTGGATTTCTTTTCAATTACAACGTTAACAGCAATCAATTCATCAAGAGCTTCACGTAATGTGTTTTCCTCAAAACTCAATTTTTCTTTCATTTCTCCAAAGCTGATGTCGCTCATGGATATGATAGCCAAACAAACGAGGATATTGTTTTTCTTTGAAAATGTGGGGAGAATTGTTTGTGCAAATTCCACCGTATCTTGGTTTACATTTTCATAAAACTTTCTTGTAACAAGCGCGCCGTAGCCCTTACCCGATAGCAGTGACAACCCATTTTCACCAGAAATGTGTGCAGGCTGATCATACATTACCGTATTTTTTCCTCTAAGATTACCACAAGAAATGCCGTGATGAGCAGAGGCAAATATTTTCAGAGCGTCTTCATAAGATGCCATACTCATTTGTGCGTGTTCTGCTACTTTGTCAAAAACCTTATTATAGATGTCATTATAGACATAGTCCTCACCGTAGAAAAGATAGTCTATACTTACTTCAAAGTATGTAGCTATCAGAGGAAGCGTTTGCACATCAGGAAAAGATGTATTGGTTTCCCATTTCGAAATAGCTTGGGGAGAAATGTTCAGCGCACTTGCCAACTGCTCTTGGGTAATGCCCTTACGTTTCCTGAGATCTGCTATATTTTTTGAAATGTTTATTTCTTTCATAATCAAGTTTCCTTTTCGAATTTCACCGCGAGCTCTTCGGTTGTGATTAAATTATATCACAAAAACAGCAAGAAGTAAACAACTTGTTCGGATTGCATATCAACTCACAGTTGTTCGTCACTTGTCAGAATAGATATTCAGTTGTTTTGCGCTTTCCCGACGCTCGCGTCTGGGGCAAGCATAGCGCGTGGATGTCCACGCACCATCGGGCAGAAGCCCGTACCCACTGTCCGCAGAGGAACAAACGGTTGTAGGACAGGGGCTTGCTCCCGCCGAACTGAAGGCATTTACAAATTCAAAAACGGGCGACCGCCGGTCGCCCCTACAAATAAACACCTAACCAATGTAGGGGCGAACACTGTTCGCCCGTGTGCTTCAAGGAATGCCTCTCAATAAATCATCTTATTATGAAAACGAACGGCGGGAGCAAGCCCCCGCCCTACGTTATGAAATTGTTTTCTCCGCTAAAGTTACAGAGACGACGAAGAGCTTTCCTTTTTTGCAGCCGCAAATTCTTTAGCTGCTTTTTTGATTTAACGCTTCTCTTTTTTAAAAATGCTTCAAAAGGTCGCCAAAGGTGTCCAGCGAGATCTTTGCCAAGGGTGAGGAGTGGGCGCTTCCGATGGCAACGGGAAGCATCTTCCCTGCCACCGCGCCCTCAAGACCTGCCTCGGCATCCTCAATAACGGCGCAAGCCTCGGGAGCAAGTCCGACAAATTCCGCTGCCTTGAGGAAGACCTCGGGATCGGGCTTGGACTTGGTAATGTTGTTACCGTCGGAAATAGCATCAAAATAGCTTGTCATCTCGGTGCGCTCCAGAATGAAGCCCGCATTTTTGCTGGAGGAGCCAACCGCCAGCTTGTAGCCCTTTTCGCGCAATGCCTTCAAAGTGTCGCGAACCTCCTCGGAGACATCGGCAGGGGTCATTTTTTGCAGATAGGTGCGGTAAAGCTCGTTCTTTTGCGTAGCGTATTTTTCCTTCTCCTCCTCGGTCAGCTTCAGCTCGGGCTTGTTGGCGAGAATGATCTCAAAGCTTGCCATACGGCTCACACCGCGAAGCTTTTCGTTGTCCTTTTCGGTAAAGGGGATATTCAGTTCATCGGCAAGGCTCTTCCATGCCAAGTAGTGAAAATGATCGGTGGAAAGCACCACGCCGTCCAGATCAAAGATAATGCCTTTTACATTCATCTGTATGTATTCCTTTCGGTAAAATCACTGAATTTTTTCAAGATCGAGAGAGGGGCCGTAGGAAAGTCGGGTCTCCCACTTTCCGCAGAAGGGATCTACGGGAGAGATTCCCTCAAATTTGCTGTTGCCCAGCAGCTTTTGGATCAGCGACTCCATGACGTTCTTGCTGTCGCCGTAGCAGTTGATATAGGTTCTCATGTGGGGGATATCCAAAAGATAATAGGGATTTTCAAAGGAAACGAAGACCGTGGGAATGGTGTGGTTGTAGGTGGGGATGTTTGCGCCCAGAGGATCCGCCCAGCGGATACGCGACACAGGCTGATAGCGCACGCGCTTGGACGCGGCGTAAAGAATGAGATCGTACTTCTCCTTCATTTCATCCACCGAGGTCATGGCGCCCTCCTTGCCCTGATTCGCTTCAAACACCGTCATCTCAAAGCCTGCCTCCTGCAAGAGCTTAAAGAATTTATAGTTGACGTTGCCCGCCGACTCAAAGGGCTCCGCCTTCTGTCCGAGATGATCCATGGGACAGAACAAAATACGGGGGAAGCGCTTGGGAGTTAAGGGGAAGACCCCCTTCTCTTCCTTGACCAGCGTAATGGCACGGTCGGCGCACTCACGGCTCCACTCCTTGAAGGTTGCGTTGCCCAGCACCTTCTTGGCGTCCTCATAGGAAGGAACAAGGGTACCCTTCTTTTGCTTTTCGGGAAGCCCCAAGGATGCCTTGAGGGCGAGGATTCTTGTCACTGCCTCGTCAAGGCGCGCACGATCGAACACGCCCTTCTCATAGCCACGGCGCATGAATTCCAGATCCTCCTCCAGATTCTTGGTAAAGAGGAACATATCGCAGCCTGCCGCAATGGTCATGGGAACGGTGTCCTCACGGGGGAGGAAGAGCGCCAGTCCCGCCATGGCGGAGGAATCGGTGATAATGAGTCCGTTAAAGCCCAGCTTCTCACGCAGAAGCCCCGTTACAAGAGCCTTATTGACCGATGCGGGAAGCATTTCTTCATCCCGTGTGTCGGGGGCAAAATATTTGGTGTACGCAGGCTGCAGGATGTGACCGATCATAACGGTTTTGGTTCCCGCCTCAATGCCTGCGCGGTAAATCTCGCCGTAGGTGGCATCCCACTCCTCGCAGGAGCAGGTGTTGATGGAAATGGCAACGTGCTGATCTCTTTCGTCACAGCCATCCCCCGGAAAATGCTTGATACAAGCCGCAACACCGTGCTTTTGGATCTCCTCCACGTATGCCACGCCCATTGCCTTGACCTTTTCGGGATCCGAGCCAAAGGTGCGTACGTTGGTAATGGGATTGCGCCAGTTGGTGTCAATGTCCACAATGGGAGCGAACGCCCAGTTTGCGCCCACGGCACTTCCCTCCACGCCGCAGATCTCACCCAAACGGCGGGCATATTCGGCATCGGTGGTAGCACCGATCTGCATAGGCTTTGCATAGGAGGTTCCGTCCTTGGCAAGCCCGTTTCCTCCCGCCTCCAGATTGGCGGCAACCAACAGGGGGATCTTGGAGTACCGTTGCATTCTTTCCACGGCGGAAATACATTGCTCAGCCTTCATGGGGCGTCCCATAAAGCCGCCTGGACGGATCTCCTCACCGATATAGCGGCAGTATTCCTCGTTATCGTCGTAAGTCACCAAGCAAAACAGATGGCGAAGCTTATCATCCTCGGTCATGGATGCCAGCGTATTCTCAACCCACGCAACCTGCTCATCGTTCAGATCAAAGGGCTTGGCGCGTAAATTTACAGACATAAAAGCTCTCCTTTCGGATTATATACAAAACAAACAGATCGTTTCGTTACCATTATACAGAAAAGAAAAGAAAAAGTCAAGGGCTTTTAAAAGAATACAAAAAAATCCCCAAAAACCGATTGCTTTTTGAGGCGTTTTGTGATATGATATAAGTGAGGAACAAAATTACCCTTTTCACGGAAGGAGAGCTTACACCGTGGCTGATCAACGCTTGAACGTCGCCGTCTTTTTTGGCGGCTTTTCCTCCGAATACAGCGTCTCCTTGGAGTCTGCCTATTCGGTCATTTGCAATCTGAATCCGCAAAAATACCGCCCCTTGCCCGTGGGCATTACCCGTGAGGGAAAATGGCTTTATTTTGATGGAGAGTTTCAAAAAATCCCTGTGGACGAGTGGCAAAACGATGCCGATTGCACCCCCGCGTTCCTTTCCCCCGAAAGAGGAAGCAAAACGCTCTATCTGATCAAAAAAGAAGGACTTGAAACCATCCCCGTAGACGTTGCCTTCCCCGTCATGCACGGAAAATTCGGTGAGGACGGAACGATTCAGGGGCTGATTGAGCTTGCCGGCATTCCCTTGGTAGGATGCGGTGTGCTTTCCTCGGCACTTTGCATGGATAAGGATCGCGCCCACAAGCTTGCCGAGTATGCGGGGATCACGGTTCCCAAATCCATGGCTTTGAAATCGGGATACAACAAGCTTGCTCTTGAAAATTTTGCCGAAAAGACGGGATACCCCTTGTTTGTAAAGCCCATCAAATCGGGCTCCTCCTACGGTGTAACCAAGGTGTCCGAGCCGAAGGAGCTTTTCCCTGCCGTGGAATTCGCCTTTGAATTTGACGACGAGGTATTGGTGGAGGAAGGCATTGCGGGCTTTGAGGTTTCCTGCGCCGTCATGGGCAACGACGCGCTTTTGGTGGGAGAGGTTGCCGAGATCGAAATCATGGGAGATCTCTTTGATTTCAACGAAAAATACACCCACGCAAGCACCGTCGTTCACGTTCCCGCGCGGCTTTCTCCCAAGCTTACGCAAGAGGTGAAGGAAATTGCCAAGGTGCTTTACCGCGCCCTTGCCTGCCGCGGATTTGCAAGAGTGGATCTCTTCATCACACCCGACGAGAGAATCGTCTTCAATGAGATCAACACCATCCCCGGCTTCACCGAGCACAGCCTCTACCCCGGTATGATGAAAGCCATCGGGATCTCCTTTCCCGAGGTCGTGGAACGGCTTGTGGAGCTGGCGGCAGAGTAATGCAAACATAAGACGTTACATCGTAGGGGCGATTCAAGGCTGTTCGCCATCGCCCGCCCCTTGTTTGGACGAACTCCCTTAGCCACTTTTTCTTTTGACACCATTGGCGCAATTCAATTGTAGGGGTCGACGTCCTCGACGACCCGAAAACGAACAAATTTCCGCTCGCAATCGACATGCTCGCCTTGTTCGCCCGCCCTTAAATCGCCTAAATTCCTTAGCCACTTTTCTTTTTGACACCACAGGCGCAAAAAGAAAAGCTCGCAAAAGAAAAACGCCGAGGATATTTCGCGCTCTGCGGAGCGCGAGGAGGCTTTCGCAGCCTCCACTGCGCAAGCTTTTGAAAAAGCTTGACCAAAACTTTCACGCGAGGCTTGTGCGAACATTTCTAATAAAAATTATGGCTCTGACGCGTTGGCGTCAGAGCCGTATTTTTTACTGATTAAATTCATCCACGGTCTTTTCGAGAATGTGGGGGCAATCGTTCTTGATTTCGTAAACAATTTGATTGGGAGCCGCCCAACGAACCGCGTTGGTAATAACCCTTTGTACGTAAGGATTGTAGAAGGACTTGCAGGTCTCGTGTCCGGGCTGGAAGTAGAATACCTTGCCCGCGCCGCGATGGAAGCAAGCACCCGCACGCATAATGTGACCGTCCTCAAACCACGCGCCAAATACCAGCGCATCGGGCTGAGGAATGTAGAAGGGCTCGCTGTAAAGCTCCTCTTCCTCCAGAAGGAAATGATCGGGAATGCCTGCGGCGATCTCGTGAGAAGGCATCAAGTTCCACATGATCTCCTTTTGATTTCTGCCCCAGGACAGGTTTCCGTTGGTACCAACAATCGCCTTGAAGGGCTTGGAGTGATGCGCCGAGTGAAGTGCCACAAAGCCCATCTTGCCAAGATATACGCGGTTGCGGATCTTTTCCACCAGCTTGTCATCTACCTTGTTATGGGCAACGTGTCCCCACCAGATCAGTACGTCGGTGTTGTTCAAAACCTCATCGGGAAGTCCTTGATCGGGATCGCACAGTGCCGCCAGACGGATCTCCATGTCCTCATTCTTCTTCAAGAAGTCGCGAACAAAGCCATGAATGCCATCGGGATAGAGCGCTCTTACGGATTCCTTTTTCTTTTCATGAACATACTCGTTCCAAACGGTAACGCGGATCACGTTGCGCTTTTGCTTATGAATTGCCTTCAAGGGCATCCAAACCTCGTGCAAGGACTGTTCGTCCCAAGTCTTACCCGCGCTGGAGAAGTCCACCAAGGTCATGCTCTCATCGTTGAAAAGTGCCACCTTAACCGCGCAAACCGTCTCAAAATCAACGGCATCGGCTTCCAAAAGCTCGGTGATGGCATATCCGTCCGCATCCACAAGGATGTGTACGGGATCAAAGCTGTTGCCCTTGATCCGTGCGTCACGCGCCAGCATCAAAGGACCGCGGCGAAGAGCAAAGAAGTTCCTGTCGCTGGGATCCTCGCGCACCTCGATCACCTTCTGACCGTTGCGGATCACGTCTCTGCCCCAAGAATCGGGACGGTAAAGCTCGGTTCTCATATCCAAGGAAAGGCTGATCTCGTCTCCATTCTTCCACAAACGATCGATCACGGTATAGCCCGGCGTTACCTCTACAGCTTCCCCGCCAACCGAAAGAGTCGTCTGAACGCTCCACGTGGGAATACGCAAAGCAATGGAGAACGCTTCCTTCTTGCGAAGCTTCAATGCAATCTTGATCTCGCCCTTTCGAGGATATCCACCACTGATGGAAAGCCCCAGCTTGTTGCCCTCGGGCGTCTTTGTCTCCATATCGCAATCCGAATAGAGATTGAGCGCAATGCCGCCCTCTGCCTTCATCAAAGCAATATGACCGACCAAGCCCGCGCCCGCCGCGCCGATACAAGCGCAACAGCCGTAGTAGGTATGATCCGCTGCAAATTGCTGGAGTCCTCCCACCTGTCTGCCGCGGACGTTGAGACGCATCTCGCTGTAGCTGTCAAAGGGCAGATAAGTCAGCGTAGGATTCTTGTATTGCATCAGATCGGAATCCACCTGATGCGCGGGAAGAACCACGTTCTGATTGGTATTCAATGCACCTGCATAAGCGTTGTAGAGAGATTGCTCAAAGCAATCGGCATACTTGGGATCTCCCGTCAAAATCAGCATACGGAGGCAGAACTTCATCCACGTCACGGTCACGCAGGTCTCCTGCTTGATGCCTGTGAAATAAGAAGACGTTTGACGTGCTCCCGAATGGTCGAAAAGCTCGTGGGTCATGCCCGCACAGCCAATGACGGTAATATCCGATTCCAGCACGCGCTTCCCAAAGTTTTCTACCGCCTTGCGGTATTTTTCCTCGCCTGTTACAAAGGAGTATTCCAAAACGCCCTCAAAGAAGGAGATCATTTCGTATGCCTTGGTCACGGGATACTGATAGGGGTAGAGGTTATCCTGCATGGAAAGCGCCAGAATGTTCCCCCAGGTAGAGCCGCCGCAGGAAATGATATGATGGGCAAGCTCCAGGTAATTTTCTTTCTTTGTCAGCTTATAAAGCAGCATCACGGGCTCGAGGATTGAGGACGCGTTGAGTCCGCCCCAATGCTTGACGTTTTTGGTGATGGGACGCTTTCCGTCCTTCTCGTCGCCAAACTTTTCGGCAATATAGTCGGCGTGAGCAATGACCTTTTCAAGGATCTCGGCCTTCAGTGCCTCGTCACGGCAGATCTCCATGAAATAGATGAGAGAGAGCATAATATACTTTCTGCCCCAGGTATCCCACTTGGTAAACTCGTTTTCTACCGTGTAGGAGGAAATGCGTCCGTAGCCGTCGGCAGTGGAAATCAGATCGCGCACGGTCTTTTCCAAAACCCGATAGAGCTTCAGATCCTGCGTGATCGAATAAACGTAAACCGCGCCGCGCATCATCTTTCCCCAGTACTCGCAGCGCCAGCCGCCAACCGTCAGGTCATCCTCATGGGTGCGGAAGGGAGAAACAAAGCGCTCCCACATCTTTTTATCCATCAACTGGGTCTCGGTGATAAAACGGAGCATCTGCTCCACCTGTCCGTGATAGTGAACCGTCTTATCGCGGTCAAAGGCTACCGTGGGAAGGCATTTGGCATTTGCTGCCTCATGTCTTAAAAAAATCGGATTTTTCATAGTCTTCACCTTTCTGTTTCAACGCCTCATAAGCGTTTTGGTTTACAAAAAAAGTATAAATCATTTTTGCACGGATTGCAAGTTACCGTTTGTTTTATAAAGGACAAAAATTGCTGTTCTAAGAAAACACTCCCGAATCAGTCAATCGCGGTCAAGGTAAACAGAACCGCCTCAAAATCCTTGGGCATACGTTCCAGATAAATGCCCACGTTACAAAGAACCGAGCCGCTCAGAACGGTATCCAGCTCCTCAATGCGATAATGCTTATCGGGATCAAGACCTGCCGCACGGGCGATGAGATCACTGTTGTGCGGATTGAGTGCCTGATAGAAGACCATCATTGCCCGCTTCTTGTCCTTGGAAACCACAGTCTGCGACATAAAGTTACTGTGAAGTCGATTCTCACGGCGGTAAAGATCGCCCTCCAGAATCAGCTTTTCGGTGCTTCTGTGCTTCTTGATATTCTCGGCAATGGTGGAAAGCTCCTCCTCGGAAACGCGCAAAGGATCAAATTCATATCCCAACACGCCCTGCCTTGCAATATTGGTACGGGCGCGCACCGATGCGGCTCTGCCGTTGCGGATATTGGGGGAAGCAGACACGTGGCAGGAGATTGAGCTCAAGGGGAAACAAAGGCTTGTACCGTACTGGATCTCGGTGCGGTCGTTGGTATCGGTGTTGTCGCTGGTCCAGTATTGGGGGAAGAACTTGAGCATGGCGCCGTCAAAGCGTCCACCGCCTCCGGAGCAGCCCTCAAAGATAATCTCGGGAAAGCTTTCGGTCAGATACTTCGCCAATTCATAAACACCGAGGATATAGCGATGCTGAACCTCTCCCTGTCTGTCTGCGGGAAGCAGACGCGACCAGTTCTCGGTCATGTGGCGGTTACAATCCCACTTGATGTAGTTGGCTCCGCTCTCGCTGATCACGCGGTACATGGATGCCTTGATATAATCCAACACGTCGCGACGGGTCAGGTCGAGAATACATTGGTTACGGGAAACCACGGGCTTGCGATCGGGAGAGGAAATGATCCAATCGGGATGGGCGCGATAAAGGTCGCTATCGGGGTTGATCATTTCGGGCTCGATCCAAAGGCCGAAGTTCATGCCTGCGGCGTGACAGTGATCCGAGATCTCCTTGAGTCCGCCGGGCAGCTTTTGCGTGTTGACGAACCAGTCACCAAGTCCGGCAAAAGCGTTGTTACGCGCGCCGAACCAGCCGTCGTCCAAAACAAAGGTATCAATTTCGCTTCCCTTGATGGCATCAATAGCATCCAGGAGGCGTTTGTTGTCAAATTTAAAGTGCATTCCCTCCCAGCTGTTGAGAACCACGGGTCTGGGACGGTACACAAAATTGGGATTGATCACGTAATTGCGGTAAAAATCGTGATAGGAACGGCTCATTTTGCCAAGTCCCTCGTTGGAGTAGCAAAGAACCGCCTCGGGAGTCTCAAAGGTCTCGCCGCTCTCCAGCTTCCAGGTAAAGGTATCGGGACGGATGCCTGCTAAAAGTCTGGTCTTTCCGTACTGATCCACCTCTACGCATTCATAGTGAGAGCTGCTGTACATGAGGCTGCAAGCAAACACGTCCCCGGTCTCCTCGGTCACGTTTGGACGAAGGAGGGCTACAAAGGGAGAATGCTGATGGGAGGAGTTTCCGCGGCAGTTGCCCACTACGATCTGTCCGTAATTGGCAGGGGTAATACACTCGCGGCGCTCCTCGTGGTGTCCGCCCGGAAGGGTCAGCACGTTGAAATCATGATCCCAAAAATCCAAGGAAGCAGACAGGGCGCGGCGCAGCTTTACAAAGTCCTTGCCAAGGTTTTGGATCTCGGCGCGGCGAGTGATAATGTTCTCATCCTCGTAAACCGTGTAATAAAGCTTCACGCGAAGAGAAAGCACCTCGTCCCAAAGTGAGACGACCAGCGTTTCTCCGCCACGGGCGGTGGGAATTCCGGATCCGATCTCGGGCTTCGTCGAAAGGATCTCAAATCCCTCATAGCGCAGATCCGTCACGGGACATCCCTTGGCATCCTCCACGCAAATGGCGTAGTCTCGGAACTCTCCGTAGTTTGCCACGGGATATTCGGGAAAAATGGAGGAGTAGCGATCCTGCTCCCCATCGATCTGAGCGGTATAGTCGTTGTAAACGTGAGATTTGTAAAAATACCGCAGATCGGCATCCTCACCAAGACGCGCGCCGTAATATTTATGGCACAAATAATTGAAGCGATCGGCCCCCATCACGTAGGAAAAATCCTTTCCTCTGAGATGGAATTGCTTTTGATCGATCTGAATAATACTCATTTGCAGTTCCTTTCATGCTTGTTATCGAAAAAAACATCTTTTTGAAGATACCGCCGCAGCCGCTATGCGGCCGCGGCGGTTGATGAATCCTATCGTTTGGGGATCAGCCAAGTGTTTTGATCGTCTCGGCAACCATATCTGCCAAGCACTGCGCACCTGCGCAAGAAAGCTCGTCAACCTTCTTGACCGTTACGATCATACCCTCGGCCTGCGATGCGGTAAAGTAATCCACAACGGGAAGCTTGCGCTCCTTGGCGATCTCATTCACCGTCTCGATCATGCCGCCATCCTCATAGAGAACCTTCTTGCGGACGTCATCAATGATACGCGCAAAGGGCGTGACTACAATATTCTTGGCGCCCCACTCCTCAAAGGTCTTGAGGATCTCGTGATAGCCCTCGATGAAAGCAGGCTTATAGGTATCCCAATGTGCGGAATTGGAACGGGACAGATCCGAGCATCCAAACCAGGATACCACGATCTGAGGCGCAAACTTCTTCATCGCCTTGACGTTGACCCGTGCATTTTCCAGGAAGTAGGTCTCAGAGGTGGTAGCCGCTCTTGCCTTGATCTTGGAATAAACACGAACGTCGTATCCGTCACCCAGAGCGATCTGCAGCAAGGAAGCGTAGGAAGGAACCATGGAGCTGCCCTCGCAGAATTGGTCGCCTACAATGGCAACGCGGATCGCATCCTCACGGGGAACGATTCTCTCCATCTCGATCATCTCGCTCGCGGGAATGATCTCCTCGGGCATGCCGACGATCTCGCCGCCAAGGGTGTTTGCAACCGTCTTGATATGGTGCACCAGCATATTCTCCTCGGGAGCCTGCTCCTCGGTGAGAATGGAGGTGGTGAAGAAGAGAGGCATGTTGCGTACATAGAAGCCGCGGGTCAGGTTGACGGCAACGGTGGAGTATGAAGTGTAGTTGCGGTTGAACCAATCGGCTCTCTTTTTGCCCAGATCGTTTGCGCCAACGGCAATCAGAATGGCGTCGGGCTTGGTGTCAACGATATCCAGGAGCAGCTTTTCGGCAGTATTGAACATGTAAGCGTGCAATCCCTTGGCACCGTCATTCTCACCTGCGAACATCAGGATCTCCTTGGCGTCGGGGAACAACGCGCGTGCCTTTGCCTCCAGCGCGGGAAGATCCAAGCATCCGTCGGTAAACACTGCCAAACGGTTGATTGCCTTCTCGGCAGGCGCCTCAAAGGTTGCCAATGCCTGACCCTTGGGGAGGTCGAGCTTTACAGGCTCAAAGATAAAGCTTTCCTGCGGCATTGCCGTCTCTCTCAGCTCCAGAACCTCCAGCGTGGAGCAATTCTGATTCCACCTGTAACGGAAGCAGCCCTTGGGCTGAACGTCGACACCGTGATAGCCCTCTCCGCGGATATAGGCGCGGCAGGTAACCTCGTCACCGTAGCAGATCGCCAGCTTTCTGGTAGCATCCTCAACGTTCAGCTTTTCAGCGCAAATATAAACGTCGGACTTCTTGAGAGAAGTGCCAAAGTATTCGTTGAAATCATCCAGCGTGTTGGAGCCGCTCTTGCCTCTGAGCCAAACAGTCAGCGTGCTGTGTGCCTTGATCTTGGCGTTGATGCGGAATTCCTGATGCAGACCGCAGTTGTAGATACGGAACTGATACTCGGAAACGTCAACGGTAGCATCGGTCTGATTGAACAGATCGAAGCAGCAATAGGGCTGCTTGGTATATCCCTGAGACAAATAGCTCTTGGTATTGGAGAAGAGCTGGGTAATGGTCAAGGGAGAGAGATAAACCACCTTGTTTACAGAAACGGTCTGTCCCTTATAGGTACCGCGAACGGCGGCAATCAAACGGGTATCGCGGGCACGGATGGGAGCGGTATAGCCGGCGCGTGCCGTCTTCCCTGCTTCAATATCGCCAAGAACGGACAGGAAGGGCTTGGACTTTCTCTCCACACTCATGCAAGCGGGATACCAAGAAACCTGAACGTCTTCAAGCTCTGCGTCTCCGAGATTCTTCACGTCGGCAACAGCCACCAGCTTGCCACCCTGATAGTTGGTTTGGATCTCAACCTCAACAGGGGCATCCTGCTCTACGAAGATCGCACCCGAAATTGCGTAGTGCATTCCGGAGATACGCTTTACGTAGGTATATTTCTGATCGTCGGGAATAGTGATCTCCCAACGGAAGCTCTTTTCTCTGCCTGCGTCCACCTGTGCCAGCACGATGTTGTGCTCACCGATCAGCTGAAGAACGCCAACGCCGCATTCCTTTTCGGTGGTGGCATCGATCTCTACCTTGAGAGAGCCGGTCTTCTTCAGTCTGGAGCCGATCCACTCGCCGTTTGCCTTGTAGAACATCTTGAAGGAGCGGTCGGTGGTGGCATAGGTCCGATTCTTGCGCATACCGTCGAGAATGTTTTCACGGGTCAGCTCCTCTGCCATAACGGCACCCGTCTCCTCGCGTCCCGTGGTCCAGTTGGCACCGTGGGTATCCTCGTTACTGACGGGGCTGATGTGCCAGCCCATACGCAGTGCGCGGTCGTATTCCTCCTCGATGCAGGAAATGCCGTATTCGGTGATACGGATCTCCATGATGCTGAAGATATCATCCATACGGGGATCGAATTTGAAATCGTTGAAGTTACCCCACTTATCGCCGGGATGGTTGAACTGGCCAACGCCGGTCTCGCCAACCTTAGCCATTTCCTCATACCACTCGTCGAGCGTGAGATTGGTTCTGAAGATCGCCTTAGGAGGAATGATGTTTGCGTGTCCGTAGAAGCCGGTGCCGGCACCGTAGGTCATTTCATAGCCGTAAAGAGCAGCAAACTTGCCGTCCTCGTTCTTTTCCTCTGCCAGAGAAGGCATTACCGAGAAAAACTTTTCATCGGTCAGCTTGGGACCGTTGTGGTCGGTAACCGAAAAGTAATCTACCTTACCAACGTTACGGGCATAATCGTATGCTTCGGGGGGAGTGCCTCTACCGTCGGAAAAATCGGTATGCGCATGAACTTCACCGTTAAAAATTTTCATAATGTTTTACCTCTTTTTTCTTTTCACAAATATTTTGATCTCAAGGGGTGCGGAGCGCCTCTCGCCCCCCCCCTTGAAAAAAGGTCTTGAAAATACGTTATGCGTACATTGCTTTGAGCTTTTCAGCTACCATTTCCGCAAGATGCTTGATACCTGCAAGAGAAGGATAATCCATATCTCTCTGCAGCTCTACCAAGCCCTCCTGCTCGTGGGTATCCTGAAAGAAATCAACAACCTCGGCACCGCAGTCGGCGGCAATGGCAATGACCATATCCTTAACGCCGCCCTCTTGACGGAGAACGGTACGGCGACTGTCATCCACGTTGCGACGGTCAAAGGGAGTGATCACGACGTTCTTTGCGCCGATATCCGAGAATGCCTGCAGGGTTTCTCTCAAGCCCTCGTCAAAGTCCTGGCGATAGCCCGAGGTCTCCCATTCGTCGGCAACCGCGTGACGCAGGTCGGCACATCCGAACATGGAAACGATCACGTTCATCTTCTGCTCCTTCATTTCCTTGAGGAAGGAAGCGGAATTCTCCAGATAATTTTTGGGAGCGCGCTTGGAGGCTCTTGCCGTATCCTTGGCGTAAAGATATACGTCAAAGCCGTCTCCCAAAAGCTCCTGCAAGAAGAATGCGTAGGAGGGACCCTTGGGAGTCTTATCGCTGAACTGGTCGCCTACCACGGCAACGCGGATCGCGTCGGCGCGAGGCGTTACGGTGGAGGGATTTTCCACGACCTTGGAAAGCGGAACGGTCTCCTCGGGAACGCCTGCAAACGGAGCGTAAAGCGTGCGAGCTGTGCTCTTGAGAATGTGCACGAATACGTTTTCATCCACCTTTTGCTCCTCATTCAGCTCGGGCATGGTGAAGATGAGGGGGATGTTACGAACGTAAAGGCCGCGGGTAGCATTTACCAGCACGGTGGAACAGGACACGAAGTTGCGGGTAAACCAATCGGTACGCTTCTTTCCGCAATCGTTGGCACCCATGCAGACCAGTACGGCATCGGGCTTGGCGTCAACGGCACGCGTCAACAGCGACCAGCCACTCCAGAACAGGTAGTTGTGGAGGCCCTTGGAGCCGTCGTTTTCGCCTGCGATCATGATGATCTCCTTTGCCTCGGGAACAATGGCTTGCGCCTTCTTCTCAAGGGCGGCAAGATCGGCGCAGCCGTCGGTAAGAACCACGAGGCGCTCAATCTTGGGAGCGGTGGGCTCGGCGTACGTAGCCAAAGCCTTGCCCTCGGGCATTACAACAGCGGCAGGAATTGCGGGAACAAACGCTCTGGGCTTTTCGTTTCTGCGCAATCCCAGCACCTTCATTGTGGAAACCTCGTTGGTCCACTCATAATCAAAGCAATCGTTCCCCGCAACGTCGGCGCCGTGGTATCCGTCGGAGCGGATCCATGCACGGCAAGCAACCTCATCACCGTATCCGATGGTCAGCTTGCGGGTATAAGCATCGGGATCGAACTTCAGGGGACAACAGTAAACCTCGTCCTCGGTCAGCGCGGTTCCGTAGAACTCGTTGAAATCTGCCATGGTCTTAGCAGATTCAGCGCCTCTGAACCAAATGGTGAGCATTCCGTGAGGTGCGATCTTGCGCGGCACGGTAAACTCCTTGTAGGTACCGAAGATGTAGTAACGGAAGGTATATTCCGAGGCATCGATCTCCACGTCGGTGTTGTTATATACGTCGTAGCAGCAGAAGGGCTGCTTCTGAAATTTAGCGATCTGAGAGATTCTGGAGTTGCAGAAAAATCTCTGAATGGTCAAAGGAGCAAGGTAAACCACACGGCTCAAGGTCACGGGCTCACCGTCGCACATACCGCGAACGATTGCCACAAGTCGGGTGTGCTTTGCCAGCACGGGGGAGGAGAAGCCTGCCAGCGTATCGGCACCGGCATCCAAATCACCCAGCTCGGAAACGTAGGGCTTTGCGCCCAGCTCAATGCTGACGCAAGCAGGATACCATTCGACCGACAGATCGGTGATCTTCTTGTCTCCGATATTCTTGACGCAAGCCGATGCAACGGTCTTGCCGTTCTGATATCCGGTTTTGATCTCCATCTCCACAGGAGGATTCTGCTCTACGAAGATGGCGCCCGAAATGGCGTAGTGCATTCCGGAAATGCGCTTGACGTAGGTATATCTCTGATCGTCCGGAAGGGTGATCTCCCAATGATAGGTCTTTGCCGCGCCGACGTCAACCTGTGCCAGCACACGGTTGTGCTCGCCAACCAGCTGCAGCACGCCAAGTCCGCACTCCTTTTCGGTGGAGGCATCGATCACCACGTTGAGCGCGCCGGTCTTCTTCAATCTGGAGCCGATCCACTCGCCGTTTGCCTTGTAGTAAAGCTGAAGGGTACGGTCGGTGGTGGAGAAGGTGCGATTCTTGCGCATTCCGTCGATGATATTCTCGCGGGTCAGCGACTCGGCAAGCACGCCTCCAGTCTCCTCTCGGTTGGTGGTCCAATATTTGTTGTGCGCATCCTCGTTGCTCACGGGGCTGATGTGCCAGCCCATGCGCAATGCGCGATCGTACTCCTCCTCAATGCAGGAAATGCCGTACTCGGTGATACGGATCTCCATGAGCTTGAAAATATCATCCATACGGGGATCGTAAACGAAATCGTTGAAGTTACCCCATTTGTCGCCGGGATGGTTGAACTGACCGATTCCCTTCTCTCCCGCCTTTGCCATTCCGTCATAAAAGCGATCCAGCGTGTAGGAGGTGGGGAAGAAAGCAGTGGGCTGCAGAATATTGATATGTCCGTAGTGACCCGTGGTAATATCGTACGTCATCTCATAGCCGTGAAGCGCCGCATACTTGCCGTCCTCATTGAAGGTCTCGGCAGTCTCGCCAACCAGCTTTACGCGGGTCTGATCATAGCGTCCAAGATTGTGGTCGGTGGTAGCAAAGTAGTCAACGTGTCCTACGTCACGGGCATACGTGTACGCCTCGGCAACGGTTCCCTGACCGTCGGATTCCGTGGAATGGGCGTGCACCTCACCGTAAAAGCATTTCATAAATCATTCCCTCTTTTCTTTGAATTGCAAAATGCATTTTCGAACGGAGGGCTCTTCAGCATCCCGTTCACCGTAAAAAATTACATTTTATATTTTACAACAAAAAGATATATTTTGCAATACTTTTTCTAAAAAAACAAAGCATTTTTTTTGCAAAATGTTCAAAAAGAATCGGTTTTGAGCAAGCCTTTTTCAAAAAACTATTGATTTTTGATCGCAACCGTGATATAATGGGTACAGCTTGGCGGTATCTGCCGCTTTACGGAAGGAGGCGAGGGGCTTGAAAATCACGGTACAACAAATAGATCCGGCAGTTTTGTCGGTGCAGGGATTACAGTCCCTTCCCGAGGAGCTTCTATCCGAGGGTCGTGCCGCACAGTTTTCGCATTATTGTCTGTTATATGCGGTGGACGGAATCTTTGAGATTCACTGGGAGCATAAAAGCCTGCTGATTCCCGAAAACAGCGCCTTCCTGTTTTTTCCGACCAAGGAATACACCGCACAGATCGTTCAAGCACCGTTGCACCTGATCGATATTCGGTTTGATTTTTCCGGAAAAGCAGTCTCGGGCACGGCACTGAAGAAAGCGACGAAGCAGCTTGACGATACCATTGCGTTTTTGGATCAAACGGCTCTCAATTCCCCCTTGGTGTTGCGTCCGTCCGCACAGGCGCGAAAGCTGTTGGAAGCGATCCTTTGGGAATGCCAGAAAAATCTGTTGTTCTCGCAAGAGATCGTCAATCTTTACATGAAAGCCTTCCTTTTGGAAATCTTTCGTGACAATATGGATCCGCACAACGCCGATTCTCCCAATACGGCGGAAAAGATCATGCGCTACGTGCACGAGCATATTACGGAGGTGCTTCCCAACGAGGCGGTAGCGCAGGCACTTTCCTATCATCCCAATTACGTCAATCGCGTAATCAAAAAAAGTACCGGCATGACGTTTCACAAATACGTGGTGGACGAAAAGCTGTACTATGCCTCTACGTTGCTGATCAATACGAGCAAGAGCATTACCGACATTGCGTATGACCTTTCCTTCAATACCTCCTCCCATTTCAGCAACCTCTTTACCGAAAAATATCACTGCACGCCCTCTCAATACCGAAAAAAATACAGATAAAAAGGGGCTGTCTCATCAAGAACACCTCAAAACCGAAAGATAGCGTAGCCTTGAAGTTATTTCATGGCTACGCTATCTCTTTGAATGACCCAAAAACTTGTAGGGACCGGCGTAGCAAAGCGGCGCGAGCGTAATGAATGACACCACGGTGTGGTGTCAGAACGGGAGCGTGACCGAGTCGCAACGAGAACTCGACTGTCCGGAAAGCAACAAATTTTGCTTTTTAAACGGCTATTGGTATGCAGCCACACGCAAAGCAAACGCTTTTTCTTCTCGGACCGTCGGGGACGCCGGTCCCTACACCGATAAATTGAATTTTTCGGTTTGTCGTTTTATTCTGTAAATACAGGTATTTGTTGAAAAAACTTTGAAAATGCTTTGAATAAGGGGCTTTCTTAATGAGACAGCCTCTTTTCTTTATTCCGCCAATACGCAGAGCGCGTCAGAAAGCGGAACGCGATCGGTCAAAGTCGCTTTCATCTCCGCATCCAGCGCAAGAACGGTCAGGTCACCGCTCCGCTCGTTGGCGCAAAGGATAAATTTCTCATCCGGCGTCAGGATCATATCTCTGGGACCTCTGCCGCCGCAAGGGATATTGTGAAGCAGCGCAAGGCTTCTGCCATCCTCGGACACCGAAAATACGCTTACGGTATCGGCACCGCGATGGGAAACAAAGAGATGCCTTGCATTCCGCGTCAAACGGATCGCCGCCGCAGTATTTCCCTCCATGGAAACGCCGCAGGAATAGAGGAAAGGCATTTTAATTCATGCGCTTCCGCATCGTATTTCAGCACACTGACAGTGGACATCAGCTCGTTGACGGCGTAATAAAAGCCGTTTCTTCCCGCCACCAGATGACGCACGCCGTGTCCCTTGGGCATCTGACACTTGGAGAGCAGATTGAGATCAAGATCGTAAACAAAAACCGTATCCAAGCCGAGATCGGTGCAGAACAAGGCATCCCCCTCCTCGGTGGGAATCACACAATGGGTGTGAGGGGCATCCTGCCGTCCGGGCTGATGATTCTCCGCAGGCGCGTGGGTCACTTCCCCGCCGCCGATCATGGAAAGATTGCCGGAAAGATAGTTTACCGCATAAATCCGATCTCCTACCTTGCAGAGGTGGCAAGCCACAATGCCTTGGGTAGAAATCGGCTCGGATGCCGCGGTCAGCTCCGCGTTCACCTTGATATAGCCGCTCTTGCCGTCAAGCCCCTCGGGGGCACGCAAAAGCGTATGGAGCGTCTCGCCCTCCTTAACAAAATACATGGGGCGGTCAAGAGATAGAAAAGAACACCGAGAGAGCTTTCCCTCGGCGTTCAATTCATACTGCGCGATCCCACCGTCGGGTGCGCAGGACGCCGCCCAGACCTTACAGAGCGGTTTGTGTGTCATTGGGATCTCCGTTTCTGGCAAGCTCGTATTCCTCGGTCCAGTCAAGATCTCTGTATTCCTCACCGCGGGGATCGTTCTTGATCCAATCGGTAAGCAGATCCAGCATCTCCTCGGTCCAGGTAGCTCTGTCGATCTGCGCGGTGGTAAACTTGCCCTCACCGATCATTTCAAAGCCGAAATCGTCCTTGACGTGGGTCTTTGCCGCGCCCTCTACCACCTCTTGAACCAGGTGTGCGGGAATGAACAGAACACCGCCGCCGGCACCGAATACGATGTCAC
Organism: Oscillospiraceae bacterium; assembly: GCA_015064315.1. GTDB lineage: Bacteria > Bacillota > Clostridia > Oscillospirales > CAG-272 > UMGS1865. Next base: position 67,343 of record SVSL01000001.1, read on the forward strand.
CGGGGAGGACGGTAGCCTTACCGATACGGGTAATGCTGTTAAAGTCCTTCATAATAAACTCACGGATGGGAGTGGGATCAATGCCGCGGTAGTAGACCTGAACGCCCTCGTGGGTTACCATCTGCTCCACGTCACGGATACCGCCCCAGATCACGGCACCGCCGGTCTTGGTGCGGGTCTTGATCGCCTTGGTCAGGTTGCCGCCAAGGAAGGTTCCCTTAAAGATCTTATCGTACATATCGGCAACTACAACGTCGCCCTCCACCAGAGAGTCGATGACCCACTGGTTGTAATTTCCCTTTCTTCCCTCCTCGGCACCGGTGGCAAAAGCAACCTCATGCAGGTCGGGTCTGGTAGGAACGAAGGAGCAGGTTACGGCACGTCCGATCAGCTTTCTGCCATCGTTGTGCAGGGTCTTGAGGTCGCCCTCAAACTGACTGATGTATCCCTTGACGAAAATGGGCTTCCAAAGCTCCTCAAGGGTCATTTTGCGCATTGCCTCCAGATACTTATCCGGAACACGGGGACGTCCGTCGGGAAAGCGCTCGCCCTTCCATTCGGGAGTCAGCGCAATGATCTCTTCTCTGCAATTAAATTTCATGTCAATTCTCCTTTTATTCGGTAATCATGATCAAATAGGTGCTGTTCGCCGTCAGATTCAAGGTCAGGGGCTCATCACCCTTTTGTACGGCAACAGGCTTGAGATTGCCCTCCTCGCGAAGCTTGGAAAGCATTTCCCCGTCCATTTCTCCCATGCCCAGCTTTTCGTAGAGGCGATAGGGATTGGTGTGGGTCTTATCGATACAGTATACGGTGACAGTCCTGCCGCTCACATCCTCGTCAAAGGCAACGGTTTCCTGCTTTGCGGGAAGATTCTCCTCAAAGCACTCGGAGGAATAGGAAAGCAGCACGGCATAGTCCCCCTTTTCGTTCTTGGTGGGAACCACGAAAATATTTTCATCGTCAACCTTAGCGTCCATCAGATCCTCGCCCAGCTTGGAGGCAAGAATGAAAGCGTTGTAGATCGGCTTCTTGATGAAATTGAGGGTAAAGAAGTTGCGGAAGCCCGAAAAATCGGTTACCATTTCATGCTGTCCCGACAGACACAGCAGCATCTTGGTAGGCTTATGCTTGGTGCGCAGGAAGGTATGGATCAGCTTGACGTAATACGCCGCATAGACCTCGTTTTCACGGAAGATCAGCGAGGGGCTCTCCTCCATGTTGTGGTAGCCGTGGCTGGATGCGCCCCATTCGTCGTAGACCAGCTCTACGTCTCCAAAGCCCTTCTCCACGATGATGTCCATGTATTCCTTTTCGCGGACGAGATGATTGTTTACTGTCAGCGGAATACTCCCCTCATTGAGGAAGGTGGGAGAGGTGCCGTAGTTATGCAGGGCAAGATAGTCCAGCTTCAGATTTTTCTCCTTGACGTAGTCCAGAAAAGGAGGGAGAAACGCGGGACGGTGCGCCAGCGTAGGACCGCCGACACGAATGCGCTCGGAAACGCGACGAACACCCTTTTGGAATGCCTCGTACATCTTGTTGTATTCCAAAGCGCGCTCTACGGATGCCTCTCTGGGAAGCTCACCCATAAAGAAGGTGCGGATATCGGGCTCGTTGAAGCATTGGCAATACCAGGTGGATACGCGCTCAATGCCGTATCGCTTCACGATATGCTTGGTATATTCGTAGCAAAGCTCTTCCCAAAGTGAAAGATCGGCAGGAGGAGAGGTGTTCCACATCTTCCCCTTATAACGAGTCTTTCCCTTTGCGGCAGAATTTTTGCTGTCGGTGCTTCTCGCAATGCAGTCGGGCATTCCGCCGTAGGCGAGGATCAGATCGTAGCCCTTCTCCAAAAGGTAATCCATACGGAGATCGCTCAGGCGGAAATCATACAGCAGCTTTCCCGTTTCGTCCTGATAGACGATATCCTCAAACATGGTGTAAATGCGAACGGTTCTGATGGCACCGTCCTCTGCCATGCGGTCAAGGATGCGTCTGCCCCAAGGATCCTCCACGGCGTCGGTGGGATGGAACAAACAGTGGTTCCAGAAGTTGGTTTGCTTACGGATCAGATCGTTGGTAATGCGAATCATAATCAAAATCCTCTCTTGCGTAATAATTGCGATACTTTTATTATACAGAAAGAAGAACGAAGATGCAATCTCAAAAAACGACAAAAATATGCGATTTCTTTACATTATGAATCAAAGACGCAGTCCGCCGTCCATAACGATATCGCTCCCCGTGATGTAAGCGCCCGCATCCGAGCACAGAAGCAGAACCGCACCAACGCAATCCTCGGGCTGACCGAAGCGTCCCATGGGAATGGAGGATTCCACCGCTCTTCTCTTTTCGTCATCCTCGTAGATCGCCGCGTTTCTGGGCGTTGCGATGGCACCGGGAGCAATATTGTTGACGGTCACACCAAAGGGTGCTACCTGCTTGGCGATATTCTTGACAAGGCTCATCACCGCGCATTTGGTAGCGGCATACATGGGAAGCTCGGGATGGTTGCGGTATTGATTGGTGCTTCCAACCGTTACGATGCGTCCCCATCCCTGCTCCTTCATGGCAGGATAATATGCCTGCATCAGCAAGAGACTGCTCTTGACGTTGACGGTAAATTGCAGATCCATGCTTTCCTCGTCGATCTCATCCCAGCGTTGCTTATTTTGCACGCTGGCGTTGAGAACCAGACAATCCACCGCTCCGGTCTTGGTAACAAGCTCCTTGACCTCTTCGGGCTTGGAAAAATCCGCAGTTACTGCCTTCCACGCGCCGATCTCGGTCTTAATGCGCTCAGCCTTTTCCAAATTGGAGGTGCAATGAACGATCACGTCGTAGCCCTCCCTTACAAATGCCGCCGCCATGGCTTTTCCAATGCCTTGGGTGGAGCCTGTAATCAGTATTTTCTTTTTCATATTCTTACGACCATTCTCTGTCGTTTGCCCATTCGTCGTTCCAGAAATCGGTGGGCTCCCACTGACCGGGATACTTCTTGTGCAGATGCTCACGGATCAGCTCCTCGTTGAGTGCCTCAATACCCAAACCGGGCGTATCGGGAACCTTTGCAAAGCCATCCACAATCAGAGGATTATCAATGCCAAAGGCAAGGTCGTTCCACTTGGGGCAATCGGTGGAGTGATACTCTACGGCAAGCACGTTCTGAACAGCGGCAGCGGCATGAATTGCAGCCATCATACCGATAGGAGACTCCGCCATATGAATTGCCATGGCAACGCCGTATTTGTCGCAAAGGTTGGCAACCTTCTTCAATTCACCAAAGCCGCCAATGGTCAGCATATCGGGGTGGATCACCTGAACGGCGCCTGCCTGCATCAGAGGCTCAAAGTTCTCGGCAAGGTAGATGTCCTCGCCGGTGCATACGGGAACGGTGGTATGCTCGGCAAGCTTTTTGAAGTGGTTGGTGTACTGCCAGGGAGAAATATCCTCCATCCAAGCAATGTTGTACTTTTCAAGTCTCTTTGCAAAGCGGATGCAGTCCTCAACGGCAACGTGACCAAAGTGGTCGATGGCAAGGGGAACCTCGTAGCCGATGACGTCACGAACCTCTTTTACGTAGTTCTCCAGATAATCCATGCCCTTCTCGGTCACGTGAATGCCGGTAGCGTAGTGAGGAATGGTGAAGATCTCGTAGTTCTTGCCCAGCATCATATCGCGGTCGATGGAGCCCTTCTGATGGTTGATTGCCTTCATGGAGTACTTCTTAATATCCTCCAGCATACCCGAGGGAGCGTTGAGACAGCCGGGCTCGTCCAGCATCAGCTCGATGCCAAGGTCCATTTTGAGGAAGGTGTAGCCCATTTCCATTCTCTTCTTGAGGGCGTTACCCATATCGGTACCCGTGTGCTTGCCGTCCACGTCGGTATCGCAGTAGATGCGGATCTTATCGCGGTACTTACCGCCCAAAAGCTGATATACGGGAACACCGTAAGCCTTACCCACAATATCCCAAAGAGCGATCTCAATACCCGATACACCGCCGCCCTGACGGCTGTGACCGCCAAACTGCTTGATGCGGCGGAAGAGCTTTTCTACGTTGAGGGGATTCTCACCGATCAAGCGGCTCTTGAGCATGAGGGCGTAGGTTGCGCTGGATGCGTCTCTGACCTCGCCGTAGCCAACGATGCCCTGGTTGGTGTAAACCTTGATGAGAATGCAATGCTTGGGGATTCCGTCGATGTTACAAACGCGGATGTCGGTGATCTTGAGCTCGGAGGGAGCCGAGCAACGGTTTACCGATTCGGGGGTGTAATTCTTCATAATTCTTCTCCTCTATGTATTCTTGAATTAAATTTTCAGTTCCTGTGCGGAGGGATCCTTCTTGTGCAAGCCGAATTTTGCCGTCTTGCCGTTCATCTCCGCGGTATAATCTCCGTAGAAGCCACGGAAGGTGATCTCACCGTTTTCATCGGTGGTGAGCTCTGCCTCGGTGTGCCATTCCTCGGTAAAGAGGCGCTTGAGCTCCAGCGCCGCCTTCTTGGGGGTCAGATCGCGGTGGAAGATTCCTCCGCGCACGCGGTTTTCATCGCTGGCACCGTCGGGACGGCGATACGCCATGCCCTCTACGGTATTCCAGTAGACCAAAGTCTCCATGGCGGGAACCGAGAACCATACGTGGTAGAGTCGGTTCAACAGATCTGCCTGCAGCTGCTCTGCCTCCTCGCCCTCTCCGAAGGTGGGAATGGTGATCTCGGTGATCTCCAGCGGCTTGCCGAACTCGGCAAGGTACCCAAGGCCGTTGAGCAGCTTTTCGGGATCGAAATACTGGAGGTAATTCCAGATCACGTCCTCCTGCTTGAATCTGGTGCTGCAGAAAATGTGGTTCTGAATACCGATCTTATCAATGGAAGCCCCCTTGGCGAGCAGGCCGTCGATGAAGAGGAAATAGGGGCTGCGGTAGTCCTGCTCTCCGATCTCGGGGGTGCGGTTGGATTCGTTGATCACCAGCGTCTCCTCGGGGAAATACTTTCTTGCAAGCTCATACGCCCAAAGAGGGGTGTCGCGCTTGGAGCAAAGCACCGACTGCGCATCCCACTTCCATTCATCGAGAAGCTCGTTGGTCACCTCAAACTCGTACATCTTGCCCTTGTAGCGCTCAGCGATCTCGGCAAAGCGCTTTTCGTAAAGACGCTTCATCTCTGCCTCGTCCTGCTTGGGAAGCCAATCGGGAATGAATTTATCGTAGAACAGGCAATGGAGCTTGGGCAGAATGCCCTTCTCCTCGCAATACTCCACGCAAAGGTCGGGAGCGGGACGGCGATGAATCTTGTAGCTGTCCGCCGCGTATCTCGGCTTGTCCTGCTCGGGCTCCAGCTCCTTCCAGTAGAACGGAACGGTTGCCAGATTAAAATACTGATGGAAGAACTCGCGGTACTTGACGTTTTCTTCCTCGGTAGAAAACTCATCCAACAAAAAAATGTTGGCACCGTACTTGAAATCGTGACCGATCTGATTGATCCTGACCTTTTGATTCTTCAGGGGATTTCCCTTGTCATCGGTCAGGCGCAGGGTCATATCACCCTTGCGGTATTTTTCAATGTTAGGCTCTACGCGGTTTTGGAAAAGCTCCTCGGCGGCTTCAAATTTTTCCATGCAAAGCGCGCGAAAGGCAGCAATTCTGGTGGATTGATCCTCGGATGCCAGCATCTCCTTGATGCGGTCCTTATCCAAGGGCTTACGAACAGTCTCCATAGAATCTCCTCCTAAATGAATAAATCGTTCTCAAAGATGAAAGCGCTTTTTTTCAATTATACCAATTTTTACAGGTGCATTCTACCATTATGTTCCAAAAAACCGATACTATGTTACGATTTCTTTCAAAAAATGCGTTCTGCGATATACGGAAGGTGACGTACCGACGATCCGCAAAAACATCCTGTTAAAATTGGAAAGATTCTCATAACCGCAGCGCTGTGCCACCTCAATGATCGGAAGGTCTGTCTTGCGAAGCAGCTCACAGCTCCGCTCGATGCGACGAATGGTGATATAATCCCACGTGGTAAGTCCGTTGAGCTCGGTAAACAGGGTGGAAAAATAGGTTCTTGTAAATCCTGCCACCGAAGCGATCTCCTCCAAGGAGAGCGGCGCATCCAAATGTCCGTTGATATAAGTCATGGCTTGATCCATGCCGAAAAGGCTTCTTTGGCGCGCACCGTCGGCAGGCTCCTCAAAGGAAACGCCGCAGCCGCGGATCAGTTCCCCGATGATCTGGTAAAGGTACGCCTTGATCATCAGCTGATAACCCACGTTTTTGGCTTGGTTTTCCTGCATGATCTGCTTCATAATACGGGCAATACGAGCCGTGGAGTCGGCAAACGGATCCAACCGCTCGCATTTGCCGTTGAAGAATTGCAAATACCTTTCGTTGAGCATATCGGAAAGAGGCGACCAGATCAATCTCGACTCAAATTGCAGATTGAACAAAAGCATGGGGGTTTCGGGATCTCGGTCGGTAATACAGTGCACCTGATTGGCACCGAACAAAAATACGTCCCCCTCCTTGATCATACAGGCGCCGTCTCGCAAGGCGTATAAGCCGTTTCCCGAAACGATGTAGGAAAACTCAAAGTCCGAATGCTTATGATAAAAAAAATCGCGGTGGGTAAAATCCACGCTGCTTTCGTACAGGCGCACCGTGTAACGGCTGTTCCGATCACTGCCCGCATAGTGGATCAAGGTCTCGTTTTGGCGCATTGTTTCGCTCCCTTCAAGCTGATACTTTTCTTGGATTTATTATACGCCCAAAAAAGAAATTTGTCAATAGAAAAAGACGATACTACCGTAACGCAGTATCGTCTTTTTTTCATTATTTCGCAATGATGTAGGTGGCGTAGGCAAAATTCTGATTGTTTACAAAATCATAGCCCTCAAACACAATGCAGTCCTCATACACGCGGACAAGATATCCCTCGGAACGGTTCTTAGCGTCCGAAAGTCCCGTGCCCGAACGGGTCGCCGCCACGGAAGGAATATGTACCATAGTGGCAAATGCGCCGTTATTGTTATCAATGTTGGTGTAAAGGTTGGATTTATCTCCTGCCTTTTCCTTCATAAACTGCAGGTCAAAGGATTGGTGGGAGTGTCCACTGAAATAAACCACGTTCTTGTACTTGGTAAACAGCTCGTTGAAGCGCTTGTACTCCACGGTTCCGGAGATCAGAGGCAGGCCGTATTCCTTGCCCGTGTGGGTGGATGCGTCGCCGGCTTCCTCATCAATAAAGGTATGGAAGAACAGGAACACGGTGCGATCCTTATACTTTTCCAGCTGCTGCTCCAGCCATACAATCTGGTAATCATCCAGCAAACGGGAGGTCGTCTTTCCGTAATCGTAATAGATCTGATTGAGATAAAGCATTACGCTACCGTCGGGAAGCTCAATGGCAAAGTCCAGATCGTTGCCCGATTCAAAGATGGGAAGCAGGTCGGTATCGTAATCCACCACGTTGCGGGAGTATTTGAGGAACCATTCCTTGGAAAATCCGGTGTATTTGCACTCGTGGTTACCGCTGGTGGTATAAATGGGAAGCTTGGGATTAAAGGCATAAAGCTCCTTGATCGCCTTGGCGTGAAGCTGATATTCAAATTCCTCGTTTTCATAGGAGAAATCTCCGCTCATACCGATCATCAAGGCGCCCATATTGGAAAGATCCTTGACCGCGTCGATAAAATGATTGTAAGGAATCGATTGGCTTCCGTAGCGGTTTCCTTGGTGAGAATCCGACAGCGCGCCGAAGGAATAGAGCTGTTCCTTATCGAAGAGTCGCTCAGCGGGAATATCATAAGTATAGGTCGTTCTCTTATCGGCGCTGACCGCAAGCAGCTTGGTTGCGCCCTTGGGAATGGCGGTGAAGGATTGAATGGTAATTTCCGCCTCTTGATTGGCAATAAAGAGATCGGAATACAGCATGGTGTAGTTTGCCAGCTGACCGTTGGAATCTCCCCAATAGAAGGTGTAGGTATCGCTATGCTCGGGGTAGAAGGAAACGGTACCTCCCGCAAAGCCGGGCTGATCGTACAGGAAATCATAGTAAAGAATGCCTGCCGGCTGATCCTTTCTGCCACAGACCGTGCAGGTCGCGTCTACAAAGTTATGAAGTCCCGTAGCGGGGATCACCTTACTGCAGGTCAATCCGCAAGCACACGTTGCTTCGGATCTTCCCTCCTTGGCACAGGTGCTCTGCTTTTTCACCGTCTCATTTTCATAAACGTGGTGATGGATCTCTCCCACCTTTACGAAATAAAAATCTCTGAAGTGCTGGGTCTTTTCGCAGGAATCCGCTTGATCGATCCTGATGATATTCTCGCCCTTTTTCAGATTGACCGTGATACCGTACATATAAGATGTAACTGTAGAAGCGTCTCTAACTGCCTCATATCCGGTTCCGGTAAAGCTATGAGACGTTTCAAATACCTGCTCGTTCTCGGTTCCGCCGTTGATGGTATATTTGGCACCGCGAAGCTGCCCGTCCTTCATGCGGAAATGGATCGCCATTTCGTAAAGTCCATCTTCGGGAACGTTGATGCGATAAACGATGTACTCTCCATTACCGTACGTAACGTACCAATGGGGGAGCTTTACCTCCGCCTCACTCGAGGTGGAGGTGCTGACGGTAGACGAGGAAAGCTTGGTATCATAATCCCCAGCCCATACATGTACCGCACCGTCAAAACGATCGGTCAGAAGAGGAGAAAAATAATACGTATCGTTTCTACCGTCGCCGTTGGCATCATAGATCGAGGGGACTGCCGTCAACGGGATCTGACTTTGTCCGCATCCTATGCAAGCACCGTTCCTGAAAATATGCTCACCGGTAGCGGGAAGCGAAACCGTGATCTTCTCCCCGCAGGAGTCGCAGGTTCTTTCGCCCTCCCCTGCAACAATGCAGAATTGCTTTGTAATGACAGTAGGCCGGAAGGAGTGCTCGTGCGGCTTTTCCTCGGTGGGGACCGACGTAGATACGCTTGTAGCATCGGTCTCCGCGGTTTTTTCTCTGTTTTGGCAAGCGACAACGCTCATCAAAAGAGCGAGGGTCAGCAAAAGTGCCAAAATGCGATGTTTCATAGTTGGTACTTCCTTTCTTATCTTCGTTTACTTCAATTCCACAATGGTAACGCCGCCGTCACCCTCGCCGTATTTTCCAATGCGGAAGGATGCGATGCGACGATCGGTTCGCAAATGCTGCCACAGAGCATTTTTGAGCGCTCCCGTTCCCTTTCCGTGAATCAGACGCACACGGGGGAAATTGGCGATCATGGCTTCATCCAGATATTTATCCACTGCCAGCCACGCCTCGTCGCCAAGCAGTCCTCGCAGATCGATCTCGTCACGGAAATTGCGATCCACCTCCACGTGGAAGTCGGATGCCGCCTTTTTCTGCTTTCCGCTGATGACCTGCGTCTTCTCCTCAATGAGCTGCAGATTGGAAAGCTTGGTACGGGTCTTGAGGATCCCCGCCTGCACCATGACCGATCCGCTCTTGTCGGGGGTCTCCAACAGGATCCCCTCCTTATCGATGTTGACGATATAGACCTTGTCGCCCTTTTTCAGATCTCTGGGAAGCACGTATCTTTCGTTCTTCTTTTCCTCCACGGGGTTGACCTTGTCCTCGTTCTCCCGAATGGCAAGACGAACGGCGCGTCGGGTCTGTTCCAGCTCCTCGGCAAGTCTGCCTGCCTCCTGGGCCTTTTTGGCTTTTTCCAGCTGGGCAAAGATGAAGTCACTGGATGCCTTGGCACTTTCCAGCATTTGCTGTGCCTTTTTGCGATTCTGCTCCACCTCCTGCTGGGCGCGGAAGAAGCGGGTCTTGATCTCCTTTTCGGCATCCGTACGCATTTTTTCGTATTCCGCCTTAATGCGTGCCGTCTCCTCGCGATTGCGATCCGCCTCCAGGCGAGATGCCTCCAGCTGCTCAATGACCTCCTCAAATCGACGGTGATCGGTGCTGACGTGCTCCTTGGCAAGCGCAATGATTTCCTCGGGAAGTCCCAGCTTTGCAGAGATTGCAAAGGCGTTGGATTTGCCGGGGGTGCCGATCATCAGTCGATACGTGGGCTTGAGGGTGGAAACGTCGAACTCACAGGACGCGTTTTGCACGCCGGGGGTATCCAGCGCGTAGGTCTTGAGCTCGGTGTAGTGGGTGGTCGCCATGCACATCGCGCCCGCGCGGCGAACCGACTCAATAATGGCAACCGCCAGAGCCGCACCCTCCACAGGGTCGGTTCCCGCCCCAAGCTCGTCAAAAAGGCAAAGGGAACGGGCATCCACCTTCTCCATGATCCCCACGATGTTGACCATGTGTGAGGAAAAGGTAGAGAGAGATTGCTCAATGCTCTGCTCGTCACCGATATCCACCAGCACGTTATCAAAAATGCAAATGGAGGATTCGGGCTCGGCAGGAATATGCAGACCCGACTGGGTCATCAGGGCAAAAAGCCCCAGAGTTTTCATGGTAACCGTCTTACCGCCCGTGTTGGGTCCCGTGATGATAAGGGTATCGTATTCCCCGCCGATCTCTATGTGGATGGGAACGACACGCTTTTTATCGATCAAGGGATGACGGGCTCTGACAAGACGAAGTGAACGGTCTCCCGATATCTGCGGTTCACTTCCGTTCATGCGATAGGAAAGCTCGGCACAGGCAAAGCAGAACGCCAGCTCGGTAATGTTCAGATAGTTCAGGCGCAAGGATTCGGATGCCGCGCTGACCTCGGCGGAAAGCGCGAAGAGGATCCGTTCGATCTCATGCTCCTCCTTGGACTGCAGAACGCGAAGCTCGTTGTTTGCCTCCACCACCGCCATAGGCTCCACGAAAATGGTAGCCCCCGACGACGAGGTGTCATGGATCAGACCCTTCATCTCGTTTTTGCATTCCGCCTTTACGGGAATGACGTATCTGCCGTTTCGCATGGTGACCAGATTGTCCTGCAGAATTTTGGAGTAAGAGCCGTTGATGTAATGCTGCAGGGTCTCCTTGATGCGGTTGTTGGCGTCGCGGATCTTTCGACGGATCTCGGCAAGCTCGCGGCTGGCTTCATCGGCGATCATATCCTCGGATAGAATGGAGCGTGTGATCTTATCCTCCAAAAATCGGTTGGGAAGAAGACGCTCGAACAGCTCGTCCAGCACGGTCTCAAAGGGCTTGTTGTTTTTCAGATAGTCCACAAGCCCCCTGGCGGATCGCAGCACCTGCGCGATTTCAAGAAGCTCTCTTGTGGTCAGCATTGCCCCCTTGACGGCGCGCTCACAAGCGGCAGAAACGTCCTTAACGCTTCCAAAGGGAGGCATTCCCTTAACGTCACAAAGGCGCTTGGCGTCGGAGGTCCTGCGCAAGCGGCGCAAAACCGAGGTGATATCCGAGGAGGGCATCAAAAGCCCCGCCATGGTTTTTGCGCCCTCGGTGGGGGCACATTCCGCCAGCATGGCGCAAATTTTATCAAATTCCAGTGTGTTTCTTGTTTTTTCGGAAAATTTCATGGATTGTTCCCTTTGGGGATAGACTCCCCTTTCATGGTATGGTAAAAATTCAGCGAATCAAAGCCGCGCCCCAAATGGGAGAGCAGATAGCTCTCCGCGGTCCTCGAAAAGACTTCCGCATCCTCTGCGTCCTTCAGCTCAAAGGAAAAGATCCTTTCCAAGGGCGCGTGTGCGGCATAGCGCAAGGCAGCCAGCACGGACGGTGACAAAGGACATAGCAGCTCCGCCTCGCGGATCTCGTCATAGCTCGCGGTGCTGATCCTTTTTGGCTCCTGCCGATGCAGACAATCGGCGCAAAGAAGCGCGCCGTTCATCACGTCCAGATACACGGTATTGGCGTGATCCTTTCCGCAGCGTGCGCATTCCCCAAGATCGGGAGCATATCCCGAAAGGGTTGCCGCTCGCATTTCAAACGCCCCCTTGATCAGCTCCTTGGGATAGAGATCCCGACTGATGGCGTAGAGTGAATTCAAAAGCAGTCGAAGCATCTCTCCCGCAGGCTCACCCTCGTCGGTCACCTCGGTTGCCACCTCACAAAGATACGCCGCAAGATTCATGCGGTCAAGATCGGCACAAAGGGCGTAAAAGGATTGAATGGGAGAGCCTCCCTTGAGGATATTGAAATCCCCGCGCTTGTAATATTCAAAATTGCCGTAGGTATAAAGCTGACTGACCGCGGTCTGCCCTCCCTTGAGGGAACGGCTACCCTTGGCAAGCATGGAGATTCGCCCACGCTCGGCAGTCAGGATAGAAAGATATCTGTCGTGATCTCCCGTATCCCGCACGCGTACCACAACGCCGTCGATGCTTTCGTGCTGCATGGGTGCTCTCCTTTCTTTATGTGGAATGATAAGTGTCTGTTCGTTCAGAAGAACATTTAGAAAGCGTGTCACACGGGCGCCCCGTAGATTCCGCTTCGGCGTGCCGCCTTGCGCTTTTTCCACCGTGTCACCCTGAGCGCAGTCGAAATCCGAGCTTCGCGAGGATCGAATGCTGCAAAGCAGTATTCGGGGTCTCGGTGGAAAAAGTTCGACTCCGTCTCGTTTACGAGACTACGCTCAGAATGACACGGGGCGAAATCGGGATAATTGATCAAAAATTATTCCTCGGTATAACCGAAATTCAAAATACCTCTTTGGCTGTCGCGCCAGTTCTCCTTGACCTTAACCCAAAGGTTGAGGTAGACCTGCGCATCCAGCATCTTTTCCAGGTCCTCTCTGGCATAGCTGCCGATCCGCTTGAGGGTCTCGCCGTTCTTGCCCACAAGAATTCCCTTATGGGATGCCTTTTCGCAAAAGATCTCGGCTCGAATGCGGACAATGGAGCCTTCGTCCTTGTATTCCTCAATGACAACGGCAACACCGTGAGGAATCTCCTTGTCAAGGGAGCGCAGGATCTTTTCACGAATGACCTCTGCCGCCATTTGTCTTTGGGGCTGATCGGTGATCATATCCTCCTCGTAGAACCATTCGCCCTCGCGCAAGAGCTTGGCGCATTCATCCATCAGCTCGTCCACGTACTTGCCCTTCTTGGCGGAGATCGGAACCACCGCCTCAAAATTGAAGAGCGCGGCATAATCGGCAATGGTCTTGGCAATCTGCTCACGGCGGTAAAGATCCACCTTGTTCAGTGCCAGAATACCGGGAGTCTCGGACTGCTTGAGATAGTTGATAATGCTGATCTCCACGTCGCCGGGAGCAAAGCCCACGTCAGCAACCAGAATCACGGCATCCCCCTCGTGCATGGTGCTGTTTGCCGTTTTGACCATAAAGTCGCCAAGGGAATTTTGGGGCTTGAAGATACCGGGAGTATCCAAAAATACAAACTGATCCTCACCGCGGGTCTCAATGCCGGCAATGCGGTTACGGGTGGTCTGGGGCTTTGCCGAAACAATGGCGATCTTCTGTCCCAGAATGGCATTCAAAAGGGTGGATTTTCCCACGTTGGGACGTCCTACGATGGTAATAAAGCCTGTTCTTTTCATGTTTAAGGTTCCTTTGTTTGTTCGGTTGTGGGGGTGGAGGTGGTCTCCTCCGGTGCAGTGGTGGGCACGGGATTGCCTGCTAAGAAGGAGCGGATATCATCCTTGAGCACGTCGGCTCTCCATTGATTTTTCACGTTGCTTATCTGAAAATAAATAATTTTTTCGGTATCGATCTCGGCAATGGCAAGAGCCGTATAATTCTCGCCCACGTCAAAGTAGTAGTAGATCTCGACCTCGCGTGTTGCGGTACCGCCGCCGATGACTGATACGGTAATGGACCTGATATCCTCGGTCCCCTTGAAGCCCTTAATATCCGAATAATACAGATCACGGTCCAATTCCGACAGTGTGATCAGCTCCTCCTCGGACATTACGGGACGGGTGTCCTTTCTTTCTTCTATGTATGCGATGATCTTAAAGATCGTCAGCGGACCGAAAAACGCCAAAAATACGCCCAAGCAGATCAAAAAGGTGATCAGCTTGACGTTTCGGCTCAAAAAATTCTCGGTCTTTCCCACGGTGTCCTTGTGGTTGGGATTTTCAATGATCCAACCGTTTTCGTCTCGTTTTTTTCTTCCAAAAGCCATGCTTTTACAATCCTTTCCGCACGCGCTTATCCAACGGACAAGCCCATACGATCCATGATCTCACTCTGACGGCGACGCATATCCGCCTCGTCCTCCTCACCCGTTTCATGGTCGTAGCCCAAAAGATGAAGCATGGAATGAACCGTCAGGAATGCCACCTCGCGTTCAAAGCTGTGTCCGTATTCCTCCGCTTGTGCCTTTGCCTGCTCCAGAGAAAGCACCACGTCGCCAAGCATTCCCATCAGCTCGTCCACGGGAGGCTCCTCGCTCTCCCCCTCGTAGTCGAAGAGTGGGAAGGAAAGCACGTCGGTGGGACGATCGATGCCGCGGAATTTCTTGTTCAGCTCCCAAATCCCCGCGTTGTCGGTAAAGGAAACCGAAACCTCGCAGACGTTTCCGTACTGCTCATAGTCAAGGGTTTCCTCAATGGCGTTTCGGATCAGCATCTTTGTTTTGTAGGTCAGGGGAATCAGCTCCTGCTCGTTTTCAAAATATACCTTCAGCTTCATTTTTCTGCTCATGATGATACTTCCTTTCTGTTACCGTCATTTCTCGTTTTTTTCAAATTTGCGCGCATCGCGGAGCTTTACGGCAGCCGCGGCACGTCTTTCGGCATCCTTGCGCTCCTGTTCACGGTCGTATTTCTCGTATGCCTGAATGATCTTTTGCACCAATCTGTGACGAACCACGTCACGCTCCGAGAAGTAGTGGATGCCAATATCGTCGATGCCAGACAAAATCTTGACCGCCGACGCAAGTCCGCTCTTTTGTCCGCGCGGCAGGTCGGTTTGGGTAATATCGCCCGTAACAACCGCCTTGGAATTGAAGCCGAGACGCGTGAGGAACATCTTCATCTGCTCGGGGGTGGCATTCTGCGCCTCATCCAGAATGATAAAGGAATCGTCCAGCGTCCGTCCTCTCATATATGCCAGAGGCGCAATTTCGATCACGCCCTTTTCCACCATCTTCTGATAGGTCTCCACGCCGAGCATCTCGTAAAGTGCGTCGTAAAGAGGACGCAGATAGGGATCGATCTTGCTTTGCAGATCTCCCGGCAAAAAGCCCAGCTTTTCGCCCGCCTCAATGGCGGGACGGGTAAGGATGATGCGATTGATCTTTTTCTCCCGCAGGGCGCGAACCGCCATGGCAACCGCCAAAAAGGTCTTTCCCGTGCCGGCAGGTCCTACACCGAGCACAATGGTGTTACGGGTGATGAGATCCACGTATTGCTTTTGCCCCACCGTCTTTGCCTTGACGGGCTTACCGCGAGTGGTCAGACAAATACATTCGTCCCCCAGCTCGGCAAGGCTTGTGCCCTCTCCCGACAGAATCATATCAATGGCGTATTTGACCGATTGCTCGCCAATAACGTCGGTCTTTCCCGAAAGCTCGTGAAGATAGGCAATGCACTGCGCTGCTCCCGAGACGTTTTCCTCCCGCTCGCCCTCAATGACGATGGAATCTCCCGCCTCGCTTTCGCGATTGCGCAGCGTGACGGAAAAATGATCCTCGATCAGGCGTGCGTTGGAGTCAAAGCTTCCAAAAATTTTGGCAGTTGCTCCCACTTGATCGATCTTGATGATTTTACGGTTCATAGAAATCCTTTCGTTTTCAATCGGTGATTTCGATCTCCACCTGCTCGGCAATGTTCATGATGCAAAGCAGATCGCATTCCAAAACCAAGGAGGTCTCGGTCACGGTCGTAAACACCGATTTTTTCAGCAGAAGAGTATCCTCGGGAAGCTCCGAGAGCCGATCCTCCAGCTCCCCGTAGGCAAGCTCCAACGCTTCCTCCCACGTACGCTCCGCAGCTCTGATCTCATACGGCAGGCAGGTGGATACGGTCAATCCCATGGGCAGAGACACGCCGCCGAGCCAGTCGATTCCCTTCTCATCATCTATTATATCATAACTACCTACCAAATTTCCAGTACTTTTTAAAATTTTCGTAGAAAAACCAAAAAAATTCAGGGTAATATCGCCTCTTTGGGCTTCCCCGTAGACCTTTTTCTCGTAGCAGAAAGGAATTTCCACCCGAATCCTTTGCCAAGCTCTTGCAAAAACCTTACCCGAAGCCCTTGTATAGCGCATCCCCTGGGTCTGACTGTCATAAATACCGCTGACCAACAGATCCCCCTTTTTCACCGCCTGTCCCGCCGTAACCAGACAGCTTCCGCGATAAAGCTCAAGGGTTTCGATCTGTCCGTCAAACGCCGCCACAAGATTGGCAGGCTTGGAGACATCCTCCGCAGGCGGCGCCGTGCCGTGCTCCACCACCTGTACCGTCGCCACGGTTCCGTCCAGATAGATCGAGATCCACGCAATCTTATCCGAGGAAATGAGCACCCGATTTTCCAGCTCTCCCGCCCGAAAGCCCGGAATATAGCTCCCCACGCCAAAGCCGCAGGCGGATAACTCCTCGATCACCTCGCTCTCGGTCATCGTGTCATTTCCCGTCACCCGCACGTCCCAGACGAATCTTTGGGAAAGAAAAACGAGAATCACCGAAAGGAGCGTTCCGAGAAAAATCCCGGCTCTTTTGCGATGACGGTAGCAAAAATACGGCAATCCAAAGCTGCGCTCCACGCCAACCTCAACACCGCTTTCCTCGCAAAGCCTCCGCAAACGCGCGGCGGTCCCTCCCGAGCAGCTGATAAAAACCGCGCCGGTCCCATCATAGGAAAAATCGGTGTAAGGAATCCCGTAGCGCAGACAAATATCCAAAAACGCCGTGGCATATTCTGCGTGCGCAACCATCCGTTTTCCACCCAAAAGAAGCAAAAAAGCGTTCATACGTCGGCATCCTTTTCTTCTTTACGATCCTCGGCTCCCAAGAAAAAAACGCCCCGGATCCGCCCCTTGACCGATGCAGAGCCCCCCGAAAAAGCGGTGCAGATCATATCCCTTCCATCCAAAGCCACAATGCGCTTTCCGCTTTGCAGGCGAATCCGCTCGGGGGAATACTGCAAAATCCTGCGGCATCCGTACACGGTAACGCTCCTTTGTCCGCGAAGCACAACAAGATCGGTCTGCCTCGGCTGGGCATACCGCCGTACGATTGCCTGTCGCCAACTCTGTTTAGGGCTATTTTGTGCCATTGTCAAAACCTCCTGTCATAGTTTCCTCTTTTTTTGCGTAAATTGCAACGAGTCCTTGACTCATTTTATGCAAACGAGGTGCTTGTCATGACAACGGAAGAACGCTTTGTCCGATGCAAACCAAAAAATCGGATCGCCTATGGGCAGATCCTTTTTGGCACCTTTTCGTTGTTTTGTCTGCTTCTGCTGCTCAAAAACGCCGACGTTGCCGTATCTTCCATGAAGGAAGGGCTTTTGCTTTGCGCCGGAACCGTGGTCCCCTCCTTGTTCCCCTTTATGGTGCTCTCCGAGTTGATTCTGTCCGGGAACCTGCTGCAGCGACTCCTGAAAAAGCTGACGGCGCCTCTGCAAAGAATTTTTCACGTCTCCTCCGCGGGATGCATCGCCCTTCTTTTGGGGCTTCTGTGCGGCTTCCCCATTGGCGCGCGGTGCGCCGTCAACGCCTATGATAAGGGTCTGCTTTCCAAGGAAGAAACGCAGCACGTGTTGTGTTTTTCGGGGGTTCCTTCCTCTGCGTTCCTCATCAACGCCGTAGGGCTTTCACTCTTTCACAGTCGAAAAATCGGTGTTCTTCTCTGGGGAAGTGTTCTTCTTTCGGCACTTCTTGTAGGGGCGCTGTTCGCATGGCAGACAAAGAAAAAAGAGGATCTTCCCTACTGTGAAAATCCTCTTTTAACAGAAACCGCGTCCGGCGGCGCGCAGCTCTTTACCAATGCGATATCGTCGGCAACGCGAGGGATCCTGCTGGTTTGTGCCTACGTGGTGTTTTTTTTCACGTTGGCGGGGGCGCTGAACGCCATTTTGCAGGGCTTTTGCATCCCGCCGCTTTTGCAAGCTCTGACCTTTGGCGGCCTTGAGCTTTCGGCGGGCGTTCATCAAGCAACAAGGCTTTTTGACCGCTCGGTCGCCCTTCCCCTTTGCGCCTTTTTTGCCGGGTGGTCGGGTCTATCGGTGCATTGTCAGGTAATGTCGGTATGCGAGGGAAGAAGCTTCGCCTTTCGAAAATACTTTCTCGCAAAGCTCTTGCAGGGCTTTCTATGCGCTCTGCTATGCGCTTTTGCAATGATTTTTGGAAAGCTGTAAAAGCGTTTTCCTTTAAGAAATGCCAACGGAAGAACTTAATCGTATCTTCTGACCGTAACCACGTAATAGCCGGTATTATCGGGCGAAATCGTGCAGATATCAGATAAGCCCGAGGGGAGCTTGATCGATTCGGAATCAAAGCGGCCCACAAAATAATCCTCTGTGATGTACCAGACACCAACCTCCAAAAGCTCCAGATACTCCTCCAAGGTCAGTCCGCTATCCATAATGATGCGGGCGTGGGGTTGTCCCACGTAACGCAGATGCCAAGGCTCGTAGGACATTCCCGTAACGTCCTCCTTGCCCTCGGGATAGCGAATGATGAAGCCGTAATCACTGCAAATGCGCGCGATCTCACGTCCCGACTTTGATTTGAGGAAGCTCATACCACCGTACCCTTTGACGTAAACGTCGAGAGCAAGACCTGCCTCGTGCTCACTGCATCCCACCGCGGCGGCAACCTCCGAGCCCTTTTCCTCAAGGATCTTCTTCTGCTCCTCGGCGGTGCGAAAATCGGCGGAAACGTAGATACGCTCCCCTGTTTTTTGCTCCAGCGCGTCTCGCAAAGCAGCATAAGCCTCCACCATTTCGGGATGCATCTTAGCACCGTTATACTCGGCAAGTACGGGCACAAAGTCTTTGGGTAACGGATGCTTCTCGTTGACGAGAAGCAAAGTCTCCTTCCATCCGTCCAAGGACTGCGCACGGTCAAAGGAGACCTCCTCCAGATTGGAAAGCTTTATCTCCTCAAGATCGGGCTTGGGATAGATGCGAATGGCGTTCCAAAGACGAAATCTCCAATCGGCGCGATACCAAAGCAAGCCGACCAGGGAAAGAAGCGCCGCGCCTACCAAAATCAAGCACAAAACGCAGATCTTTTTCTTAACGCTCATATTGCAAAGCCTCCGTCAACGCCAAGGATCTGTCCCGTAATGAAGGACGCCTTCTCCGACGAAAGAAATAAAACCGCATCCGCAACCTCCTCGGGACGCCCGATGCGGCAAAGCGGCGTTTCCTCTGCCAAGGCGGATCTCGTTTCTGCATCCAACGCGGCATTCATCTCGGTATCGATAACCCCCGGCTCCACGCAGTTGACCGTGATATGAGAAGGCCCCAGCTCCTTGGCAAGTGCCAAGGTCATTCCGCGCAGCGCCGCCTTGGTAGCCGAATAGTGCACCTCACAGGATGCTCCCACCTTGCCCCACATGGAGCCGATGAAAACAATCCTTCCGCTCTGCTGCCTTACCATCTGTCTCGCCACGGCACGGGTTACGTAAAAGGCTCCGTCCAGATTGGTGGAACGAACCGTCTCCCAATCCTCATCCGTCAGATCGGTAAAGAGCTTGATCTGCGACACACCCGCGTTATTGACCAGCACGTCGATGCTTCCAAGATGTGCCACCGCGCTTGCAATCGCCGCATCCACCGCCCAAGGATCCGAAACGTCGGCTTGCAGAGCAAGGGCACCGGTCTTGGCGGCAAGCGCGTCGGCTCTCTCCTTTTGGCTTCTGTAAAGAAACACCACGCGATCCTGATTGTTGCAAAATGCTTTTACAAGAGCTTCTCCAATACCGCGAGAGCCTCCCGTGATCAGTATGTTAGCCATGTTTTCTCTCTTTCTTTTTCTTTTCTATACTCTGTCTTTTTCTATTTTTGCCAAATTTCGATACCGTCGGTCTCAAGAAGAATTTCTCCCAGAAGATCGACCCTTAGAATTTTTGCCCCCGCTGCTTCAAGAGAAGCCAGAACGTCGCCGTGAGGATGTCCGTAGGAATTCCCCTTACCGCTGCTGATCAGCGCGAGCGTTGGCGACATCGCCTCCAAAAAATCAGCTCCTGTGGAGGTATTGGAGCCGTGATGACCAACCTTGTAAAGATCGCAATCCAGCTGTGACGCGCCGTAATAGTCAAGCAATGCCTGCTCCGCCTTGAGATCGGCATCCCCCGTAAAAATGGCGGAAATATTTCCACAAAAGATTTTGAGCACGATACTGTCGGCATTTCCGCTCTCAATCTCGCCCCCAAATGGGGAAAGCACAAAAAGCACCACGTCGCCAATCTCCAGCGCATCCCCAGCCTTCACCGCGCGGGGCGTGACGTTGCAGGCATCTGCCGCATCAAGCAGTGCCGTGAAGCATTCTTCCTCACTCTCGGCACCGTTGATCCAGATCTCCTGTGCGGGAAAGCGTTGCAGAACACCGTCCGCTCCGCCGATATGATCCTCGTCGGGGTGGGTAAAGATCGCGAGCCTGAGCGTTGTCACCCCCAGCTGCTCCAGCCGTAGACAAAGCAGCTCCTGGGAGCTTTCGGTTCCGGCATCAATGAGAATATCCCCCTCTCCCGTGCGCAAGAGAAAGCAATCGCCCTGTCCCACGTCCAGCGCGTAGATCTGCAGAAGAACCTCCTTTGAGGAATCCTTCCCGCAGGAGACTCCGTACAAAAGAAGCGTGGCGGCAACAAGCAGTGCAAGCATTCTTTTCAAGCAGATCCACTCCTTTTTTCTTTTCATTATACCATTCGCGTACCTTTTTTTCAATATAAAAGATCAAAAAAATTACAAAAAACCGTTTTTTCAAAAGAATATATAAAATATAGTAAAAAAACGGGAACAAAATATCAAAAAGCTATTGACAAACAAATCGAAGTATGGTATAATACTGCCTTGGTACGGATAAAATCCGTCTCTCTACCGCGCAAATTCAAACGCAGGCGCGGTCGAAAAGTCCATAGGGAGGTGTAAAACATGGAAAAAGTAATCAACTCTTATGAAGGAATGTACGTTGTTAGCCTTGCAAACGGCGAAGAAGCCGCAAAGGCAACAGTGGCAAAGTTCAACGATCTGATTGCCGCTAACGCAGAAGTGATCAAGATCGACGACTGGGGCAAGCGTCGCTTTGCATATCCTATCCAGGATATGAACGATGGCTACTACACGGTTGTTACCTTCAAGTGCGATGGCAATTTCCCCGCAGAGCTCCAGCGTTTGATGAACATTGACGAAAGCGTACTTCGCGCAATGGTTATCAGACTTGAGTATGATGCAGCCGTTAAGGCAGCAGAAGCTCCTGCAGAGGAAGTAGCTACCGAGGATGCTCCTGTTGAAGCAGCAGCTGACGCAGAGTAATCTCACACAAACAAGGTAAAGGAGGCGTAAACATGTCCAGCTTGAATCTTAACAAGGTAATTCTTTGCGGAAGACTGACGGCAGACCCCGAGCTGAAGCAAACCGCCAGCGGTATTGCCGTGGTATCTTTCACCTTAGCGGTCAACCGCCGCTATCAATCCAAGTCTGCAGACGGAGCACAGGCTCAGCAGGCAGACTTCATCAGCGTTGTAGCATGGAGACAGACCGCTGAGTTTATTTCCCGTTATTTCAAAAAGGGCTCTGCCCTCTGCGTTACCGGTTCCATCCAGACAAGATCCTGGCAGGACCAGCAGGGACAGAAGCGTTACGCAACCGAAGTTGTTGCCGACGAAGCAATGTTCGTAGACAGCAAGAATGAAGGAGGCGCAGTTGGCGGCTACACCGATAGCTACAATGCCCCCTCGTACTCCTCGAGCCCAGCGCAAGCGCCTAAGTTTGAGGAGCTCAAAACCGATGATGACCTGCCCTTTTAACGGCAAGGATTTTTGAACAAGGAGGATTTCATAAGATGGATAACAAGACCGAAAACGTTGTTGTTCGCCCCGCTCGTCCCGCGGCAAACAACCGCAGAAGAAGAAAGGTTTGCATTTTCTGCGCAGATAAAGTTGATTTTATTGATTACAAGGATAGCGCAAAGCTGAGAAAGTTCATCAGCGAGAGAGGTAAGATTCTTCCCAGAAGAATCTCCGGTGCTTGCGCAGTTCACCAGAGAGAGCTGAACACCGCTATTAAGCGCGCTCGTAACATGGCTCTTCTGCCCTTCGTAACCGACTAATTTACAAACGAAAAAAAGACCGTCTCAAGCTTGAGACGGTCTTTTTTTGTGCGCATCACGTATTTTTCTGCTTTTTCACAATGCGATCCTGCGACTTGAGGATACTGTCCCCCGGTACGTATCCCCGCACCGAGGAGAGCGGATAGATATTGGTATTGGAGCCGATGACCGTACCGGGATTGAGAACACATCCGCATCCAACCTCCACAAAATCTCCCAGCATAGCGCCAAGCTTGCGGCATCCCGTGAGGATCCGCTCCTCGCCAATCCGAATGACCACCTCGGTCTTATCGCTTTTGACGTTGGAGGTAATGGCACCTGCTCCCAGATGAGATTTGTATCCCAGCACCGAATCCCCCACGTAATTGTAGTGCGGCACCTGCACGCCGTCAAACAGAATGCAGTTCTTCAGCTCGGTGGAATTCCCCACCACCGCTCCGGCACCGACCAGAGCCGCGCCGCGGATGAAGGCACAGTGCC
Organism: Oscillospiraceae bacterium; assembly: GCA_015064315.1. Classification (GTDB taxonomy): domain Bacteria; phylum Bacillota; class Clostridia; order Oscillospirales; family CAG-272; genus UMGS1865. Next base: position 89,994 of record SVSL01000001.1, read on the forward strand.
GCACCTCGGTATCGGGTCCGATGATGCAAGGACCCGTAATGCTTGCCGTAGGGAAAATCCGTGCGCTCCTCGCAATCCACACGTCCTCCCCAACACGGTGGTATTCTTCCTCCGAAAGCCCCTTCCCGATCTCCCGGATGATCTCGGGAATCGCAGAAAGAAGCTCCCACGGATAGGTCAAGCGCGCAAAATAGGGCTGCGCCAAAGAATGCTCCAAATGGGTATAAAGTGCCGAGAGTTTCCATTCATCTTTCATGTTTTTCCTCCTTATGCCAGACCTTCGGCGCGAATAACCGCAAGGATCTCATCCACAAAAGCCTCGCACTCCTCCCTGGTGGGGGCTTCACACATCACGCGGATCACGGGCTCGGTTCCGCTCTCGCGCAAAAGCACTCTGCCCCGCTTGCCAAGACGTTCTCCAATGATTCTCACCGCATTCTGCACACGCTCGTTTTCACGCACTGCCCTTTTATCGGCAACACGAAGATTTTTCAGCACCTGAGGGAACATGATCACCGGCTCTGCCAGCTTGGAAAGCGGAAGCTTATTGCTGACGACCGCTTCCATCACCTTGATCGCCGTCAGAAGTCCATCCCCCGTGGTGGCGTATTTACTCATGATGATATGCCCCGATTGCTCACCGCCGATGCAGTTCCCCGTGGCAAGCATATTTTCGTATACAAAACGATCTCCCACGGTGGTTTGCACGTAATCCATTCCCGCATCCTCCAATGCCCGATACAAGCCCATGTTGGACATCACGGTGGTTACGACCGTATTGTTAACCAGCTGATCCTTCTTTTTCATCTCCTTGGCAAGAAGATAAAGGATATGATCCCCGTTGACCACCTCGCCGCGCTCATCCACGGCAATGCAACGGTCGGCGTCCCCGTCAAAGGCAAAGCCAACGTCCAGATGATTTTCCTTGACGTGCCTTTGGAGCGCCTCAATATGGGTGGAGCCCGCCCGATCGTTGATGTTCAATCCGTTGGGCTCGGTGCCGATGGGATAGGTCTTTGCCCCAAGCGCATCGAAAACGCTTTTGGCAATCATCCATGCCGCGCCGTTGGCACAGTCAAGCCCCACGCGGAAGCCTTTGAAGGAATATCCCGAAAGCGAGATCAGATACCCGATATAGCGGTTTCTTCCCGCCGCATAATCCACGATTTCCCCAAGATCGGCTCCCGTAGCAAAGGGAATATCCGATGCGGGAATGCCCAAAGCCTCCCACGAGCCATCCAGATATTGCTCGATTAGACAGATGGTGTCATCATCGATCTTTTCCCCTTTTCCGTTTACCAGCTTGATGCCGTTGTCATAATAGGGATTATGGCTTGCAGAAATCATGATTCCACAGTCAAAATCATCCCCCGCCACCGCATAAGAAACGCTTGGCGTGGTGGTAACGTGAAGCATATAAGCATCCGCGCCCGAGGCAGTAAGCCCTGCCGCAATCGAGTATTCGAAGGTATACCCTGAGCGTCGGGTATCCTTGCCGATTACGGCACGCACCCTTCCGCGCTTCTTCTTTGCGTAATACCATCCCAAAAATCTGCCGATCCTGTAAGCGTGCTCCGACGTCAGCGTAACACCGGCTTCTCCGCGAAATCCGTCGGTTCCAAAATACTTTCCCATTTTTCGAGTTTCTCCCGTTTATATTGTTCCTCAACAGAAAGAAAAAAAGCAGTCTCCCTGTTAGTATATCTCAAAAATCGGAAAATTGTCAAAAACGCAAAAGAAAATATCAAAAAGCGTCTCTCCAACGGTGCGGAGAGACGCTTTGAAATTCTTATTTCTTCAATTTGACGTCAACGTAAATGGGATTGTGATCGGAGGAGGGCGCGAGGCACTGGTCGATCAGCACGTTGTAGAAAAGGAGCTCTACGTCGGAGGATGCAAAAACGTGGTCGATTGCCTCACCCGGTCCGCGGTGGCTCTGGGTGAACAGCTCGTGCGTGGTCTTGATAGAGCGATTGACCACCTTTGCACTCTGACAAGCGTCCAGCATTCCGGAATTTTCCATATAGGTCTTAATGGGAGCCTCGCTCAAACGGCTGTTATAGTCTCCCGTGGTGATCACAGGACATTGGTACTTTTTCTGCATAGAAAGAACCAATTTTGCCATTTCCCCGGCTTGAACCACGCGCTCCGACATATCACTATCCTTGTCTCCGGGATTCAAATGGGTATTGATGGCTACAAAGCGAACGCCGTCGCTCTTGCGCTCAAAGTATCCCCAGGACATGGTGCGGTGTCCGTTTCCAACCACGGGCAACGGCTCAACACCATGCTCCAGAAGCGTCAACGTTTGGGTGTTGTAAACCAAGGGGGTAAAATTGGCGTCACCGTTTTTATCCTTGCTGTCCGCGAAGGCATAGAGATCCCCAAAAAGCGCTTCCAGCTCGGGATACCAAGCATCGGAAACCTCCTGCATACCTAAAATATCGGGTTTATAGGTAAAGATCGGCGCGATCACGGGGATCTGACGTCCCTCGATCACTGCCAGCTCGTTAAAGAGCTCACACAAAATGTTAAAGGACATCACGCGCAGATCAGCGCCCTCGGCAAGCGCGGTGCTCTCGGAGAAGCTGAAGGAATCGCCAATCTCTTCCAGCGATGCGGGTGCGTGGATCAGGAAGGAATATTGAGGAATCATGTATTTTTTGCAGAAGTTTGCAACCAGAAAATCAAACAGATCCTCGTTTTGAGAGGCAAACAGGATCTTTTTCTCCTTGACAACCGTCATGCATACAAACGGTTGCTTTGCTTCCGCCTTTCCAAAATATTCTTTGGCAAGGTGGCGGTTCACGTCACCGATCAGAATCTCGCACGCACTCTCGGCTGTGGTATCATCCACCACGGGCAGCTCCACGCCGTAGATCTCCTTTGTATTCTTTTGGAAGAGCTCCGCGGATTTCTTCATCTTTTCCGAGCCCTTGGGATATACGATGGAGTAGCTTTTCAATTCATCCTGCTTATTGAAGAGATATTGCACAGAGCCCGTATAGGTATAATCGCCAAGATAAACGATCTCCTTTTGTCCCTGATCATTGGTGCGAACCTGCAAAAGCTTGGAGCAGAAATAATCCACGGCATCCGTAAGTCTTTCGGGCGTGTGCGCAGCAATGACGATCTTGCCGTTTTGTGTCCGAATGGCAAAATCATCGTGATTGATGCTTTGCAGAACCGCAAGGGATTCGGGGCGGTTGGTAAAGCCCACCAAAATCTCGGCATCGGTTGCGGCATTCTTATCATTGGTCCACTTAAAGGTCATGTTTCTCACGCCCTGAGAGTTGGGATAATCCATGATCTTGGTGGCAGCATCGGTAACGGGAGGCAACGTACTGTTGGGACGAACGATGCGATAATAGCTGGTCTTGGTATCGCACAAAACAACGGGCTCAAAGCCCTCTTCGCGTTCCTCGGTTTGCTCGGGCTCGGTGGAAGGTGTTTCCGCGTTGCCATCCTTTTTGCAGGCAGCAAGAGGTGCGCAAAGCATGGAAATTGCCAAAAGCGTGATCAACAGTTTTTTCAAAGCATTCATGATCAATTCTCCTAACTCATATCGAGCGTTTGAAATTACCCATCTATTGTACCACAAAAGATACGTAAATGCAATATACAAAAATATGATTTTCCGATACAAAAATATGATTTTTCAATATTTTTACACAAAAAAGTCCTCCGCAGACAGTATCCGCGGAGGGCTTGATGGAATCTGATTACTTGTTCAGTTTAATATCTGCGTAGATGGGATAGTGGTCGGAGGAAGGTGCCAGACATTTGTCGATCAGCACGTTGTAGTACAGAATCTCAACCTCCGAGGAAGCAAAGATATGGTCGATGGCTTCTCCCTCGCCGCGGGTGTTCTCATTGAACAGCGAGTGTGTTGTCTTGATGGCGCGGTTGATCACCTTTGCGGTGGTTCCCGCATCAAAAAATCCCGAATTTGCCACGTAGGTCTGAACGGGAACCTCGCTCATGCGGCTGTTGTAGTCCCCCGTCGTAATGATGGGACAGTTATATTGGTTCTTCAGCATCAGCGCAAACTCTGCCATTTCCTTTGCCTGTGCCGTTTGCTGGACGGTCTTGGCATCGTCGCCGCCCACGTTCCAGTGGGTGTTGATCACCACGAAGCGAGCGCCGTCGCTCTTGCGCTCAAAGTAGCCCCAAGACATGACGCGATGCCCGTTTCCGCCGACCTCCAAGCCCTTGGCTCCGTGCTCCAGAACCGTCAGCGTTTTTGTGTTATACGCCAAAGGACTCATGTTGGTATAATTGCGGTTATCGTATTGATCCAAGATCTCGTAAGTGTCTCCAAAGAGAGGATACAGCTCGGGATACCACGCCTTGGAAACCTCCTGCATACCCAAAATATCGGGCATATAGGTAAAGATGGGCGCAACAACGGGAAGCTGACGACCTTCAATTCCCGCATTATCGGCGTAAAGCTCGCACAGAATATTGAAGGACATGACGCGCAGATTTGCTCCCTCGGCAAGTGCGGTGCTCTCGGAGAAGTTCATGGAGTCACCGATCTCCTCGGTATCTGCGGCAAGATTCAACTGATAGGAATAATTCGAGGAAACGTATTTGGAAATAAAGGAATGGATCATATACTCGGCAATGAGATCGGAGTGGGAAGCGATCAACAGTTTCTTCCCCTTTGCCGCGGTTACGTAGGAAAACATTGCCGTCTGTTCCTCGGTTTTGAAATATGCGTCCACCATATCGCGGTCAACCTTTCCGAGCAGGATCTCGCACTCACGCTCGGCTTCGCTGTCGGGAACGATGGGAAGCTCAACGCCGTAGGTCTCCTTCAAAGCGCTCTGCAAAGTCTCGGCAGCCTTCAAAAAGTTCGCGGAATCCTTGGGATATACGATCGCGTAATCCTTCATCGCGTTTCCGTCGGCAAGATTAAACAGATATTTCTGGGAACCTGTAAAGACGTAGTCGCCCAAATAAACCATCTCCTTCTGACCGTTTTCGTTGGTGCGGATCTGAAGCAAATTCTTGCAAAGATACTCGGCAGCCTGCGCCATTCTCTCGGCTTTGTGTGCCACAACCACGATCTTTCCGTTCTTGGATACGATGGCAAAATCATCGTAGTCGATGCTCTTAAGCACCTCCAAGGATTCGGGGCGGTTGGTGTAACCGAGCAGGATCTCATGCTCGACAGCCGCGTTCTTATCACTGCTCCACTTGATCGTCAGATTTCTGGCACCGTTCTCGCCGGGATATTCCATGATAGCGTTGGACGCATCGGAAACCTCAATGGGCGAAGAAGCGGGACGGACGATCCGATAATAGCTGGTGCTTGCATCGCAAAGCACGATGGGATCCACGGGAGTCTCTACACCCGTTCCCTCCGTGGTCGCGGCAGCATCCTCCGTGGGCTCTGCTTCCGCAGGAGCCTTCTGGCAGGCGGTAAAGGGCGCACAGAGCATAGAAAGGATCAAGCTTGCAATCAAAATTTTCTTCAAAGCCTTCATTTCCAAATCTCCTTTAAGGGGTAATATTTTTCGTTATTGCTTGGTAAGCTTCAAATCGGCGTAAACGGGATAGTGGTCGGATGCACCGGCAAGAATCTTATCACACAAAGTATTATAATAAAGGATCTCAAACTCCTCGGAGGTAAACACGTGGTCGATGGCAGCGCCCGAGGTAACGCTCGAAGCGAACAAGGTATGCGTGGTCTTGATCAAACGGTTGACCACCTTGGCATTCAGTCCTGCATCCTTGAACCCTGTTTCCGATACGTAGTAGTCATAAGGCTCCTGACCCGTACGGTTGTTATAGTCACCCGTGGTAACGATGGGACAGTTATAGATGCTTTTCACGGTTTCTATAAACGCTACCATATCCTTTGCCTGCGTCAAACGCTCTGTATTATCCGATGCCTCGGATCCCACATTCCAGTGGGTGTTGATGGCTACAAAGCGCGCACCGTCGCTCTTGCGCTCAAAATAGCCCCAAGACAATACACGCAGACCGCGGATTTCTGCATTATTGCTGGCATAAGGCAAGACCTTTACGCCATGATCGAGCAATGTCATTGTCTCGGTGTTGTACAGCAAGGGACTAAAATTTACGTCTCCCAGCGAGGTAACACGATCAACAACGGCATAGGTCTCTCCCAAGAGTGGATCCAGTGCATCATACCATGCGTCAGAAACCTCCTGCAAGCCCAGAATATCGGGTTGATAGGTATAGATCGGTGCGATCACGGGGATCTCGCGTCCCTCGATCACAGCTTGATTGTTCCAAAGCTCGCACAGAATGTTAAAGGACATCACGCGCATATTGGCTCCCTCGGCAAGCTCTGTGCTGTCGGAGAAGGAAATTGCGTTGTTAACCTCCAGCGTATCGGCAGGAATGTTCAGAAGATAAGTATAATCGGGCTTGATGTATTTGTTGCAGAAGGAGTCGATCATGTAATCGGTGATCATGTCGCTCTGCGCGCCGATCAGAATCTTCTGATCCTTTACCGCGGTAACGTAAGTGAACATGGACTTTTCAGTCGCATTCTCAATGTACTCCTTTGCAATGGCGCGGTTTACGTTGCCAATCAGGAGCTCGCATTCGCGCTCTGCCGCGGAATCGTCTGCCACGGGCAGTTCAACCCCGTAGGTATTCTTCAAAATGTCCCGAAGCTCCTCGGCAGCCTTCTTGAGGGTTTGGGAATCCTTTTGATATACGATGGCGTAATCGGAAAGCTGATTTTCATTTGCCAGATTGAACAGGTACTTCTTCTCTCCCTTGAAAACGTAGTCTCCAAGATATACCAGCTCCTTCTTGCCGCTTTCGTTGGTGCGGATCTGAAGAAGGTTCTTGAGAAGATATTCCGAAGCCTCTTCCATTCTCTCTGCGGTATGAGCGGCAATTACGATCTTGCCGTTCTTATAAACGATTGCAAAATCGTCATAGTCAATGCTCTTGAGCACCTCCAGGGATTCGGGACGGTTGGTGTAGCCGATCAGAATCTCGGCATCGGTTGCCGCGTTCTTATCGCTGCTCCAGCTGAGCTTCAGGTTGCGCGCACCGTTGGACAGGGGATAATCCATCAGAGCAGCCGCCGCGTTGCCCACGCATTCGGGGGCGGTGGCGGGACGAACGATCTTATAATAGCTCTTGTCGGCGTCACAAAGCACAACGGGCTCAGCGAGCGCCTCCCCTTCTCCGGTTCCGGAGGTTGCGGGCTCCTCGGTGACGGCAGGCACATCCTGCTTTTTGCAGGCGGCAAGCGGCGCGCACAGCATGGAAATTGCCAAAATCGCGATCAAAAGTCTCTTTAAGGTGTTCATGATCAGATCTCCTTTCGGTTTTTGTATACAACGTTTTAATCATACCATAACTGATAGAAAAAAGCAAGATTTTTTTCAAGAAAATCCGCAAAAAAAGAAAAAATTCACATTTTTGAGCGTTTGGCAAAAACATTCTGCTTTTTTTCCATAAAGCACCACCGTTTCGCTTAAAATTTATGAACAAATCGTAACCTTTTGAAAACCCTCTTGCAAAAAGAGAAAAAATGTTGTAAAATATATACTGGGAAACAAGGTGGCTTGTTCCCGATCAATCTGTTTTTTGAATAATTCAACATAAAAAAGGAGCAAAAAATCATGACCAACAACAAGCACGTTTTGGACTGGATCAAGGAAATGTCCGATCTGGTTCAGCCCGAGAAGATCGTTTGGATCGACGGTAGTGAGGAGCAGACCAACGCCCTGCGCGCAGAAGCCTGCGCAAGCGGCGAGCTGGAGGCTCTGAATCCCGAGAAGTACCCCAACTGCTACCTGCACCGCACCGCTATCAACGACGTTGCGCGCGTAGAGAACAGAACCTTCATCTGCACCCGCAAGAAGGAGGACGCCGGTACCATCAACAACTGGATGGATCCCCAGGAGTGCTATGCAACCCTGTCCAAGCTCTACAAGAACTCCTACAAGGGCAAGACCATGTACGTAATTCCCTACTCCATGGGCGTGGTTGGCTCTGATTTCGCAAAGATCGGTATTGAATTGACCGACTCCATCTACGTTGTTCTCAACATGCTGATCATGACCCGCGTTGGCACCAACGTAATCGAGGCTCTTGGTGACTCCGCTGACTTCGTTAAGGGTCTGCACGCCGTTGCTGACTGCGACGAGGAGAAGCGTTACATCTGCCACTTCCCCGAGGACAACACCATCTGGTCCGTTAACTCCGGTTACGGCGGAAACGTTCTCTTGGGCAAGAAGTGCTTTGCGCTTCGTATTGCTTCCTACCTGGGACGCAAGGAGGGCTGGATGGCTGAGCATATGCTCATTCTCGGCCTTGAGAATCCCGAGGGAGAGGTAAAGTACATCTCCGCAGCATTCCCCTCCGCTTGCGGTAAGACCAACCTGGCGATGCTCATTCCTCCTTCCATTTACAAGAAGGCAGGCTACAAGGTATGGACCGTTGGTGACGACATCGCTTGGATCCGTGTAGGCGAGGATGGCAGACTCTATGCCGTAAACCCTGAGAACGGCTTCTTCGGCGTTGCTCCCGGTACCAATGAGCACTCCAACTACAATGCGCTCATGACCGCACAGAAGAACTGCATCTTCACCAACGTTTGCCACAATCTGGATGACAACACCGTTTGGTGGGAAGGACTTGATAACAATCCTCCCAAGAACGCTCTCAACTGGAGAGGCGAGAAGTGGGATTACACCAAGTACGATAAGAACGATAAGGTTGGCACCTCCGGCGCTCACCCCAACTCCCGTTTCACCGCAATGGCTTCCAACTGCCCCTGCATTTCTCCCGAGTTCAACAGCCTCAAGGGCGTTCCGCTGACCGCTATCATCTTTGGTGGCCGTCGTGCAAAGACCGCTCCCCTGGTTTACGAATCCCGTAGCTGGCAGCACGGTACCTTCGTTGGTTCCATCATGGCTTCCGAGACCACCGCAGCAGCTGCAGGTGCAGTAGGTGTGGTTCGCCGCGATCCCATGGCTATGCGTCCCTTCGTTGGTTACGACATGGGCGACTACTTTGCTCACTGGCTCAACATGGGCAAGAAGATCCCCAACGCTCCCAAGATCTTCCACGTTAACTGGTTCCGCACCGATGCTGAGGGTCACTTCATCTGGCCCGGATTCGGTGACAACATGAGAGTTCTGATGTGGATTCTCGACAGATGCGCAGGCAAGGTTGACGCTGTTGAAACCCCCATCGGCTTTGTTCCCAAGGCTGAGGATATCAACATTGAGGATCTTGACGGTGTAACCATTGACACCATCCGCGACCTGCTCACCATTGACACCGAGAGCTGGCTTGAGGACGTTGAGAACATCAAGGCGTTCTACAAGCAGATCGGCGATCGCGTTCCCGCAGAGCTTTACGATGAGCTTGCAATTCTGGAAGGCAATTTGAAGAAGTAATTTTTCAATCCCAATAAAAATCACGGGCTGACTCAATGAGTCAGCCCGTGATTTTTATTTAAGTGTTTAAGGATTGAAGATAGTTCATGCAACGGGCAACCTCAAGAGGTCCCGTGGGATAGCAATCACCGCTTTCCACGATCATGGGAAGTCCCAGCTCGATCGCCTTCTTATGAACCGCCGCAACGGGTGCCTCCCCTTCCCCAAGCGCCATGCCGCGCCCGGTTCCCTCGGGATGCAAAAGATCCTTTTTAAAGCCGTCCTTCAAATGAACAAAGCACAGTCGATCCCCCAGCCGTTCCATCAGCTCCACGGGATCAAGACCTGCGTTGTACGCCCAAAAGGTATCCAGCTCAAACCGCAGATCGGTTCTCTTCCAAAGCTCCTCAAAAAAGATCTGCCCGTCCGCATTGGGTAAAAATTCGGGAATGTGGTTGTGGAACATCAGCTCCATGCCCTCTTTTTTCAGCTTCTCCCGAAAATACAAAACAGTCTCCATGGTTTGCTCCAGCTGTGCCGCCGTTTTGAACTTGGAGCTGGAAAAGATCAGCGTATTGCATCCGATGGCGCGATGCATTTTGATCACGCCGTCAAAGTTCTCGGTCAGCTCCCGCAGTCCCGTGTGGGTAGTGGGAACGCCAAGACCGTATTTTTGAAGCATTGCCGCAACGTCTTCGGGAGCGTTTCCGAAAAATCCCGCAGGCTCTACCGAGGAAAATCCCATCTCGGCGGCAACCCTGAGCGCTTCGTCAAAATTCTGTTCAGCAACGTCGCGCAGGCTGAACAGCTGTAATCCGTACTCCATTGCCATCAAGCGTCAAGGGCATCCTCTGCCTTGAGGAAGTCCATGCATCTTGCAACCTCTTCGGGTCCCGAGGGAGAAAGATCCTCGCTCTCCACTACAATGGTCAGTCCCAGCTCGATGGCCTTTTTGCGAACTGCCGCCGCGGGAGCCGCGCCCGATCCCAAGGACTTGCCCACGGGCTTGCTTTCGGGGTCGTTGCGATCCTGCGCAAAGCCGTCCTTGAGGTGAACGAAATACATACGGCCCTTGTAGGTCTCCAGCATTTCGATGGGATCCAGTCCCGCGTTGAAAAGCCAGAAGGTATCGAACTCAAAGAGAACGTTGGTCTGATCGCGGAGCATCTCAAAGAAGATCTGACCGTCCTCGTTGGGCCAGAATTCCTTGGAGTGGTTGTGATAGTGCAGACGCATACCTGCCGCCTCAACCTTGGGCTGAAGCTCGTTGATGGTTTTGATGGTCTCATCTGCCTGCTCGGCGGTCTTGAACTTGGAGGAAGGGATGATAATGTCCTTGCATCCAATCGCCTTGTGCATGGCGATCACGGCGTCAACGTCGGCAGCCAGCTCCTTGATGGAGGTATGGGTGCTGCAGGCGGTCAGTCCGTATTTTTCCAGCATTTTGGCAACGTCCTCGGGAGCGTTTTCGAAAAGACCGGCAGTCTCCACCAAGGAATATCCGATCTCGGAGACCTTTTTCAGAGCCTCCTCATAGTTTTCGGCGGCAACGTCGCGCACGCTGTAAAGCTGTAAGCCGTATTGCATAATTTTTGAATCCTTTCATTGATAAAAATTTCCATTTCTATTTTACCACAAAAACAAGAAAATGCAATAGTAAATTGGAAAATCTTTGATTTTTTCCTCTTGACAGGAGAGAAAATATTGGATATAATAAAACAGTAAAAGCAGTTGCTATGTGACCGAAAGGAGTATACACATGGATTTTCTATACCTTCTACAAGATCTTCGCAATCCCTTTTTGGATGCGATCATCTCTGCCGTGACTCATCTTGGAGAGGAGACTCTCTTTATGATCATGGCACTCGTATTTTTTTGGTGCTTTGATAAAAAAAGAGGATATTATCTTCTCTTCACGGGCTTTGCCGGCATTGTGAGCATTCAATTTCTCAAAATGATCTTCCGCATCCCGCGCCCTTGGGTACTGGATCCCGAATTTCCCATTGTAGAAAGCGCACGCGCCGAGGCAACGGGATATTCCTTCCCCAGCGGTCATACCCAATGCGCCACAGCCCTCTACGGAGGCATTTCCCGCTCCTCCAAAACAAGATGGGTACAGCTTGGCGGCGTTTGTATTGTTCTTGCCGTGGCTTTCTCGCGGATGTATCTGGGCGTTCACACGCCAAAGGACGTGCTGGTTTCCCTCGCGATCGGTGCGGCGTGGATATTGCTCCTCTATCCCATTTTTCAAAAATGCTTTGAAAAGCCGAAATTCATGTACGGCACTATTGGCGGCGTTCTGTTGCTCGCCCTTGCGAACCTGCTTTTCGTCTTCCTCTATCCCTTCCCTGCCGACGTGGATGCGGTCAATCTTGCCGACGCTGAAAAGGTAGCCTGCCAGCTCTTTGCCATTGTGCTTGCCATGTGCATTCTCTATCCCGTGGATCATTTTTGGTTGAAATTCCAGACCGATGCCGTCTGGTGGGCGCAGATTTTGAAATTGATCGGCGGCGTTGCCATCATCCTGGCGGTGCGCCTGCTCCTGAAAGAGCCTTTGAACGCTCTCCTTGGTATCAACCTCGGATGCGGCGTGCGTTATTTTCTCATGGTCATTGCCGCAGGGATCCTGTGGCCCATGACCTTTGGATGGTTTGCGAGATTGGGGAATAAATAAACAAGTAACCCCGACAGATTTTTAAAGATCTGTCGGGGATTCCTATTATAACACATATTCCATTGTGAGATTTTTAAAGTTTTCACATTTCGCTTCCGCAATGATAGAAAAGCCTAAATGTTTCCAAAAAGACAAACCGCTGATATTATTGTCTTGCACCGACAAACGAATGCACTTGATAGATGTTTCTTTCAAGGAATCAATTAGTGCTTTTATACATTTCGAACCGATGTGTTTTCGTTTGTACTTATTATGTACAAGAAAAAGACCGAGCCACAGTATGTCTGCACAAGGGTAGCCCTCAATCAAAAACAAACAAGCTACCGCCTCATTGTTTTTGCAAAATCCTATATTGTGAATATTGTTTTTTGATATGTCGTCAATGGAGTATTCTATGGTTTCGATGCAATCCGTTCTTGTAGCAGGATGTCCATCTGTAATTATATAGTATTCTTCGTTGCAATAAAAAACATCTTCGTATTTGTCAAGATTGTTTATTGTTATAGGTTCTATAGCATATTCATTCAAATATATGTTACGCATGTCGGGCACTCCTGTTATTGTTTTATCGTGCGAGTTTCGCCTTTGTATTACAAAAGACACAAGGCTTAGCCATGTCCCCCTCTTGCTCCATCATCTTACCCTCTCCGTCGGCTACGCCGCCACCTCTCCCAAAGGGAGAGGCTTGCCGTTAATCCCATTATACCACAAATCGGCAGAGGAAACAATCCATCTGCCGAAATTTTTATGCTTGCCATTCTCCGTTAATGACAACGGAGAATGGCCTGTGATGTCTTTTTTATATTCATCAAGCCTCGGCAGATTGTTTTTCAATCATCGCCAAGAGTGTTTCCTCGTCGATGACCTTGACGCCAAGCGCCTGCGCCTTGGTGAGCTTGGAGCCTGCCGCCTCGCCTGCCACCACGAAAGAGGTCTTGGAGGACACCGAGCCCGACACCTTGCCGCCTGCGTTCTTGATGAGCGCCGCCGCCTCGTCCCGCGTCATGGTGGGGAGGGTTCCCGTGAGAACGAAGGTCAGCCCTGCGAAGAAATCGTCGGCAGGCTTTTGAATCGCCTCGGTGAGAAGTCCCGCATCGATCAGCCGCTGACAAAGATTGATATTCTGCTCATGGGAGAAGAAATTGACCACGCACTCGGCGGTGATCTGTCCGAAATCACGAATGGCGCAAAGCTCCTGTGCGGTTGCCTTCATGCAATTTTCAAGGGTCCCGAACTCTGCCGCCAGAGCCGCCGCGGCAACCTCGCCCACGTTGCGGATCCCAAGGGCGTAGATCAGGCGCTCCAGCCCCGCGCTCTTGGAGCGTTCGATAGCATCAATGAGATTCTGTGCAGATTTTTCACCCATTCTTTCCATGTCTGCGATCTGCGAAGCCGAGAGCGAATAAAGATCCGCCGCATCCTTGATCAGATGATTCTTGAGGAGCGCCTCCACGATCTGGGGTCCCAGACCGTCAATGTTCATGGCGTCCTTGGAAGCGAAATGCTCAATGCCACGGGAAAGCTGGGCGGGACAGGCGCTGTTGGTGCATCGTGTTGCCGCGCCCTCGTCAGCATCGTAAAACACCGGCTCGCCGCAGGAGGGGCATCTTTCGGGCATTTCAAAGAGACGGGTGTTCTCACCTCTCAGCTCAGGATGGGATTTGACAACCTCGGGAATGATGTCTCCCGCCTTTTGCACCGTGACAATGTCTCCGATGCGAATATCGCGTTCGCGGATGAATTCCAGATTGTGCAGGGTGGCGCGAGAGACCGTGGTTCCCGCCAAGCGGACGGGCGACAGAACCGCGGTGGGCGTCAGAACGCCTGTTCTGCCCACGGCAACGGTCACGTCCTCCAGTCGGGTCTCCTTCTGCTCGGGGGGGAATTTATACGCCACCGCCCACTTGGGGGTATTGGTTCCCTCACCAAGGAGCTTTCGCGTTTCAATATCGTCGATCTTAATCACTACGCCGTCAATATCATAGGCGAGAGAATCACGCAGACCTCCCAATTTTTGAATATGGGAGACGATTGCCTCATATCCATTCAACAGACCTCTCTCCTCCAGCACGGGAAAGCCCAGCGCTGCAAGTCGATCCAGGGTTTCGGTGTGAGATGCTGCCGCATGACCGTCAAGGTAAAGGCTTCCCTCCTGGAGATTGAAAATGAAAATATCCAGTCCTCTTGCCGCGGCTACCGCGGGATCCAGCTGGCGCAAGGAGCCTGCCGCCGCGTTCCGGGGATTGGCAAGAAGCGCCTGCCCCTCTGCCTCACGGGCAAGATTGAGACGCTCAAACACCATTCTGGGCATATAGACCTCGCCGCGCACGGTGAGGTTCAGGGGCTCGGGAAGCTGCATGGGAAGCGAAAAGACGGTGCGGAGATTTTGTGTCACGTCCTCGCCCACAAAACCGTCGCCACGGGTGGCGCCCTGCACGAACACGCCGTTCTCATAGCGCAGAGATACCGAAAGTCCGTCGATCTTGGGCTCTACCGAATAGCTTGCCCCCTTGACGCTCTGCTCTACGCGAAGGAGAAACTCCTCCAGCTCCTCAAAGGAAAAGACGTCGGAGAGCGAATTCATTTGCACCGTGTGAGTTACCTTTTCAAATTTATCCAGCGCCTTGCCTCCCACGCGCTGTGTGGGAGACTCGGGATCAAAAAATTCGGGATGCTCGCCCTCCAGGCGCAAGAGCTCGGCGTACATTCTGTCGTACTCAAAGTCCGAGATCTCGGGGGCATCCTCCACGTAGTATTTCTTTGCATGATAAAGCAGCTGCTTTCTCAATTTTTCAATTTTTGCTTGCATCTCACTCATCTCAAAACGCTCCTTTGATCGGTATTCCATCCCTTTTATTATACCAAAAAATCAATGGAATGTCAATGACGATTTTGTATGGATTTTTCATCATTTTTCGTCATTTTGCACAAACTTTTTTGTTTTAAAAGATTTTATTTGAAACATCTTTACATTTACACAAAAACGTGATATACTATAAATGCGGAGAGGATCTCCGCACGAAAAACAAAGAAAGGTTAGGTCCGTAGTATGAAGATTACCGTAGTAGGCAGACAAATGAACGTTTACGACGACATGAAAGCACTGATTGAAAAAAAGCTTTCCAAGCTTGATAAGTTCTTTGCGGCAGAGCCTGACGCAACCGTTACGCTCAGCTGTAAGCATAATGATAGAAACATCGAAATTACCATTTCCGCTGCGGGCACCCTGTTCCGCAGCGAGGTCAGAGGAGACAGCTTCCGTGACGCTCTTGACGATGCGGTGAGCAACATTGAGCGTCAGATCCGCAAGAACAAGACGCGCCTTGCCAAGAGACTCCGCTCCACCATGGCACCTCCCCCCGAGGTTGAGGAGTTTGACGACACCGTTGCCGATGAAGAAGAGATCATCCGCACCAAGACCTACCCCACCAAGCCCATGTCCGCAGAGGAAGCCATTTTGCAGATGAACCTTTTGGGACATCAGTTCTTCGTCTTCAAGGATGACCAGTCGAGCGACACCTGCGTGGTCTACGCCCGTAAGGACGGCGGCTACGGCTTGATCGTTCCCGAGAAGGACTAAAAGATCCATCAAAAACGATAGAAAATAAAATTTGGGAGCCGACGAAAGTCGGCTCCCTTTTTGGGGTTATTCTACGACATATTGAAAAACACATTGGAAAGAGCTCCGTCCATGCCGATCATCTTTTACGGAATATTCCCCCTGCAAAGTAACGCCCAAAACAACGTACCAAACACCTGTCGCAAGGTCTTTCACTTCATCCCAAATTTTTCCTGAACAGACTTCCTGAACCGCTCCATCCGCCTTTGCCATAACTTTAAAATAAGTAATAGAAGCATCCGCCGGCAAATGAATGGATAGGATCTCGTCTTCGCTCAATATCGGCAAAGCGTTCATTTTTTCTTCAGATCGAAACAAGCTCCCTGTTCCACTACCGCTCGTGTGCATCCAGTCTCCTTTTTGTGTCAAATGATATCCCCCCATATAATAGCTGGGAATCTCAAATTCCCTATGCTTTGTGGAAACAGTCGCTTGAAAAGGTCCATCTACGTCAGAAAGATGCGTTTGAATCAACGCATCAAACTGCTCCGATTGCTCCGTGCTCATCTCCATCCAAACGCCATCGGATTCACGCAAAAAGTTGCCCAATCGGTAAAAACGCGTTGTCGATCCATCGACATTTTGGAATGCAATCTCATAAGTTATGCCGTTCAGTTGACCGGGATCTTGACTTGAATTCTGATTCAATTCCAAGGAATTGAAATAATCGACAAACACCTGTTTCTTCCCTTCTGTGGTATAGGAACGACTATAACCCACATTTTCGGGATATGTGGCAACCGTGAGCGAAAGAACAGTCTCGTGATCAGTTGGAAACCATCCCTTGGCATCTGTCAATTCTTCGGATTGCTGTAAATCTTCCGGTGTGGTACAAGCACCCAAAATCGAAGGAAAACCAATCAAAAGCAATCCGGAAAGCAAAAAGCAAAGTATTTTCTTCATAATCGTCTCCTTTTCTTCTGTATTTGAAAGTGGGATTCTCTCCCAAAGTCATTAAGATCAGCCTTTATTTATTGAAAATTGGTATTAAAACCCAAACAGATCGAGCCACGATGCCTCGTTTGCGCTATGTGGGGTAAATCCCGCAGCTAAAACGGGGTATCTTTCGGCGTTGCCGTATGCCGTAAGCTCGTGGTTTATGAGAACAAACATATCGTCTGCAATCACAATGGTATCGCTCAAAGAGGTTTCGGTTCCGTAAGGCGAAGGCTTTTTGTCCCCATAGGGCTGATATTTCAGCTCCAATCGAAAATCTTGATGGTTGACGTTGCTTTCCAGAAAGCTCCAAGACAAATAGCTTTGCACGTAGGCGCAATTCTTTTTGTTCACCGCGTCGTTGAAGAAATTGATCAGTCTGACCAATCTCGGATCGTTTACGTCAACTTCGATCACTTCCCCGTTCTTGTAAAGGGTTGCCGAAAGAGGACGACCGTGCTGATTGGGGTAAGATTCGTAGTGATCGGAGGGAATTTGGGCAATTTTTTCCTCAAGATCTGTTTCGCTCTTTTCCGGATACGCTGTTTCCCACAGAGCAATAAGAACGTCGATCTGCGCGGGGGCGGTGGAAAGATGAGAGAGATTATCCATCATATCTCCCTCGGGATAACACATAGAAAGATCAAAAGGATCGAAATTAAAGGAAAAGAAAATGATGCGATTATTTACAAAGAAAATGATTCTTTCAATTCCTCGGGATGTCTCGCCGGGACGAAAATAATAATATGCCTTTCCGATTTGAACGTAAGTATCACCAATTCCGAGCCCGTTATCAATCAAGCTTTCATCAAAATGTTCATACTCCAACGCCGTTTCTAACGGCATAATGTTTACGTATTTATCTTGTTTGAATTCTTCCTCCGTCATCCCCCCCACGGTTACTTCAAAGCAGGATGTCTCAGCCGTTGGATGCGCTTCATCAAAACAATATCTGTAAAAAGCAGGACTTGAATACTCCGGATAATTCGCATAAAAGGATAACTTTGAAAAAGAAACATCAAAAATATTCAACAGCTCAACATCCATATAGTAACGGTAATTTTTCGCTTCATTTTTCACAAAGCTTGCCAGATCCTCCGGACGAATGACCTTATACCTCGTAACCGAGCCACCAATCACTCCACCTTCGGTAACCTCCTCGGTCGGTTCCTCGCGCCCGGCAACGTTATGTTGGGCATAATCGGAAACAGACTCTTGGGAAATCCAAAATACGGCAGAAAATAACAAACAAAAGCAGGCGGCAACACTTACCCATTTGAACAGAAGCACGCGGTTATATTTTTTGGGGGTCATTCTCTGCGAGATCCTCTCATAGCGCATCAAAAGGCTATCGTCGATCTCGCCCATCGCTTGTATAAATCTCTTGTTCTTCATACCTCGATTCCCTCCTTTTCCAGTCTTGCGCGCAGCTCCTTTTTCATGGATGCCAGGGTTTTGTTGACCCATGACAGGCTGCATCCCATTCTTCGGGCAATCTCCTCAAGGGGCATGACGAAAAAATATCGGCTCATAAAAGCATACAGCTTTTTATCCGACACCGAATCCAGATACGCCGAGATGATCCTGCCGATCTCCTTGGCTTCCAATTCCTTTTCGAGATCGGTATCGGTCAGGAAGGTCTCAAAATCGGCGGACAGAGACTCGCACAGCTCGGCTGGTATCCGCTTTTGACGATTTCTTTCATCATAGCGATCCAGCGCCGTGGTGCGCGCGATCTTTGCCAAAAAGGCACGCAATATCTGCGGCTTGGCAGGCGGAATGGCGTTCCACGTTTTTAAATAGGTATCGTTGAGACATTCCTCGCCGTCCTCCCGATTTTTTAAAATATTGAAGGCGATGGCAAACAGATAGTTTCCGTATTTCAGATCGGTCTCAGAAATGGCACGCTCGTCACGTTCCCAAAACAGTTCGATAATCGTGTCGTCGGACAACAGCTTGGTATTTAGTTGATATTCCACGGTGGGACACCTCCTTTGCTAATCTTAAAGAGCCCTTCACCCATATAGACGGCATTTTTTGGAAAAACGTGTACGCTTTTTCATTCCTTTACAAAAAATATTTTACCATAAAACCGTCAAAAACGCAAGCCTGTTCAAAAAATAAACTTTTGGAAGCCTTTTGCATAGAATGCTAAAGAATCACGCAAAAAGATCGTATAAGGAGGAGAAGGAATGAATCTTGATGACAACAACAAGCTCACGGGTACGGGATATCTCATCGTTCGCGTCACGACCGCATCGGGTGCCATCCCCTTGGAGGGGGCGCAGGTGGGAATCCGAGAATATTCTCCCGAAAACGAAGGCGGCGGCGAATTTGTGGCGGCACTCGTCAGCGGTCCCGACGGGAACACCGAGGTAATCTCTCTTCCCACCCATCCAAAATCCGAATCTCTCGTGGCGGGCAACGCCATTCCCTATTCCACCTACGTGGCAGAGGTGCGCTTGGAGGGGTATTCCGATCAGACCTTTATCGGCATTCCCATCTTTGACGGCATCGTTGCCATTCAGCCTGTGAATATGATCCCCCTGCCCGAGAACGGCAAAGCACTCCCCGACACCAACGAAAACAACCGATTTTTTGAGACCGAGAGGAACGGTTTGTAATTTCCAAAAACCGAAGAAAGGATTTTTCCGTCATGCCCAATCTTCCAACCATTCCCCAAACCATTACCGTACATCTGGGGCCGCCCGATTCCGATGCCGAGAACGTGACCCTTCCCTTCCCGGACTATATCGCCAACGTGGCGTCCAGCGAGATTTATCCCACCTGGCCCGAAAACGCCATCCGCGCCAATATGTATGCGCAGATCTCCTTTGCGCTGAGCCGCATCTACACCGAATATTACCGCACGCGGGGCTACGATTTTGACATTACCAATTCCACCGCCTATGATCAGTATTTCGTCAACGGACGTGATATCTTTGAAAACATCCGAGAGATCGCCGCCGAGCTTTTTAACGACTACATCCGAAGAAGCGGAAGCGTTCAGCCTCTCTTTGCCCAATACTGCAACGGCACAACCGTGTTTTGCAACGGGCTCTCACAGTGGGGCTCGGTGGAGCTTGCCAATCAAGGATTTACCCCTTATGAAATTTTGACCTACTACTATGGCGACAACATTGAGCTGGTGCAAAACGCCCCCATTGCCGGCAACTCTATCAGTGCCCCCGAGGTGGCTCTGCGCTTGGGTTCTGCCAACGATGACGTGCGCACGGCACAGCTTCGGCTCAACCGCATCTCGGCAAACTATCCCTCCATTCCCAAGATCGCCGTGGTGGACGGCATCTTTGGAACAGACACCGAAGCGGCGGTGCGAAGATTTCAAGAAATCTTCAATCTCACTCCCGATGGCGTCATTGGAAAATCCACCTGGTACACCATTCAAAACATCTACATCGGTGTGAAAAAGCTGAATGATCTGAACGCCGAAAGCATCACTCTTGAAGAGGTCACCCAGCAATATCCGGGCTCGCTTCAGCTTGGAAGCACGGGGGGAGGAACGCGGAATCTGCAGTTCTTTCTCAATTATCTCTCGGGATTTTACAACACCATTCCTCCCGTCACGGTGGACGGCGTGTTCGGGCAAACCACCGCCGATGCCGTTCGCGCCGCGCAAAGAACCTTTGGGCTTCCCGTTGACGGAGTGGTGGGGGAGCAAACGTGGAATCGAATCTACGGAGCCTATCGGGGAATCGTTACCACCATCCCCCTTGAATACATCGAAGGGGTTACCGTCCCCTATCAAGGGAATCCCCTGCGCATTGGATCGGAAGCCGAAGAAGTAAGACTTCTGCAAGAATATCTGAATTATATCTCGCTCTCCTATCCCTCAATCCCATCCCTTCCCGTCACAGGCTATTTTGGCCCGCGCACCGAAGAAGCCGTCATCGCCTTTCAACGTCTGGAAGGTCTTGAACCCAACGGTCTGGTGCAATCCACCACCTGGACGGCAATCACCGACCTCTACAACACCCTCTACCGCGGAAATCAGCTGCAAGAAGGTCAGTACCCCGGATTTGAGGTGGGACAGTAAGGGGAGAGTTTCGTCGTCTGCGGAGGGCGCGGGGGAGTTTCGCGCTCTCCGCAGCGCGAGGGGGGCTCCTCGCCCCTCCACCCTCGCCCGCTTTTTAAAAAAAGCGGGGCAAAAACTTTTCACAGAAAAGTTTTTTGGAAGGATAGAGAAAATGGGAATGTTTTAGTCCCGATCGTCAGACACCCCTGCCGTGACTTGTTAGGGAGCGGATAGACGGAAAGAATAGCTCCCGCGAGCGATCAGGGACCACCACCCTGCTCGCTCACCGATGTTAGTGAGAGAATAAAAATGAATGGATGCGAACATCCCGTCTATGTGTCACCCTGAGCGGAGCAAACCGCCGAACGCGCGGCAAGACCGCCTTATTTGATTGTAGGGGCGACCATTGGTCGCCCGTTTTAAAAAATATCGAATCCGTACGGGCGGGCGCTTCGTGAAGCGCCCCTACGGGTTTGTGCGGACTTTATCATTTCCGTGTCACCCTGAGCGGAGCGAAGCGTAGTCGAACCCGACCATAGGGAGGGCGACGTGCGTAGCACGACGGGGTCTCCTAACGATTTTCCATATCCCCTGCGCGGAGAAAAAACGCACGTTCGGCGTATTGATGCGGTTTAATTTTTTGCCTGTAGGGGTCGACGTCCTCGACGGTCCGGAAACGATAAGGTCTTCGCTCCGTATCGGCGTATCGATGCGATTTGAATTTTTTGCCTGTAGGGGTCGACGTAGCAAAGCGGCGCGAGCGTAATGAATGACACCACGGTGTGGTGTCAGAACGGGAGCGTGACCGAGTCGCAACGAGAACTCGACGACCCGAGAAGCAACAAATTTTGCTTTTTATACGGCTACCAATCATAGCCAGTTGCAAATTGAAAATTCTTTTATTTTCGGGGCGTCGAGGACGTCGCCCCCTACAAGGTTTGAGGAAAATCGGACGAAAGAGCGTAGCCGGATCATTCCCGATTTCATCTATTCTTGAATCGCCCCTACGGGTTTGCGCGAAAATTTATCATTTCCGTGTCACCGCAAACTAACTTTGTGGAGCATTTTGGGTAGCGGTCCCAAAATGCTATCGGCAGTACCATTCCGTCTGTTATAGAAACTAACAAAAACCAGTCACCCAACAAACGACAGAGGCACCGCACCTCAAAAAAAGTAAAAACCTTTTCTGTGAAAAGTTTTTCGTCCACCTTTTTTCAAAAAGGTGGCGCGGATCCAACGCCGCGTAGCGTTGGTCGCGCTCCGCAGAGCGCGAAACTCCCCCTCACCCCAAAAACAATCAAAGGAGGAATCGTATTGCCAACACCAAATCAGAACGAGCAGGAAGCCATCCGTAATTTGCAACGATATTTACGGCAGTTGTATTTCAGCGAGGAGAACATTCCCGAGGCTCCCGTGGACGGCGTATTTGACAGTACAACGGAGGCGGCGTTGCGCGCGTTTCAGCGTTCCCGCGGGCTTCCCGAGACAGGAATTGCCGACCAAAGAACGTGGGAATTGCTCTTCAACGCTTACCGTGCAGCCCTCGCGCTTGCGGCACCGCCCGTCAGCGTGGAGATTTTTCCCATTTATCCCCAAGGCACGGTGCTATCCCCAGGAAGCCAAGGCTTTGCGGTCATGACCCTGCAATATCTGCTCGGAGAGCTGGAGCATACTTACAGGGAGCTGATCGCGCCGCCCATGGACGGCATCTATGGAGAAAAAACGCAGGGAGCTGTTCGCGCCTTTCAGCTTCGCAACGCCCTGCCCCCCGACGGTATCGCCGATCTTCTCACGTGGAATCGGATTGTGGATCAGTATAACACCCTGTTCCGAAGCTTTCAGGCAGAATAAAAGAAAAAGACTTGCGAAAAATCATCGCAAGTCTTTTTGGGTTATTTAAAAATTTTTCAATCGTACAGCTTGCCCCAACGGCGCTTTTTGAGGATATGATACGTCAAAAGTGCCAGCAATGCCGCTACGATCAAGCCGCAAAGAAGGTAAATTCCCGTCCCCACGCTACTCTCCATCTTCAGCTTTTCCCACATGGAGTAGAGCTTTTGAAGCTCCTCGGGCTCAAGATTCATATAAGGTTCCGTGGGCACGGAGGATGCCATTTCACCGTACAGGATCTCCATAGCGTCCTCGTGAACCTCTGCCATGGTTTCCTGATAGCCTTCGTCCTCAATCACGGAGGTCAAAGGCGAGGCGTAATAGGTGTACTCCGCGTTGGCAACGGCGATTTCGGTCTCGCACATAAAGTTGATGTAACGCATGGCAAGCTCCTTGTTTTTGGAGTTTGCGGGAACGCACATGGCGTCCACGTAGCGGTTGGTTCCCTCCTTGGGATAGAAGAACGCAAGGTCGGGATTATCCTCATACATAGAAAGATAGTCGCCTGCGTAGTACGCCGCAATTGCCGCCGAGCCGCTCTTCATCTTATTGAAGATCTCGTCCATGACGTAGCCCTGGATCACAGCCTTTTGCTCGATCAAAAGATCGAGTGCCTCCTGCCATTGCTCCTCGGTGGCCTCATTGACGCTGTATCCCAGCTTGTAAAGCGCGGTACCAAAGGCGTCACGGCAGTTGTTGAACTGCAGAATATCGTCAGCATAATCCTCATCCCACATCAGATCCCAGCTGCCGAGAGACTCCTCGTCCTCAGCAACGTACCGGGTATTGTAAATGATGCCTACCATACCGTAGAAATAAGGCACGGAATAGATCTCGTCCGAGTCGCCCTCGTAATAGACGTTATCCCCCTTGAATTCCTCGGAGATATTGGCATAATTGGGAATCAGCGACATATCCAGGGGAGCCAGCAGATCGTCTTCTATCATACGCTCGATCATATAGTCCGAAGGAATGACGATATCATAAGCGACTGCGCCGCTTTTGACCTTATCATACATGCTCTCATTGCTGGAATAAGTGGAATAATTCACCTTGACGTTGAGCCCCAGCTCTTTTTTGCAATAGATCTCAAACCGCTCGTTAACGTCCAACGTATCGTCCGAGCCGTCGGAGATATATTCTCCCCAGTTATAAACGTACAGGGTGATCATATCATCCTCTTTTTTACAGCCCGAGAAGGACGTGCACAGGAAAGACAGCGTCATCAGGGACAAAACGAGAATACTAAGCTTTCTTTTCATGTCATCTTCCCCCCTTCACGCTGCTCTTCAGCTTCTTACGGTTCTTTTTTTCACCCGCCGAGCCTGCCACGTTCACCGCGATCAGCAAGAACAGGATCACAAAAATGATCAGTGTACAAAGGGCATACATACTGAACTTCACCTCATGTGCCGTTTGGTTATAAATGTAAAGCGGCAGGGTCTTGAAATCGGGCGAGGACACGAAATGGCTGATGACAAAGTCATCCAAAGAAAGCGTAAAGCTCATCATCAGACCGGAAATTACACCCGGTAAAATAAAGGGAAACTCCACGCGGAAGAAGGTCTGGGCCGGTGTACATCCCAGATCCAGTGCCGCCTCGGTCAGACTCTTGTCCATTTGCCGGAACTTGGGAAGCACCGACAGGATCACATAAGGC
>SVSL01000031.1 GCA_015064315.1 Oscillospiraceae bacterium
GTCGTCGTCGGAGGGAAGTCCAACGGCGGTTCCGTGAGCCTTCAGAGTCACCATGGGATAGTTTGCCATCAGAGCATCCAGGTTGGGGGTGTAAGCGCCGGCAACCGCATTGGATACCGTGTCGGGAGCAAGACCTACGCCGTCCATGACAATGGTCAGCACGGGGCCTTTTACGCCTTCAAATTGATTGAGTTTTTCAAGCTTCTTGTTCATTGAGTGTTTCCTCCCGTTGATTTTGGTTCGCTTTTCGAAAAAGCGCATATTTTCACATATACTATTATATCCAAAAAGCGACGAAATGCAAGAGATATTTGATAATTTTTTCACTTGTTTTTTCATTTTCTTCCTTTTAAACAAAAAATAAATCCCCAAACGCGTTTGTTTGTTGAAAAAGGTGATTTGGTGTTGCTTTTTGAAAAAGGAGAACGTGCGGAAAATATCGATATTTTTTCTTTTTTTGTGGAAAAACCCTTGACATCTATCTGTTTATTTGTTATAATGTATACAGTGTTTTTTAAATAAAAAAACGAAAGGAGAAAAATTATGAAAAACACGACAAAATTGACCCGTCTGTTGTTGGTTCTGCTTGCTCTTGCTATGGTTCTTTCCGTATTTGTAGCTTGCACGACTGAGGATGAAGGCGGCGATGCAGCTTCCGATGCCACCGGAACCGGCGACGGCGAAGGCGGCGGAGAACAGATTGACGACGGCTATCAGCACGGCGGCAAGTGGGACGGCTGGCGTCTGGACAAAAATGGCTACATCATGGACAGACTGCCCGAGGATATGAACTTCGGCGGCGAGTTCGTTTTTCTGGCCGACAACGATCAGAAGAGCCACTTCTACGCAACTGCAGAGGACACTGCTCCCGTTAAGAAGGCTCTCTATGCCAGAAACACCACCGTTGAGGAGCGTCTTGGCATTACCGTTGTTTGGAAGCTGGAAAGCGCCGGCTCCAAGTACACCGCGTTCAATCAGCTCTGCGAGACGGACATTCAAGGCGGTAAGGAGTACGACTGCGTTCTGGCGTACAACCTCGCTCCCTATCCTCTTGCAAGCAAGGGCTACCTGCTCAACCTGAACGATACTACTTACATCGATCTGGAAGCACCCTGGTGGCCTGAGGAATTCCTCCAGAATATGCTGTACAAGAATCAGATCTATGCTCTGGTTGACAACGCAAGCGTTGGTACCGTAACCAATATGTCCTGCATCTTCTTCAACAACACTTTGTTGAACGATAAGGGCATTGAGAGCCCCTACGATCTGGTCAAGGCAAACAACTGGACCATTCCCAAGCTCAAGGAGCTGATCAAGGACACCTACTACGATAAGAACGGTGATGGCAAGCCACAGGGCGGCACCAACGGTGACGTTTACGGCCTTGTTACCTCCACCAACGCCCGTCTTACCTGCTGGTACTACGGTGCAGGTCTCCGCTTCACCAGCGTAAACTCTGCAGGTGATCTGGTATTCAATACCGACGTTGAGGATGCAACCAACAAGATCAGCGCAATCGTTGATATGTTCAGCACTGAGGACTCTCTGGTAACCGAGCCTGCTTCCCAGTACATTATGTTCAAGGAAGAGCTGGCATACTTCTATCTCAGCTCCGTTACCCTTGCAAGCAACATGGTGAACAACGACATCAACATCGATTACGGCGTAGTTCCCAATCCCAAGCTCAACTCCGAGCAGGATCGTTACTACACCCACTGCCCCAACTCTCACGAGGCATGGTACCTGCTGAGTTCCACGCAGGATGAGGAGGTTTCCTCCGCATTCATCGAGGCAATGGCTTCCGAGTCTTACCGTCAGGTAAACCCCGTATTCTTTGAAACCAACCTCAAGATCCGTTACGCTCCCGATGAAAATCTGGCGCAGATGTACGATCTGATCCGTGAGAGCATCACCTTTGACTTTGCATATCTGTACAAGTCTACCATTGGTCAGGGTCTTACCGATGACGTTGATAAGTGCATTCGCAACTGCATCTCTGCTCCCGAAACCTATCAGTGGGCAACCCTGTGGGCCGGTATGAAGGATACCGTTGCAATTAACTTCCAGAGCTTGCTGGATATCTACGCAGGCTCTAGCAAGTAATTCTTATAAAAGATCTCTTCCTCTCGGGGAAGAAATCTTTTTTTTGAATAAGCATCCGTTTTCAGAAAAAAACTATTGACAAAAAACAAAAAAAATGGTAGACTATACACGTGGTTTTAAAAAGCACAAAACAAAAGGAGGAAAATTATGAAAAGTGCACAAAAACTGACGCGTCTTTTGTTGCTTTTGCTGGCTTTGGCAATGGTAATCTCTACCTTTGCTGCTTGCGCAACCGAAGATGACGAACCCATCGCCACGGATGAAGCAACATCCGATGAGGCAAGTGGCGACAATGTAATCGACGACGACGGTGAAATCAGGGACGAAAACGGCTACATTATAGACGACGTTCCCGACGGACTCAACTTTGGAGACGAATTCAAAATTCTTTCTGCTGACAACCAGAAGAATCACCACTGGAGAGAGGAGACCGATGAATCTACCGTAGGTCAGGCGATCCTCAAGAGAAACCGGACCGTAGAAGAGCGTCTTGGTATTTCCTTTGTTTGGGATCACCAGCCCTGCTATGTAAGCGGCGATAAGGCTGCTTTTGCACAGATGGTAGAGGTTGACGCTGCCGGCGGTCATGAGATCGACGGTGTAGTTGCGTACAACCTGGTTCCTTACCGTGTTGCAAACAAGGGCCTTTGCGAAAACCTGGCAGATACTGCTTACATCAATCTGGAAAAGCCCTGGTGGCCTAAGGAATACCTTGACACCATGATGTACAAGAATCAGATCTTTGCACTGGTTGATAACGCCAGCGTTGGTACTCTGACCAACCTGTCCGCTGTGTTCTTCAACAACACCATGCTGGAGAACAAGGGCATTGAGAGCCCCTATGATCTGTATGACAGAAACGAGTGGACTCTTGCAAAGCTCAAGGAGCTGACCACCGATACCTATGAGGATAAGAATGCAGACGGCAAGCGCGATGTTGCCGGCGATGTCTTTGGCGTTATGACCTCCACCGGTGCCCGTATCACCTGCTGGTACTACGGCGCAGGCATTCGCTTCTCCAACATGGAGAACGGTGAGCTGGTACTGGTTGACGACGTAGAGTACATCGGTAACCGTATCGATGCCATCACCGATCTGTTTGGTACTAACGACAATATGCTTACCGATAGCAAGCAGTACATAGCATTCAATGAAGAGCGCGTATACTTCTATCTCTGCGTTCTTTCTCAGTGCACCAACATGGTTAATAACAACCTTGATATCGACTACGGTGTAGCTCCCAACCCCAAGTTCAACTCAGAACAGGACCGTTACTACACCCACATCCCCAACACCCACGATGCATGGTTCTTCCCCAAGGGTGTTCAGGATGCTGATTGTTCCTCCGCTTTCATCGAGCTGATGGCTTCCGAGTCCTACCGTCAGGTTAACTACGTATTCTTTGAGACCAACCTCAAGGTACGTTACGCTCCCGACGAAAGACTTGCAGGTATGTATGACATAATCCGTGATTCCATCACCTTTGACTTCTGCTACATCTACAAGGAAGTTACCGGTACCAACCTGGATAACGAGCTCCGCGCTTGTATCTCTTCTCCTCAGTCCTACAACTGGGCTACCAAGTGGGCAGGAATCAAGGATGCCGTTAAATCTCAGTTTGACGAAATCCTTGCGGTTTACGATGCCGGCGCAGCACAGTAAAATTTAAATTTTCAGATCCCTCGCAATTGCGAGGGGTCTTTTTTGTAAAAGGGCTTGCATTTTTGCACAAATCGGTGTATAATAAGAGGGATGAATTTTTCTTACTGGAAAGGATAGACAAAATGGCAGAAGAATGTACTCATAATTGCTCTACCTGCTCCGCAAACTGCGGCTCGAGAAAGCAGGAGAGCCTTTTGATCCCCGCAAACGCCCTGAGCGAGGTCAAGCACGTCGTTGGCGTTGTCAGCGGAAAGGGCGGCGTTGGTAAATCCTTGGTGACCACCATGCTGGCGGTTCTCTTGCAGAGAGAGGGATACAAGGTTGGTATTCTGGATGCTGACATTACCGGACCCTCTATTCCCAAGGCGTTTGGCATGAAGAACGTGGAGGTTTACGGCGACGATAACGGCATGATTCCTCCTTCCTCCAAGACCGGCATTGACATGATCTCGGTCAACCTGCTCCTTGGCGACGACGAGACCAAGCCCGTTATTTGGCGCGGTTCCATGATCGCAGGCACGGTTCAGCAGTTCTGGAAGGACACCATCTGGAACGTGGACGTTCTCTTGGTGGATTGCCCTCCCGGTACGGGTGACGTTCCCTTGACGGTATTCCAGTCCCTCCCCTTGGACGGCGTTATTATCGTTTCCAGCCCTCAGGATCTGGTTTCCATGATCGTGAGCAAGGCGGCAAACATGGCAAACATGATGAACGTGCCTGTTCTTGGCTTGGTGGAAAACCTCAGCTACGTCAAGTGCCCCGATTGCGGCAAGGAGATCAAGGTCTTTGGTGAGAGCCATATCGAGGAGATCGCTGAGAAATTCGGCTACGATCTGCTGGCTCGCATCCCCATGGATCCCAAGCTGGCGGCTCTGGTGGACAGAGGTATGATCGAGCTGATGGAAAACGATTATATGGACAAGGCGGCACAAACCATTATTGAAAAGCTGAAGCTTCAGCCCGAGGCGTAAATAAAAAAGAAGGCATCCGCGGATGCCTTCTTTTTTGCGATCAGATTTTGATCTTCTTTCCATCCATCACAGCCTCGGTCAGCTTGTCTCCAAGGTAGGTGAGCTTGAGGGAGAAGAATGGCGTGCTTTCCTTTGCGATCAGCTCCAGAAAAATGCGGTCGCCCTCCCACATGGGGAGCGTCAGAAGCTTCTTTTTTTCGATCCAGGCAAGCTCGCCCTCGTCGCATTCCTTTTCTACGCCCGTCCAGTCTGTCACCGTAAAGAGGTGCATATACTCGGTGGGGTATTGAGCCGAAACGAAGGTCACAACGCCGCGATAACGGAAGTCCGTGACCGTCAGCCCTGTTTCTTCAAGGATCTCTCGCTTCATGCAGTCCTCGGGGCTCTCCCGATCCTCAAATTTGCCGCCCACACCGATCCACTTGTCGTGATTTTCGTCGTTCACCTTCTTGGTGCGATGAAGCATCAGGTATTTTTCGTCCTTTTCCAAATAACAAAGGGTGGTCATTTTCATATCATCGTTTCCTTTTTAAGCTTCTTAAAAATTCTTTTTGCGACGGTGTGATCTGCTCACTTTCGATCGCCTTTTGAATCGCCTTGTTGTGGATC
Source organism: Oscillospiraceae bacterium (assembly GCA_015064315.1). Lineage (GTDB taxonomy): Bacteria > Bacillota > Clostridia > Oscillospirales > CAG-272 > UMGS1865. Next base: position 5,346 of record SVSL01000031.1, read on the forward strand.
CACAGGTCAAGCCGTTGGTCTGTGAGATAGGGAAGCGTGGCATCCCATTGCTTGACCAGTGCCATGCTGAAGAACCACGCCACCGCCATTTGCACGTAATACTCTTCCTTTTCTACCGCCGCGGCAAGCGCAAGGATCTCGGGCGAGAAGACGGGGGCATCCAGATACCAAAAGGTCAGGCGTACAAGCCCGTAGCGGACGGTATAAACGTGATCGCTCAAAAGCCATTTTTGGATGAACACGAGCAGGCGTTGAGGCTCTGTTCTCAAAATCTTGGGGCAGAACATATCGCAGGTTGCCCAGTTGTCAACGTGGGGAAGAAAGGCTTCCACGGCATTTATGGCGGCGTCAAAATCGGGAATGCGCTCCAGAAGCGCTCCATGGAGATTGTTTTCGTCGTAATACGCGTGGGGAAGGTCGGAAAGAAAGGCTTTTGCTTCTGCGCTTTCAAAAATTTCCTTGGCGTACCGACGGATCTGCGGTGTTCGCACCCCGATGATGCGATCAAGGGAAACCGTTGGCATCAGCTTTGCTTGAAAACGCTTGTAGCTCTCGTCAGACAGCTCCGGCAGATGCTCGCGAATGCTTGGTTTCAATTCCATCCCCTCCTTTTTCTTTTTCATTATAACACAAAATCGACAGAGAAGCAATATCTCTGCCGATTTTTGTTCTTGTTTTTAATCCATATTTGCGGTAATGACCACGTTGGCACCGGTGCCGAGGACGTTTTCAATCAGAACGTCTCCAATGCGCACGGGGAGAGTGGCTACCGCCTTGTTGATCTCCTTCATGCAGTCAAACATCAGCTCCTTGGGGATGGTTCTGTCGGTCTTGACGGCTACCACGCCGCCGTTCGAGGTGCGCGCCGTAGAGGTTACGGTTCGCATGGGGCTGGTGCATTCGTCGATGGCGTATTGCTTGCCGCGGGGGCAGGTGAAGCCTTCAATATTCAGGATCTCTTTGCCCTCAAGGGTTACCTTCATGGGGCATCCTTTGGGACATACGATACAGATCAAATCTCTGATCACTGCCATGTTACTGTACCTCCAAAGAGAATTTGAGCGCCTTGGCGTCGGCAATTTGATCGGGCTTTAAGGTGATGCACTCCATTTCACCTGGCGCCAGCTTTTGCTTCTTACGGGAGTATACCACGCGGTCACCGTCGGTCACCTTGACGGTGGCGTTGCGGAAGATGTCAGCCACGCGGAAATACACGCGAAGCTCTTTTTTCTGTGTAATGGTTTGCGGAACGGTATAGCGGATCTTGCCGTCGGTGGAAAGGGGAATATTGATGCGCTCCGAAGCTTCCCCGCGGATGTAGGCAGCCGCAGATGCACCTGCGATCTCGGCTTCCTCGGATACGTAGTCCACCAGATCGTGAACGTGCAGCACGTTTCCGCAGGCAAAGATGCCCTCGGTGGAGGTCTGACGGTCCTGATCTACCACCGCGCCGTTTGTAATGCGGTCAAGGGTGACGTTTGCGGTCTTGGACAGCTCGTTCTCGGGAATCAGACCCACCGAGAGGAGCAGGGTATCGCAGGGAATGTACTCAAAGCTTTCGGGAATGGGGCGGCGGTTTTCGTCCACCTTGGCAATGGTCACGCCCTCAAGACGTCCCTTGCCGTGGATCTTTACCACCGTGTGAGAAAGCTTCAGAGGAATATTAAAATCGTTGAGGCATTGCTCGATGTTACGTGCCAAGCCGCCGGAATAGGGCATCAGCTCGCAAACTGCGTGAACCTTGGCTCCCTCCAGCGTCATGCGGCGCGCCATGATCAGACCAATGTCGCCCGAGCCGAGGATCACCACGTTCTTTCCGGGAAGATAGCCCTTCATGTTCACGTATTTCTGTGCCGTCCCCGCGCTGAAGATGCCCGAGGGACGGTCACCGGCAATCGCCAACGCGCCGGCAGGACGCTCGCGGCATCCCATGGCAAGAATGATCGCCTTGGCTTGAATTTGGAACACGCCTTCTTCGGTGTTGGTTGCGGTAATGACGCGATCGGGAGAAATATCCAGCACCATGGTGTTCAGCAGATAGGGGATCTTCTTTTCCAGAACCTGCTTTTCATAACGCCAAGCGTACTCGGGACCCGTCAGCTCCTCGCCAAAGCGATGCAGACCGAATCCGTTGTGAATGCACTGGCGCAAAATGCCGCCCAATGCCACGTCGCGCTCCAGGATCAGAATATCGGTAATGCCTTTTTCATAGGCTGCCACCGCCGCGCTCATGCCTGCGGGGCCGCCGCCAATGATGACAAGATCAATCTGTTTCATCTCAGTTTTCCTCCTTGGTGCGCTCAAAGTTGATGATCGATTCGCCGCCAAACTTGGTGATGGCTTCAAAGGGAAGTCCCCATTCCTTGGCGAGCATTTCTACAATGTAAGGAGAGCAGAAGCCTCCCTGACAGCGTCCCATTTGGGCGCGAGTACGGCGCTTGACACCGTCCAGATCTCGGGGACGGGGATTCTGACGGATGGCTGCAAGAATCTCTCCCTCGCTGACGCCCTCGCAACGGCAGATGATGCGACCGTAGGCGGGATCCTTTTTGATCATTTCGTTCTTTTCCTCGATCGATCCTTCGCGGAAGGCGTGGGTTGCGGGACGGATGGGGTTAAAATCTGCCTTTTTCTCAAGAGCGAGATCGGTGTTCTTCAACAGCTCCAGTACGTACTCGGCAATGGCGGGGGAGGAGGAAAGTCCGGGGGATTCAATACCCGCTACGTTCACAAATCTCTCGCGAGGCATATTGATGATGAAATCACCCACGCTTCCCACGGCGCGCAGACCGCAGAAGGAGGTAATGGTCTTTCCAAAGGGAACGCCCTCTGCGTTCTCGGCGCTCTTGTTGCGGATGAGAGAAAGCCCTTCCAAGGTGGTGGATTTGTCGGTCTTATCCTCTTGATCCACCGAGGTGGGACCAACCAGAAGGTTTCCGTCCACGGTGGGGGTTACCAAAAGACCCTTACCCATCTTGCCGGGAGTGCGGAAGATGGTGTTCTTTACAAGACCGCCGCACTCTCTGTCAAGGAGCAGATACTCGCCGCGACGGGGATGAATGGTAAAGGAATCGTCGCCCACCATCTTTGCAATGGCATCCGCGAAGAGTCCTGCGGCGTTGATGACGAAGCGGGCATTGATCTCGTTTCCGTTTTTGGCAATCACGGTGAAGTCGCTTCCGTTGTCGCGAATCTCGGAAACCTCAAATTCGGTGAACAGCTCGGCGCCGTTATCCATGGCGTTGCCGATGGAGGCAAGGGTAAGCTCGTAGGGGCAAACGATGCCGCCCGTGGGAGCGTGCAGGGCGCAGGTGGCCTCCTTGGCGATGTTGGGCTCAAGGGCGCGAAGCTCATCCTGCTCAATGATGCGCAGATCCTTTACGCCGTTGGCGTTTCCGCGAACCAAAAGCTCCTCAAGAGTGGTGCGATCGTCTGCGTCAAAGCCAAGGACCAGAGAACCGTTGTTTTGGTATTTGACACCCAGCTCACGGCAAACGGCTTCCATCATTTCCGAGCCGCGAACGTTCATCCTTGCCTTCATAGAGCCTTCCTTGGCGTCAAAGCCTGCGTGAACGATAGAGGAGTTTGCCGCGCTGGCACCTCTTGCCACGTCGTGATTCTTTTCCAGAATGCAGAGGCTGAGATCGTATGCGGACAGCGTTCTTGCGATCATTCCGCCAACTACACCGCCGCCGATCACGGCAACGTCATAAAGAGTTTTCATCATAAGAGCAAATCCTTTCTTAATGTAATAATAACTACCCTTATTATAATTATTTTTAACGTCCTGTCAACAATGGTGCAAAAATAGGCAAAAAAGCATGAAATAACCGAAAATCAAGCAAAAATGCGCAATTTTGCAGAAGAAGGGAACCTATGTGAAAATTAACAAATTTTGATAGAGACCCTTGTATTTCATGCGCAAAATTACAAAAATGAAAAAAATGCAAAAAAAATGCAAAAAAATATTGACAAATCAGGAAAATAGGAGTATAATATACGCAGTTAGCAAAGGCTAACCGAATAAGGCTTTCCACCATTGGAAAGACCGATTTTTAAGGAGAACGGTATGAATCTGCGCCAAGCTGAGGAAGGAAAAGAATATATCGTTCAACGGATCGAGACCAACGACGAGGAGCTGGATGCGTTCCTGTTTTCCTTGGGCTGTTACAGCGGCGAGCCGATTACGGTGATCTCACGCCGTAAAAAGAGCTGCGTGGTATCGATCAAGGACGGCAGATACAATATTGACAACGATCTTGCCGAAGCCATCATTGTTTGATCCTTGCTTCAAAAAATAATCCTCGGATTATTTTTTTTGGCGAACGGTTAGCCGTTGCTAACCGCAAATGCAAAGGCAGTATTTTCACAGCGCATACTGTGAAACCAAATATACATAAGAGGAGAACGCAATATGAGAATTGCACTCGCAGGAAACCCCAACAGCGGTAAGACTACCATGTTTAACGCGCTGACCGGTCAGAACGAAAAGGTTGGTAACTGGGCTGGCGTTACCGTGGAAAAAAAGGAGCATCCCATTAAAAAGGGACTCTATCAGGGAAGTGAGGAGCTGATCGCGGTTGACCTGCCCGGCGCCTACTCCATGTCCCCCTTCACTTCGGAGGAGAGCATTACCAGCTCTTACGTCAAAAATGAGCATCCCGATGCCATCATCAACATCGTGGACGGCACCAATCTGAGCCGTAGCTTGTTCTTTACCACTCAGCTGTTGGAATTGGGGATTCCCGTGGTCGTTGCGCTGAACAAAGCAGACATCAACAAAAAGAAAGAAACCAAGATCGACGTCAAGGCACTTTCCGAGAAGCTGGGTTGTCCCGTTGTGGAGACTGTTTCCGCCGCAGGAAAGGGCATGGACAAGGTTGTGGAGGCCGCCGTTGCCGTTATCGGCAAGGAGCAGAAGGCGCCCTACGTGCAGGACGATATCGATCTGACCGATAAAAAAGAGGTAGAAGCCGCTGACAGAAAGCGCTTTGCCTTTGTCAATCAGATCGTAAAGGTCGTTGAAAACAGAAAGGTCCGCACCAACGAGAAGAATGCCCAGGATAAGCTGGACTCGATTCTGACCAATAAGTGGCTGGGACTTCCGATTTTTGCCGTTATCATGTTCCTGGTGTTCCAGATCTCTCAGGCATGGCTTGGTCCCTGGATCGCAGAGGGATACGTTTTCAATGAGGGCGCAGAGAACGAGCTGGTAATTCCCGGCTTGGTTACCTTGATCGATGCCTTTGGCGAATGGGTTGGCGGACTTATGGAGACGGCAAATCCGCTTTTGATTTCCATTGTGGTTGACGGTATTATCGGCGGTGTTGGTGCTGTCGTAGGCTTCTTGCCTTTGGTTATGGTCATGTACTTCATGATTGCTCTTCTGGAGGATTGCGGATACATGGCACGCGCCACCGTTGTGCTGGATCCCATCTTCAAAAAGGTTGGTCTTTCCGGTAAATCGGTGATCCCCTTCGTAATCGGCACGGGGTGTGCCATTCCCGGCGTTATGGCGTGCAGAACCATCCGCAACGAGCGCGAGCGTCGCGCGACTGCCATGCTTGCCCCTTTCATGCCCTGTGGCGCAAAGCTTCCCGTTATCGCTTTGTTTGCAGGTGCGTTCTTTGAGGACGCCGCTTGGGTAGGAACCTTAATGTACTTCGTAGGAATTTTCCTGATCCTTTTGTGTGCGCTTCTGGTCAACGCCCTGACGGGGAACAGAAAGAAAAAGTCCTTCTTTATCATTGAGCTTCCCGAATACAAGGCTCCCAGCTTTGGCAAGGCGTTTGGCTCTATGTGCCAGCGCGGATGGTCTTATATCGTAAAGGCAGGAACGATTATTCTTGTTTGTAACTTTGTAGTACAGCTGATGCAGACCTTCAGCTGGTCCTTCCGTCCCGTTGACGACGCAAGTCAGTCGATTCTGGCTACCGTTGCGACTCCTTTTGCTTATCTCTTTGCTCCCATCGTGGGCGTGGTTGCTTGGCAGCTGGCTGCGGCAGCCATCACCGGCTTCATTGCAAAGGAGAACGTGGTTGGTACGCTGGCGGTTTGCTATTCCATCAGCAACTTCTTCAATATGGATGAGTTGGCAATGGTGGAGGGCTCGGGTGATGTGATCAGAAGCACCTTCGGAATTACCACCGTGGCGGCTTTGGCCTATTTGATGTTCAACCTTTTCTCACCTCCTTGCTTTGCGGCGATCGGTGCGATGAACGCCGAGCTTAAAAGCAAGAAGTGGCTCTTTGCAGGGATTGGCTTGCAGCTTGGCGTTGGTTATACCCTTGGCTTTACGGTGTTCTTCTTTGGAAGTCTCTTTACCGACGCGAGCTTTGGTCCTCTTTGGATGCCCGTGCTCGGCTGGAGCTTGGTTCTGATCTTTGCCGCTGTGCTTACGGGATTGATCATCAAAAGGAACCGCGAATTGAAAAAAGCATAAATAAAAACGTTTGAAAGGATTTTCATGTTATGATAGACGTTATCGTTGTGGTCATCAGCTTTTTGGTAATCGGTAGCGCCGTGGCGTATATCGTGAAATCCAAAAAGAGTGGAAAAAAATGTATCGGTTGCCCCTATGGAAGTGCTTGTCCGTCAAGCGGAAGCAACAATGCCTGCCATTGTGAAAAGGGTGATTGAACGTGAAAAAGCTCCTGCGATCCAAAACAGATCGCGGGAGCATTTTCTTTTATTCCTCTTTTTCGGTTGCCGCTTTTTGCGAAAGGATGGCTTTGAAGAGCGCGGGATCAAATTTTGCCCTGCGGTCAAAGGTGTAAAGACCGTTCTGCTCCTGCTCCACGTCGGTAAGCTGGGTGTAGCAGAGAGCTCCCATGTGGGGATTGAACAGAAAGAACTCGGTTTGGGAGCGGAAACGCTCAAAGAATTCTTCCTTGGAGGCAGGTCCCTTTCCGTAGCCCCAGTTTTCGCATTTGTTATCATCCTGCTCAAATGCGGGATTCCAGTAGATGCCGCCGTATTCGCTGATAAAGGTGGGTCTGCCGTATTCTTCAATGTTCCATCTTCTGGGAACGTAAACCTTGACCTCTTCGCCACGGTAGAGGGCGCCGTAGCGCTCCTCCAGCAGTTCGCGTCCGGAGTAATCGTGCAGATCCACCATGTCGGCAATGCCGGGAACGTGGCAGTAGCCCGATGCCTCAATATAAAGGCGCGTGGGATCGTAGGCACGCGTCATTTCGGCAAGAAAACGAACGAACTCGGTGTCCTGATCGGGCTGTGTTTCGTTGAGAGGGCACCAGCCGATGATGGAGGGATGGTTGAAGTCTCGCTTGATGGCCTCCAGCCATTCGGGAAGGAACGCCTTGTAAGCCTCGGGCTTGCTGATGTCAAGTCCCCAGTTGCCGTGCTCGCCCCAAACCATGTAGCCCAGTCGGTCACAGTGGTAGAGAAATACGGGCTCAAAGATCTTTTGGTGGAGTCTCGCGCCGTTGAAGCCCATGGCGAGGGAACGCTCAATATCCCCAAGGAGCGCTTCCTCCGAGGGAGCGGTGAAGATCCCATCGGGATAGAAGCCCTGGTCGAGAACCAGTCGTTGGAACACGGGCTTGCCGTTCAGATAGAAGATTCCGTCCTTCACACCCACGTTGCGCATACCGAAGTAGGAGGTAACCCGATCGCTTCCCAGCGTCAGCTCCAGATCGTAGAGTCTGCCCGCGCCGCACTCCCAAAGATGCAGCTCCGAGAGGGGAAGGGTGGCTACCGCCGATCTGCCGTGAACGGTGCAGGATGCTTCTCCCACGGCTTTTCCCTCGTAGAACGCTTTGAGGTTGAGTGTCATGCCGTCGGCACGGTCCGCCGTGGCGTGAACGGTCAGGGTCTTGGCATCAATATCGGGGTAATATTTCAGCTCGGTGAGATAGCTCTCTTCCGCCGCCTCCAGCCATACGGTTTGCCAAATGCCTGTGGTACGGGTGTAGAAGCAGCCAAAGGAGCCGTGCTTTTTACTCTGCTTGCCGCCTGCTTGCTTCCCGGAACGGATATCGTCAAAGACGCGCAGGGTCAGAGTGGCTTCGGCTTCGGTCAGATAAGGGGTGATTTCAAAGGAGAAGGAAGAAAATCCGCCTCGGTGATCTCCCACCTTTTTGCCGTCCACCCAAAGTGTGGTGTAAAAATCGCAGGCGCCGATGTGTAAAAGGATGCGTTTTCCTGCCCATTCATCGGGAACCTTGATCTTTTTGCGGTACCAAACGCAGTCGCAAAATTCCTTGTCGCCAATGCCCGAAAGCGCGCTTTCGCGGCAGAAGGGAACGTTGATCTTTTCTTCAAAGACGGCATTGGGATTCATGAGTCCGCGGTCCATGCCGCTGTCCATACGGTCGGTGGAATATTCCCACTCACCGTTGAGATTTTGCCACAGATCACGCCGCAGCTGAGGTCTTGGATATTCGGGGCGAAGCATAAGAAATCCTCCTTGAAGATACGGGATAAGCCCGATTGATAAAAACAGTGTTATTTCTTTTGGTACAGTGCCACAAAGGACTCAAAGCTGGTCTGCCACTGATCCTTGTAGGTCGCATAAACGCTTGCCCATTCCTTGGTGGGATCGTTGATGCAGTTCTTTACCGTGTCACTGGGATTGGTCTGATAAGCACTCTTGTAGAGGTAAGAGAAGTCAAATACCACCGATTCACGGATCAGATCGTACATTTCGGCAAGTCTTTCATCGGGAGCGTAACGAAGCTTTACGTAGGTGTCAAAGTACACAGGACCGATGTTTTTGTAAGCCTCGTATGCGCTGGTTTCCAATACCGCGCTGGATTCGTCAAGATTTTTGCAGTCAAAGGGAACGATCCATGCGTCGTGGGTATTGTGAACCATGGTGTAATATCGGTCTTGCTGATCGTTCAGCTTGGGCAGCGGAACAACGCCGTAATCAATATTGGCTTCATGCTGTGCGATTTCATTGGTCAGGAAAAGACCGGTGCTGTAGAAATACGCGCGTTCTTCCAAGAACATTTTATTTTGTGCGGTGTCGTAATTTACGGCAGAGTCGGATTCAAAGAAATCCACCATTGTATCCACGTAGGTGCTGAAGCTCTCAACGTCGATCATATGCAGAACCTCGTCGTTTTCAACCTTGGTATAACGGAAGCCGAGAGCAAAGAACCAGCAGTCCATTTTTGCCGCCGTTGCACCGCAATAGCCAAAGGTGTCGTAAGCGGTTTCCAAAACGTTGTCACCGTTGTCTCGGTAAAGATCCTTGACCAGCATAGAGAATTTTTCCAGCGTCCATTCATTCTTTGCAACCAGATCGTAGGGGCTTTCAATGTTCGACGCCTCCAGCATACTGTTGTTGAAGAACATTGCCATAATATTTTTCAACAAACCGTAGTCGTTGGCTTCCACCACGCTGTAAATGATGTTGTTTACCATGGCGTCGCTGATCAGCGTTTGCGGCCACCAGGGAGCCGAAAGGTTCAGGTAGTCACCCTCGTACAGATTTGCCGCCAAGCCCTTGGAGGCAATGAGACCGGGGTTCAGATTGTAGCAGACAACGGCATCAAAGGAGGTGCCGCCCTGACTGTTGGCTTCAATGGTCTTGCAGAAGTTTTCGCGCTGACCGTAGCTTCCGTTTTCATAGGTCCAGGAATACTCAAAGCCGAGGTGCTCCTCGACTGCTTTGTTGCGCTCGTAAATGGTACGAAGCACGGCGTCATCGGAGTTTTCCTCTCCGCAATACTGGGTTGTGGAGGAGCTGCTCCAACCAAGGCATCTCATTTCGCGATCGAAATTCTGCACTGGAACCTCAAATTCAATTTCTTCCTCGGTGGCTTCAACGGTAGGCTGAGAGTCGGATGCGGAATCGGTGGAGTCTTCGGGGGTATCTGCCGCCTCAGTGGCACAGGATGCAAAAACGGCAAGGAGCATGCAGATAGAGAGCAGAAGCGTAAGTATTTTGGTAGCGGTTTTGATGCGATTCATAAAAATCTCCTTTTTTGAAAGTTTTTAGAGGGATTCTTCCTGTTGCTTTTGATAAATTCTTCTGACCGAGAAGAACTGACGAGCAATGCAGATGAGGGTATAGACTGCGTAGATCAAATGGGTGGCTTGCGCGGGATTTTCCGCGATCATTTCCAAGTATAAAAGAACCGTCAGCGTACCCGATCCGATCATGAGATAGGAGTATTCCTTAAAGGCAAACAGAGACAGAACCGTGGCGAAAAAGCCGATCAGAGCGTGACTGTTATCCAAGAGCACGTAGCTGGAGCCCAGAGCTCCCATGATCGCGTTGAGCGCAACGAGGGAGACCGCAAAGAGAATCGCCATGAGGATCCATGCGGTTGGCTTTAGCTTTTTAAATCTGGTTGAGCTTCCGTCGGCATTCTTGCTCCATCGGATAAAGGTTGCCAGCTGAAGCGGGAAGTTGATGAAAAGCGCACTGCACATGGAGGAATATAATCCGAGATACAAAAAGGTTGCCGCGTACAGAACGGAGTTGAGAGAGCCTACCAGATGCGCATAGCGATTGGCTTTTGCCTGCAGCATTCCCACCAAAAGAGATATGTACAGCGGGAATACCAGGTACGGTATTTGCTTAAAATAGACTGCGGCTACCGTGATCAGAATCGCAGTCAACAGAAGAAGCAGTAGGGGAAGCGCTTTTTTAATCGAGGTGGTCTTTTTGAGAACCGCTTGCAATCGTCAATTCACCTTCTTTGGAATTTATTGGATGATCATCAAAAATTATTATAGCGCAAAAAAAACTTCTGTACAATGACAGAATACGCCTTTTTTTAGAATTTTACGTCTTGTTTTCGGAATTTTAAGCTGCAAAAGAGGACGGGGAGATCAATCTCTCCCCGTATGGCGTGATATTTTTCGGTGTTTTCCAGCAGAAATTCCAAATTTTGATTGAAATGCGGAGTAAAAGCCGGACACCGAGGTATATCCCACGGACAAGGCAATGTCGTCGATGGCACGCTCGGTGTTGGTAAGAAGCTGTGCCGCCTTGTGGAGGCGGACGTCGATGAGGAGCTGGCGGAAGCTGGTTCCGTAGAGCTGCTGCAGAATGCGGTTGAGCTGGCGTGTGGAAAGATTCAAATAGGCAGCCAAAGCCTCTTGGGTAATGGGCTCTCCCGAGTGATGGTAAAGGTAGTCGTCAATGAGGACCTTTCTGGATACCGAAAGGTCGGCAGAGTTTTTTACCTCGTTTTCATCCGCGATCTCAATGCGGTCGCACAGCGCGCGGAACAAAAGCACGTAGCACTGCAAAAGAAGCGCGGATGCGTAGGACTCTGATGCGGGCAGGGAAGAGTTGAATTCTCGTCGAAAGGCGTGAAGTGCCTCATAGAGCTCCTCGCACGCAAACACCTGCGGCTCGTCCGCGGCGGTTTTCAGACTCTTGCTGCAAAGCTCGTAAAAGGATGGCTTGATGCCGGTATCGGTCTTTTCGATCTGAAAGCCGAGTGCAAGCTTTTTGTTGTGATTTTCGGATTTGTGCGTGCTGTGATAGACGGTGGGACGGATCAGACAAAAGCTTTTTTCGGGGACTGATAAGATTCTTCCGTTCAAAAGCTGGATCCGCAGGCTTCCCTCCAGCGCGAACAACAGCTCGAAAAAGGTATGCGAATGCATTTCGGGCGAGGTTTCAAAGCCTCCAAAGAAGCCCTTGTCCAATACGGAGGAGATTTTCATGTCTTCGATTTTTGTATGCATAACGCGTGGAAATTGTGATTTTTTGGAATACATGGTCATCCTCCGTTCCGTATGTTTTTTTCAACCGTTGTTATTATTATAGCACCGAAAAAAACAAAAATCAATAGCTGCACCCATAAATTTTTTGTTGGTGTATTTTTTCAAAAAGTGCTTGACAATCTGTTTTTTTGTGCTATAATAAGCCCAATCTTGAAGACACCGAGGAGGCAGTATATGAATATGACGTTGACGCATCAGATCCCGTCCAAGGAAGGCAATCCCCGCAACAGTGAGGGTGCTTTTTTGCGTGGCAAAAAGGGCGAAATTTTGTTCGCGTACAGCTGTTATCAAGGAGATAGCTTTGAGGACCACGCAAGCTGCAACATCGCCATGGCTGTTTCCTCGGATGAGGGGAAAACCTGGAGCGAATCGCGTATCATCGCAAAAGCTTCGGATTTTGGCGTGACGAATATCATGAGCGTTTCCGCTATGGAGCAAAAGAACGGCGACCTTGCCTTCTATTTTCTCATCAAGGAATCCGACGGCGGCACCACGCTTGGAAGAGCGGTCAGCAAGGACGGCGTCGATTTTTACACCGCGCGTTGCAGAGCTGATTTTCCTTCTAATTACTACGTGGTCAACAACGACCGCTTGGTGCGCACAAGGGATGACAGACTCGTTGCTCCCGCGGCGTATATTACCACCGAGCAGCTGCTTGCCGGGGGAAGAGTGCCGTACACCACTACGCTCCTGATCTCCGAGGACGACGGCAAGAGCTTCTTCAAGGCGGATTTTGATTTTACCACCAAGGATCGCTTAAATGCGCGCTACGGCTTGCAGGAGCCCGGAATTTTGGAAAGAGCGGACGGTTCTTTCTATCTTTGGATGCGGACCAATTCCTACTGTCAGTATGAAAGCGAATCCAAGGGCGATATCGATCGTTTCACCCAGCCCGCACCGGGGCAATTTACATCGCCGCCTTCTCCCATGCAGGTGAAGACGCTGGATGGCGTGACCTATGCGATCTATAATCCGATTCCGCGCTATAACGGACGTGTCTGCGCTCCGGGAACGGCAGACCGAACCCCCTTCGTCATTCGCAAAAGCACGGACGGAAGACATTACGGTCCTCTGAATATCATTGAGGATGACCCCACAAGAGGCTATTGCTATCCCGCCGTGTTTCCCACCCGAGACGGCTGTCTTTTGATCGCCTATTGCCGTGGAGACGCAGCGGACGGAAACACACTCTGTCGCCTTGGAATTGCGCGAATTGAGACGGCGTCTGTTGAATAAACGCGATTTTTTTCTTTTCAAAAACAAAAATTCAGAACAAAAAATATCATAAAGCCTCGTTTTTTCTGCAAAGTATTTCCATTCATATTTTGATTCTTGCGGTCAACAATAATGACAGAGCGGCGAGCAAATCGCGCTCAATGATATAGATCAAAAACGAGCGGAGAACAAAGGCTTGTGTAAACGGTTTGTCCTTGATGAACGGTTTACATAATGCTTGAGGAACCGTTCAGAATAGGAGAAAAAGCAATGGCAAGCAACAAGACTCTTGTTCCTGAGGCTAAGGAAGCCCTGGAGAGATTCAAGATGGAAGCTGCAAGCGAGGTTGGCGTTAACCTGAAGCAGGGTTACAACGGTGATCTCACCTCCAAGCAGGCAGGCTCCGTAGGCGGTCAGATGGTTAAGAAGATGATCCAGTCCTACGAGAACACTCTTGCAAACAAGTAAGAGGCACTTTTTCAACAAAAGCCCTTATCAAATGCTTTCAACAGGGATGACCGATTCCGCGCAAGCGGATGGAAATCCGATTTTCGTCGGTGTGATTTCGGATGCGAAGCAACATGACGAAAAGAAGATCCTATAAAGCGCTTTTTACAGCGCCTTGAGGATCTTCAAACGGGAGACGGCGCAAACGCTGGACGTTTGCTTGCCGTCTCCTTTGTTGTAGAAGGGCGGTACAAGAAAATGTCACTGTTTTGCTTGACAACAACGGCTCTGTTGTGGTAAAATGTAAATGAAATGATCGGTTTTAGCACCTATCCGACAGAGCGATATGGTTTTATCTTGAAAAATAAACGCAAGGAGAAATACCAATGATTTTTCTCAGCAAAAAGCAACTGATTCCTTCTCTGATACTTCTTAACGTAATATTATTGCCTTGTATTCTCCCTTTACTGATCTTTTTTCTGATTTATCAAGAAATGAGATTCTTGTTAGTTGCAGGATTGTTCTTATCACTTTATGTTGTGGGATTGATCGTTATACTCAAAATGTCATCCTCAAAGAATGAATATCTGATTATTGAACATGACAGATTGGATTTGCATTGCAGCAGTAAATATAGCGATGAAAGCACCGGTATCTGGCACCTATATTATAATGAGATTATACGCATTGATTACTACAAAGCAACCTCAATAAAGGGGTGGTTTTGTCTTTACGGCGGGCTTTTTCCCAAGTGTGTTTTTATCACGATTGAAAATCTTTACGGCTTTGAGGAGTCCACGTTTATTGGGTATTTGGATTTGAATGAAGTGAAGCAAATAGCTTCACTGGCTAATACTGAATTGGTGATCCATTAAAAAGGCAGTGTTTGTGTTTGCTTGCCGTCTCCTTTGTCATAGAAAGGATGCATAGGGAAATACTGTTACAATACTTGACAGCAATGGAGTGTCTATGGTAAAATATAAATACGGGAGTCTGGTTTTGATGGGAGAGTCTTTTAAATGAAGATGATCTAAACACATTATAATGTTTTTTAAATTCTAATATTGCTTAGGGGATTTGTTTGAATGAATATACTAAAGACAATATTTTCAATTACATTTGTAATCGAAGCGGTGTTTGTAATAAACAGATTTGTATCTAATTACTCCAATGATGGAGTGATGTTTATCAGTTTGGCACTGTTGCTTTTTTTGCTACATCTGTTTGCTTGGGTTGCTCCGAAAAAACTATTCGATCTGTGTTGGAAAGCATCTTCTATTTATCCGGATGATTTTGATTATGATACCAGTTATAAAAAACTAGGGCTGATCGGAATGTGGCTTTTAATTGTATCGATTGTGATTTTGATGATGAGTCTCTTAGTAATCTAAAAATATTGTAGTATTTTTGAATTCTAATAAAATATAGCAAATAATATTGAATGCTATTTGCTATATCTTTTCCAGACCGCTTCGGCGGTCTGGTTTTTATATGCCAAAGCACCGCCATACCGTGAGGTGCGGCGGTGCCGATATTCAATTAATCCTGTTCCTCTTGCCACCTGAAACGTTTCTTTCTCGAAAAGATCAATTTTTTGCGCTTATTTTAGGCTTTTTTGCGCAGAAACATTGACATTTTTCTAAAATAGAGATATAATAAAGGGTAAAATATTTTAAAAAGGGTGATTACTATGACAAAAATTGATATTTTCTCAGGCTTTTTGGGTGCGGGTAAGACTACGCTGATCAAAAAGCTGTTGAACGAAGCCTATGCGGGCGAAAAGCTGGTTCTCATTGAGAACGAGTTCGGTGAGATCGGTATTGACGGCGGCTTTATGCAGGATGCCGGTATTGAGGTGACAGAAATGAACAGCGGATGCATCTGCTGCTCCTTGGTAGGCGATTTTGGAAAGGCTCTGTGCCAGGTTCTGGAGCAGTACCATCCCGACCGCATTCTCATCGAGCCCTCTGGCGTTGGCAAGCTCTCTGACATCATCAAGGCGGTGCAGGGAATTGACGCCGAGGAGGTTCTCCTCAACGGCTTTACCACAGTTGCCGACGTTAAAAAATGCAAGATGTATATGAAGAACTTTGGCGAGTTCTTCAACGATCAGATCGAGAACGCGGGCTGTATCGTTCTGTCTCATACCCAGAGCGCAAACGATGAAAAGATTGCCGAGACGGTTGCGCTTCTGCGCGAGCACAACGCTACCGCCACCATCGTTACCACCCCTTGGGATCAGCTGGATGGCAAGCAGCTCTTGGCTGCCATGGAGCGCCGCGATACCATTGAGGAGGAGCTGAAGCGTCTTGCTCATGAGGCGGAGCATCATCACCATCACCACGATGAGGAATGTGACGATCCCGATTGCTGCTGCCACCATCACCATCACCATGACCATGAGCATGAGCATGAGCATCATCACCACCATCACGATGAGGAATGTGACGATCCCGATTGCTGCTGCCACCATCACCATGACCATGATCACGATCATGAACATGAACATGAGCATGAGCATGAGCATGAGCATGAGCATCATCACCATCACCACGATGAGGAGTGCCACGATCCCAACTGCTCCTGCCATCACGGTCATGAGCACGGACATCACCATCACCACCATGCCGACGAGGTCTTTGTCAGCTGCGGTGCCGAGACCACCAAGCGGTTCAGCGCCGAGGAATTGGAAAAGATTCTTACCGCGCTGGATGACCAGGAGACCTACGGCTTTATTCTGCGCTCCAAGGGTATTGTGGAGGGCGAAAACGGAAAATGGCTCCACTTTGACTACGTTCCCGGCGAGCCCAACGTACGCGAGGGCAGTGCGGGCATCATCGGCAGACTTTGCGTCATCGGCTCGGGCATTCACAAGGACGAGCTGGCAAAGCTCTTTGGCGTAGCCTTTTAAGGAGGGCGGAACGTAATGGCTTCAAGAATTCCCGTTTATCTGTTTACCGGCTTCCTTGAGGGCGGTAAGACCCATATCATTCAAGAGTCCATGGAGGACAAGCGTTTCAATTCTGGCGAAAAGACCCTCATTCTGCAATGTGAGGAGGGCGTTGACGAGCTGGATTTCTCCCGCTTCTGGGGCAAGAATATCTATCTGGAAACCATCGAAGACGAATCCGAGATCAACAAGGAAAATCTGACCGCTCTTGGAAAGAAGCACAGGATCGACCGCGTGATCATCGAATACAACGGCATGTGGATGCTCAACACCCTGTATGAGAATCTTCCCGATAACTGGGGAATCTATCAGGAAATGATGTTTGCCGATGCCAACACCTTTGTTGCCTACAACACCAATATGCGCCAGCTGATGGTGGATAAGCTGACCAACACCGAAATGATCGTTCTCAACCGTACTCCCGACGGGATCGACAAGGACGAGATCCACAAGATCGTGCGCAGTGCCTCCCGCCGTGCGGCGATCACCTACGATTATCCCGACGGTCACGTGGAATATGACGAGATCGAGGATCCGCTTCCTTTCGACTTGGATGCTCCCGTAATCGAAATTGGAGACAACGACTATGCGGTCTTCTATCGGGATCTTTCCGAGGATATGGAAAAATATCACGGCAAAACCGTGAAATTCAAGGGCATCATCGCGCGCGATAAGCAACTGGGAGATGCGGCGTTTTTAGCGGGCAGACACGTGATGACCTGCTGTGCCGACGATATCGCCTTCCAGCCCTTTGTTTGTGTTTGCGAGGAGTCCAACAGCCTTCAAACAAGGGATTGGGCAATGATCACCGGCGAGATCCGCCTGGAAAAGCACAAGCTTTACCGCGGCGTAGGACCTGTGCTTCACGTCAAGAGTACCGAGTTTGCGGTGCGTCCCGCGCAAGAGGTTGCGACCTTTTATTAAACCGAAAATATGACTTTTTCAGAACGTCTTTTTCCACCTTTTCTAAAAAAATAAACTGGAGGAGACTTTTTATGAGGCAGAGAAGAGCTTGTTCTCTTTTGCTTTTGGTTGCTATGTTGGTATCTACGCTTGCTTCCTGTGGCTTTGCCGCGCCTCTGATGAAGGGAAGCGTTGCGCTTTCCGAGTATCCGGACGACGCGCAGGCTGAGAACGTGGGAATCAGCACAAACCTTGGTGACATCCGTGTCATGAGCTTGAATCTGCAAAATGAAGTGAGCAGTGATGCTACGCTGAAGGAGAACCGTTATCTGGCAGTATCGGATCAAATTCAGGACTACATGCCCACCCTGCTTGGCTTGCAGGAGGACGGCTCCCACTGGAATACCTATCTGAGCTCGGTTCTTGTCAGCAACGGCAAGTATAAGCGTATTAACAATACTGCTTCAACCAGCGAGTTTTGCTCGATCTATTACGATTCCTCTGTGTTGGGGCAGCCTATTGCCTCCGGTGCCAACTATCTTTCTCATGACGGCACCAAGGAAAGCAAATATTCCTTGACGTGGGATGAGATTCCTGCGGATATTAAAAAGGCATTGAATATGACCGAATCTTACTACAAGAGCGGTAAGACGGGGCCTATTTACAATTCCGATAAGGATGCGACCGAAGCGGTCAGCGTTTTAACGGCGCGTTTGATGACCTACGGTATTTTTGAACTGAACGGACAAAAATTCCTTTACGTAAACACCCACTTGACGCACCGCAGCCAAAATTCCGGTCCCGCTGTGGATTATCCGGAATATTTGCAGCTTCGCCAGCTGGCGCGTATGAAGGAGTGGGATATTATCCATTCAAATGTGACCAAGCTTTTGAATGGATAATA